>JAYUSF010000275.1:0-12353 GCA_043755815.1 Verrucomicrobiota bacterium
GGATTGGGAAACCGGGAAAATCTACCTCAGCCTCGTCCCCAAAACCCCACTCACCAACTGATGCTCACCGAATTTACAGAAAGAGCATTGCGCGGCCCGAAGCCGGCCGGCCTTGCCGAATCCTTGTGCGAAGGCAGGCGTTGGGCAAAACAAAACTTGAAATCCACAAGTCCACATGTAGGACTTCCTGCAATAAGCCTGCTTGAAAAGCAATTGTCCCGCTTCCGCAAGCGTCAAGTGCGCGCTTTTCCAAAAAAGCGCTCGACTGGGAGTAGCCATTATCAAGAAGCGACCTCTTTAGACCCCTTTATTATGAGCCCTTTACTTTACCTTTACGCATCGGCAGCCCGATCAACTTCGAAATGAACATGAAGCATATGAAAACTCCAAAATCGAGAACTCAATGGTCCAGTATCGCGGCGCTCGGCGCTGTTATGCACTTGCTGTTCACCGTCAGCAGCCACGCAGCGACCTTTACTGTAACGACCACCGCCGACAGCGGGCTTGGCTCGTTGCGCGAGGCCATCATTGATGCCAACGCTCTCGCCGGTGCTGACACCATCGCGTTCAACATCCCCGGCTCCGGGCCGCACACGATCCAGCCGCTCTCGGCGCTGCCAGTGATCACTGACCCTGTGGTCATTGAAGGCTACACCCAACCGGGCAGCAGTCCAAACACGCTGGCCCAAGGTGACGACGCTGTGCTGAAGATCGAACTGGACGGCAGCAACGCGGGGCCCGGTGCGTGTGGTTTGACAGTCACTGCGGGTGGCAGCACGGTGCGCGGATTGGTAGTCAATCGGTTTGGCTCCCATGGAGTTCTTCTCACTGATGTAGGTGCCAACATCGTGGCCGGAAACTTTATTGGCACGGACGTTTCCGGAACGGTAGCGGCCGGCAACGGTCGGGACGCGGTTGGTGGGGGTGACGGTGGTGGCATCTTCATCGGCCACTGGGGTCCTGACTTGCCCGGCGCCAACGTAATCGGCGGACCGACGCCCGACGCGCGCAACGTGATTTCTGGGAACAAACAAGGGATCGTGATCGCCGGATCCGACGATAACCAGGTGCAGGGTAATTTCATTGGCACCGACCTGACCGGAACCGCCGCTATTCCCAACACAGAACTCGGTGGCGTGGCCATGTGGGGCGGCACAGGCAATCGCGTTGGCGCCCCCGGAGCGGGCAACCTCATTTCCGGCAACACCAAGCCCAGTCCGGCGGGCTCGTGGGATGGTGGCTTCGGAATCGTAATGTGGACGGGCGGCGCGATCTTCATCGAGGGCAACCTGATCGGGACCGATGTCACCGGGAAGGTTCCGTTGGGCAACCAAACCGGCCTCCAGGTTTTTGCCAATGGAGGGCGGATCGGTGGAACCGCCGCTGGGGCGGGCAATGTGATTTCCGGGAACAGCTTCATCGGTCTCTTTATCGGCGGCGGTTGCACCGTTCAGGGCAATCGAGTCGGAACAGACATCACCGGAACGACTGCGCTGGGCAATTATTACACCGGGATCTCCGTTCAGGGCGAAAATAACCTCATCGGTGGAACCGATCCGAACGCGCGTAACCTGATCTCGGGAAACAGCGCGTATGGCATCGAGATTCAAGGACCACACAACCAGGTTCAGGGAAACTTCATCGGCACCGATGTGTCAGGCACTATCGCGATCCCCAACTGGGAAGGGATTGCCATCTTTGGATACAGCGACAATGTCGTAGGCGGGACTGCACCTGGTGCTGGGAACCTGATTTCAGGCAATGGGAACCTCGGCGTGGACATCCGCAGCATCCGCACTAAACTGCAAGGCAACTTCATCGGCACCGATGTCACCGGGACTCAGGCACTGGGGAACAGCGGCGGCGTTTTTCTTTCAGATGGGCCAGCCAACGACAATGAGATCGGAGGCGTCGAGCCAGGAGCCGGCAATCTTATCTCAGGCAACCGGGGCCAGTATGGTGGCATCTTCTTCAACGGCGCTGGCGTGACGGGTAATCGCGTTCAGGGCAACCTGATTGGCACGGATCGGACAGGCACTCAACCTTTGGGAAACAGCTTTGGGGTGGCCATGGACGGCAGCAGCAACAATGCAATCGGTGGAACGGAAACAGGAGCGGGTAACGTCCTCGCTTCCAGCGAAGGGCCGGGGATCGGCCTCAATTTCAACTGCGCCGGGGCCCGAGTGGAGGGCAACTTCATCGGCACGGATCGGAGCGGGACGCTGGACTTGGGCAATAGGGGCGGGATATGGGTTTATCAAGGCGTCACCGACACTAAGTTAGGAGGCTCGGAACCGGGGGCGGCCAACGTCATCGCTTTCAACCGCGACTGTGGCGTCACTGTGATCGACTGGGTCGGCCAACCGGCATCGGGCACCGCCATTCGTGGCAACTCAATCCACTCCAATCACGGTTTGGGCATTGATCTAAGCCAAGGCCTGAGCCTTGACGGACCGACTTTCAACGATCTGGGCGACGCGGACACCGGCCCCAACAAGCTTCAGAATTTTCCGCTGATCACTGGGGTTTCCGCGTTGGCGGGAGGCACTGAGATCAAAGGCACCTTGAAGAGCACGCCCAACATGACGTTCACCCTCGACTTCTACGCCAACAACGCGGCCGATCCTTCAGGTCACGGCGAAGGCGAGATTTACCTCGGAGCAGGCACCGTCACGACGGGCGCAAACGGTCATGTGGCGTTCGTGCTCACGGTGCCAAAGGCCACCTCGCCCGGACAGATCATCACCGCCACCGCCACCGATCCGGACGGCAACACGTCTGAGTTTTCCGGTCATGATCCACTGCACCTGCTTTCGGCCACGGCCAACTGCATCCTCGGTTTGGTGCGCCTCGAGTTTGACCAACCTCTGGACGAATCAATCGCCAGCGATCCCGCCCACTACATGCTGAGCGACGGCCTCACTGTGCTCTCGGCTCAGGTCATCCCCAACTCGCAATCGGTCGAACTGAGCATCTCCGCGGAGCTGACGCCGGGGCTGACTTACACCGCGACCGTCACCGACATCGTCGATATCTTGGGCAATCCGATTGCGCCCAACTCGCAAGCCATCTTCGTGTGCGACGGCACAATCACCCCGGATGATCTGGGTGCGTCGCCGCCCTGCTTCGTCATCGAGGCTGAGGACTATGACTTCGCCGGTGGCCAGACCAAGCCTGAGGCAAGCGTCATGCCATACACGGGCGGAGCGTTTGCCGGCTTGGCTCCCGTCTTGAACGTGGATTACTTCAACGACAATGCGAACAACCTGAACCTGTATCGCCCGGACTCGGAGCCGACCAACGTCGATCTCATTGACAACTTGGGCGGTCGTTGGGGAGCGCGCCGGCCTGGCTATGACGTGGTCGTCAATTACCGGATAGGCTGGGGATTCGGCGCCGATTGGCAGAACTACACCCGCGACATCCCCAAGGGCACCTATACCGTGTGGGCCGCGCTGTCGCACGCCAGCACGGCGGACCATCAACTCCGAGGACGCTTGAGCAAGGTGACCTCGGGCGTCGGGACGCCGAACCAGACGTGGGAAGATTTGGGCACGTTTGATGGGTCGGGCACGGGAGCCTGGCAAGACAACGCGCTCGTGCCGATGCAAGGGAGCAACGGAACGGCCGCTTTCGAGCACTCGGGCGGGCCGGTAACTCTGCGGTTCTGGACGGACAGCGGCGACTTTGACTGGTTTGTGCTGGACCCGCGGGCGCCCAAGGACACCACGCCGCCGCAGATTATTCAGCCGGCGAACCTCACCGTCCCGTGTAGCGCCAACTTGTTGACGCCGGTCACGTTCTCGGTTACGGCCACGGACAATTCCGACCCGGCCCCCGTCGTCAACTGTTCGCCGGCTTCCGGCAGCGGGTTCCCCATCGGCACTACCACGGTGACCTGCACAGCCACCGACGCGAGCGGCAACAGTTCCGCAAGGTCGTTCACGGTCACGCGAGCCGCCTTGGACTTCGCGGGCTTCCTGTCGCCCATCGGCGGAGCCGACGCGACCGGTGGCAGCTTTGGCAACCCAGTGCGGACGTTCAAGAACGGCAGCACGATCCCGGTCAAATTCACGACCTCGTGCGATGGCGCGCCGGTGCTGACCGGGATCCACCGGCTGCAAGCTGTCAAATACAGCGACGCCACGACGGCGGCCGCACCGATAGACGCCACGCCACAGGATGCTGCGACGGCCGGAACCCAGTTCCGGCTGGCGGGTAGCCAGTGGCATTTCAACCTCGACACCAGGGCCGCCGGCATGACTCCCGGAATCTGGCAACTGGTGGCGACCTTGTCTGATGGCAGTCAGCACACCGTTTGGATTGCGCTGAAGTAGCTGGTAATCAAATCCACCTGCGACAAGAATGTATAATATAGGGGACACCCACGTCGGCTGCTACGAGTTGGTTTTGAACAGCGCGTCAATTTTTTGACGGACGTCTTCGCTCATTTTGATTAACGGAGGCCACGGACGTTTGAACCCTTCTCCCGGTAGCTTCTTGGTGGCATCTATTCCCAGCTTTGTTCCAATCGCGATTTCAGAGGTGGCATGGTCCAAAACATCGGCTGGGCCTTGGGTGAAAATTGAATCGCGCTGGGGGTCTGTGTTCGCACACAGGCGAAACAGAACTTCACTTGTATTGTGAACATTCACGTCGTCGTCCACCACGATGATGTATTTGGTGAACATCATCTGCCCCATGCCCCAGAGGCCGTGCATGATCTTGTAAGCCTGCATCGGGTAGGTCTTCTTGATACTGACGAACACGAGATTGTGGAACACGCCTTCCGCCGGCAGGGAGATGTCCACGATCTCCGGAAAGTTCATCTGGAACATCGGCAGGAAGAGCTTCACGGACGCGGCGCCGATGTAGAAATCCTCCATCGGCGGGATGCCCACGATCGTCGCGGGATAGACGGCGTCTTTCCGGTGGGTGATGGCGGTGACGTGGAACACGGGATACGGCTCGGGCAGGGTGTAGTAGCCGGTGTGGTCGCCGAACGGCCCTTCCAACCGGAGCGGTTCGGTCGAATCGACATAACCTTCGATGACGAAGTCGGCGTTGGCCGGGACCTGGAGGTCGTTGGTCTCGCACTTCACCAATTCGACGGATTTTTTCCGCAGATAACCGGCGAGCATGAACTCGTCGAGGCCGTCGGGCAGCGGAGCGGTGGCGGCGAAGGGGAACATGGGATCGCCGCCGAGGAAGATGGCGACGGGCATGCGTTCACCGCGTTCGTAGTAACGGCGGCCGTGGCGCGCGGCGACTTTCTGGAGCTGCCAATGCACCCCGGTGGTGCGGTCGTCGTAGATCTGGATGCGATACATCCCGAGGTTGCGGTCGCCGGTGTCGGGGTCCTGGGTGACGACGCACGGCAAGGTGACGAAACGTCCGCCGTCGAGCGGCCAACACTTGAGGATCGGGAGATCGGCGAGCGTGGGCGGATTCGGATGGGTGCCGACCTTCCAATCGGGTGCGTCCGGCCATGGGCCGGTGTGGCTGGCCGGGGCGTCGTAGCGATGGACCACGTCCTTGCACGGACCAGACCTCACGAGTTTGGGTTTGGCGTGGCGAAGTTCGAGCGCGGTGCCCAGGAGTTTGATGGCTTCCTTGAAGCCGGTGGGCGGCTTCGCTTTCATCAGCGCGCCGAGTTCCCGGGCGACATCGTCCACGGTCGCGGCGCCCATGCTCATGGCCATGCGTTTCCAGGAACCGAGCGTGTTGATGGCGACGGGGAAGGGCGAGACGACGCCGTTGATGGTCGGTTTCTCGAAGAGCAGCGCCTTGCCGCCGCCGGGCTGCTTCATCTCGCGGTCGGCGATTTCGGTGATCTCCAGCTCGGTGGCGACGGGCTGGGAAATGCGCTTCAGCTCGCCCGCGCGGTCGAGCTGCTCGACGAAGTCCCGGAATGATTCAAACGCCATGGGCGCACGCTACCACGGACGCCCGACGCGGCAAACGCTGGCGGTCCGGCAGGAATTCCATAACTTCTCGCCCGTGACACCAATGGATCTCTGGCGCCGGCGGCTCGGGCTGATCTTTATCGGAGGCTCTCTGTTGATGGTGGTGCTCGGCTTTACGGTCCTCATGACCAAACTGGCGGGCGCAGCCTTCCTGATCTACTGGCTCGGCTGCGCCGCGCTCGCGGTGCTCGCCCTGGGCACGGCGGCGCTGGACCTGCTGATCGTCAATGCCCGGGCGCGGGAAGAACGGAAGGCCCTGGCCCGCGACGCCGCGGAGAAAATCAAGCTGGCGCTGGAGCGCGACGCGGGACAGCCGAATTCGCGGTAGCCGCCGGTCACCGTGGCCCGGACCAGGCTTCGGTGAATTCAACCGCGCGGCGCGTGACCACGCGCCAGTCGAGTTCCCGCGCCACCCGCATGCTGGCGTTAAGTCCGATTTCCCGTCGCTGCGCCAGCGGAGTGTCCAGCCAACTGAGCAGGCGGTCCGCAAACGACACGCCGTCAAAGCCGCTGAAACGGATCGCCGGTTCGGCGACGAAATAGCGGCTGAGGTTTTCCAACGGGGAGCTGACCACCGGCAGGCCGCAGCCGAGATACTCAACCGCCTTGGCGACGAAGGCGCAGTGGGTGCCGTTGGATTCCTCGTAGGGCACGATGCCGACGTCGGCGGATTGCAGGTGCCGGGCGACCTCGGCGTAGGGAACGAAGCCGGTGGTTTCGAACTTCACGCCGGGAGCCGTGGCCCGGACGTCAGCGAGGAACCGCTTCAGTCCCGCGGTCTCGCGCCCGACGAACCGGAACGTCACGTCCGGCCGCGCCGCCGCGACCCGGCTCACCGCCTCGCGGGCAATCGGGCCGAGGTGGTGTTCGTCAAACGATCCGTGCATCACGACCACGGCCGAGCGCCGGTCGGACCCGGGTGACCCAGACCCTTCGCCCAACGGCCGGAACCGGGCCGCGTCGTAGCCATATTGGATCGGCCGGATACGATCGGCGGGGAACCCCGACTTGGCGATGCGCTCGGCGAGCGGCGTCGACACGGTGAGCACGCCTTCGACGTTGTAACGCTTTGGCAGGCCGAGTTCATAGCGGGTGAGCGCCTGCACCACCGGCCGCGGCATGACCCAGTTGGGCCACGTTTCCATGAAGCCGGTCAGGTAATCGAGGAAGTTGAGCACCACCGGTGTTCGCAGGCGCTGGCGCAGCTTTCCGGCGGCTACCGCGGAGATGGTGTGCTGGGCGAACAGGACGTCAAAATGGAACGGCTCGCGGCGTCCGCGCTGGGTTGCCAGCAAGGTGCGGCGGACATGCTGCGCCAAGGCCGACGGGTAGAGCAGATACTTGAGGTTCCGCAACCGGGTGTAGCGGTTCATCTCCCAACGGGTGAAGGGATGGATCGCGACCTTGAACTGACCGGCGATCTGGCCGGAGTCGGGAAAGGCCGGGCAGAACAGGTGCACCGAATGGCCGCGCCGGACGAATTCCTCGACCAGATACACTGCTTCGGCCGAGCCACCGCCGCTGGGCGGATGGAACGGCTCGTGGGTTAGGAAGGCGACACGCATGGATGATTCAGAAGACTAGCTGGACCGTGGCCAAGGCCCGCACTCCCGACCGGCGCCTAACAGGGTGGAGGCGGGACTCATTCGAGGTTCCGCAGGAATTTCTCCAGCACCTTCGTCCCGCGTTCGAGGCTGGCGATGCTGATCCATTCGTCGCTCGTATGGGCCTGGGCGATGTCGCCGGGGCCAAACACGACGCTCGGGGTCCCGCCTTCGGCAAGCGGCGCCGCGTCGCAGAAATAATGCACGCCGCGGGTGCGCTTCCGTCCGGCCGCGCGGCAGAGCGACTGGACCAGCGGCAGTTCAGAATCCGTCTCCAGCGGATGACAGGGCGAGAGGCGCAGATTGTCGAAACCGGCCTTCAAACCGCGCCGGCGAAGCAGGGCGGCAATCTCCCGCCGGACGCCGGACTCCGATTCACCGGGCAGGGTCCGCCGGTCGATCGAGATGACGCATTCGTTCGGCACGATGTTGGGCTGGGTGCCGCCCCGGATGGCGCCGACATTGATCGTGGGCGCCCCCAGCAGCGGATGTGATTGCCGGTTCAGTTGGGCGCGATAATCCGTCTCCAACACCTCGACGACCCGGCTCATGGCATGAACGGCGTTGCGTCCGAGGTGCGGGGTGGCGCCGTGGGCGCTGCGGCCGGTCGTCTTGAGCTGCAGCCAGACGTCGCCCTTGTGCGCGGTGATGACTTCCAGGCGGGTCGGTTCGCCCACGATGGCCAGGTCGCCGCGGTCGCCATGTTTCGCGTAGTGGCGCGAACCCAGCTGGCCATTCTCCTCGTCCACCAAGCCAACGAAGACGATCTCCGTCGCGGCGGGGCGGCGGCCCGACTTCGCGACGGCGAGAACCGCGGAAAGCATCGCGGCCACACAGCCCTTGGTGTCGCAGGCGCCCCGGCCGTAAACGCGACCGTCCGCCACCCGGGGCCTCAGTTGTGCATCCAGCGCCGGCAAACCCACGGTATCGAGATGGGGTGCGAGCAGGATCCGCCTCCGGATCGCTCCCGTCGGGGCCAGGCGCAGGATCACATTCGACCGGCCGGAGACGACCGGTTGCAGGCCGGCCGCCAGCCCGACGCGCCGGCCGATTTCCTCAACGAATTCGGCCATCCGGGCCTCCCCGGTGCGCGGGTCCTCCGGCGGCAGGAAGGCCGGATTGACGCTGGGAACGGCAATCAGGTCCCGCAACAGGGCGACGATGGGAGAACGGGCGGCCACGATGGCAGGAGGGTAAGCGCAACCCTTCGGGGCGTCGAGCGGGACGGCACCCGCAAAACAAAAGGCCCACCTTGCGGCGGGCCTTTTTTCTTCAGCGGGTTACCCCGGAGAACCCGTTTCCGGGTCCGTTAAATCTGTTCAGGCTCGTTCCATGTATTTGCCGGTCCGCGTGTCCACCTTGATCTTTTCGCCGGTCTTGATGAACAGGGGCGCCTGGATGATGAGGCCGGTCTCCAGCGTGATGGCCTTCTGGACGTTGTTGGCGGAATCGCCACGAAGGCCTTCCGGGGCATCCTTGACGGTCAGCACGACGCTCGCGGGAATCTCGACCGCCACGACCTTTTCCTCGACCGAGGTCAGCGTGATGGAGCCGTTTTCGACGAGGTAGTTCTTGGCATCGCCCATCAGTTCGGCGGAAACGGTCACCTCATCATACGTGTCCGGATCCGAGAACACGAAGTCGTCGCCGCTCATGTAGCTGAAATTCATCTTCCGGGTGTTGAGCGCCACCGTTTCGAGCTTCTCGTAGGAGGTCCAGCGGACGTCCATGGATTTGCCGGTCCGGATGCTCCGGATGATGCCCTGCACGAAGGCGCGGAGGTTGCCCGGCGTGCGGTGGATGACTTCAAGCACCACACACACGTCGTTGTTGTGAAGGATCGCTTGTCCCTTGCGGACTTCGTTCGCGTTGACGGCCATAAAAAGAGTTCTTGCGCCAGTTTCCGGCGGAAAAGAAGGCGCAAGTTAGCGGGCGAAAGCGGAGTGGCAAGCCCCCAGTTGGGCGGCGACCGTTACGCCTAGCGGCTCATTTTCCTCCCCGGAAAATCCGCTGCAGCAGCTCCGGTTGGGCGTTCATCACGCGGAAGATCATCCACGCGCAGGTGCCGATCACGGTTGCGACCAGCACCAGCGCGAATCCCATGATCGCCCGCTTCTTCCGTTGAAAATCCTCCTGCTCCTGAGCCCGGGTCGCCGACCAGATTGCCAGCTGCTCGTTGACGAGTTGGCGGGTCTTCGCGGGATCCACCAATTCGTTGCAACGCCACGGGAACTCCGGGTCATTGCCGAGGAAGGCAACGCCGGCGGCCCGAACCGCTTCGGCGGACGCGGGCACGAACACGGTTGACCAGAACGGGGCGTCCTCCTGGGTCCAAAGCCGGTGAACACCCTGATTTCGCGCGACGATCTGGATCCGCCGCCACAGCACTGACCGGAGTTCATCGGCCCGTTCCAGGGCCCGCAGAGCCACGGCCTCGGTGTGGAGCAGGCCCTGGGTCCCTTCCACGAGCAGGCCGACCGCCGCGACCAAGGAACCGTCCTCATCCGGCACCACCTGAAACTCGGCCTGGAACTTCGCCAACTCTTCCCAAGGCAATCCGGCCTCGCTCCAGAGCGCCTGCAAGGCGGGCAGGTCATCCAGGGTCGCGCGGCGGGCGCTGGGGACGAAGGGTTCCACGGGCCGGAAGGTAGGGAGTGCGGCCCCACGCCGCCAAGCGGTAACCTGCCCCGCCGGATGCGAACACCGCGTTCATCCTTTCCTAAAACGGGCAATGCGCCACCTTGCGCCGCGTGGTTCGAAACTGGCTCGTCATCGTGCTGCTGATCCTCGCGATGAACCTGTCGGCGTGGCTTTTCTGGCGCCACCGCCAGGAACACCGCTACGACGGGGTAATCCGCGCCGCGGCCGCCCGCTACGGCGTCGCTCCGGCCTTGGTGAAGGCCGTCGTCTGGAAGGAGAGCCGCTTCGCCCCCGACGCCCGGGGCCGGGCCGGTGAACTTGGCCTGATGCAGTTGATGGAGGAAACCGCCTTCGAATGGGCCGGTTCCCAGCGGCTGACCAATTTCACCCACGAACATGTCCTCCATCCCGCCACCAACACGCTGGCGGGCACCTACTATCTGGGGAAAGCCCTCCGCCGCTACACCCGCACCGACAATCCCCTGCCTTATGGCCTCGCCGACTACAACGCCGGGCGCGGCCGGGTGCTCAAATGGATGGCTGGCGCCGCGGCCACCAACAGCGCCGCCTTTCTTGCCCGGGTGGACATCCCCAGCACCCGTGCCTACATCCACGACGTGAGCCTTCGCTACCAGCATTACCGCGACTCCTTCCGTTAAGATTCCCTCCGCATGAGCGTTGCCGGCCTCGTCGAAAGCCTACTCCAACCGATCGGTTTCATCTGGCTCGCCTGTTGGCTGGTCACACTGGGTGCCTTGGTCAAGCGACGGCGCCGGCTCGCCGCCTTCACCGGCAGCATCGCCCTGCTCCTGCACCTGATCGGCGGCACGAACCTCGCCGCGGGCCTCATGGCACGACTGGAACGCCCCTACGACCCGCTGACGCATCCGCTGCCCGCGCCCGGGGCCGACGCGGTGGTGATGCTCGGCGGCAGCCACTCGTTTTCGAAACGCTCTCTGGTGGGCTGGGATGCCGGCGAACCCAGCGACCGCATTTTCGCCGCCGTGGAACTTGTCCGCCTCGGACGCGCGCCCGTGCTTGTGTTGGGCGGCGCCTTCTACAAAACCAATGGCGTCGCCCGGCCGGACTCGGAACCGATCGTCCGCTGGCTGCGGGATTGGCACGCGCCGATCGGTGAAATCATTCCGCTGGGCATCTGCGGCGACACGCACGACGAGGCGACGAAGACCGCGGAACTGGTGAGGCAGCGCCAGTGGAAGCGCGTGATCGTGGTCACCTCGGGCTATCACCTCCGGCGCGCGGAGGGCGTGTTCCGGCAGGCGGGCGTGCCCTGTGAAATGTTCGGCGCCGAGTTCAACGGGCTCGAATACTGGGGCGACGGCCTGAGCCTCAAGCCGGTTCCCGATTACGTTGGGTTTCGGGCTTTCAGCCACTGGCTGCACGAGGAAATCGGCCTGCTCTACTATCGGGCCAGGGGCTGGATCCAGTGATCCGGGCCGGTAACGCCAAAACACTCGCCTCCGGACGACGCCACGCCACGCTGCGGGCGTGAGCCGAAGCACCTTCCTGTTCCTGTTCCTCGCCGCCTGGCCCCTCGCGAACGTTCGGTCCTTTGCCGGCGAACCGGAATTCTTCAACGCCTACACGCCTCCTGCCTTCACCGACACGGAACGGTTGTCCAAAATCGAACGGGTGCTGCCCCGGTTGGACCAACTCTACCTCGCCCACGCCACCAACAATCACCTGCCCGGCTTCAGCTACGGCGTGGTCGTGGACGGGCGGCTCATCCACACACTGGCCTGGGGCAACGCCCAGTTGACGCCGGATTGTCCGGTGGCGGCCAACACGCGCTTCCGCATCGCCTCAATGACCAAGAGCTTCACGGCGCTCGCCATTCTGAAGCTGCGCGATGCCGGCCGGCTTTCACTGGAGGATCCGGTGGAGAAATTCATCCCGCAGTTCCGGCGCGTGAAACCGCTCACGACGGATTCGCCCAAGGTCACAATCCGCCACCTGCTGCGGATGGCCGGTGGCTTTCCGCAGGATGACCCGTGGGGTGACCGCCGGCTGGCCGACAGCGTCGCCGAACTGGAGTCGCTCGTGGCGGCAGGGCTGAGCTTTTCGGGATTGCTCAATAGGTATTGATTACGTTTTTTTGAGCAGGTAGAGGAGGATGCTGGCG
>JAYUSF010000276.1:0-12307 GCA_043755815.1 Verrucomicrobiota bacterium
GCCCGCAGCGAGCATGAGAACGCGGTGCGGGCGGAAGCGCTCCGGCAGCGGGCCGTGCAGGCCGAAGCGGCGGCGCAGCTCGAATTGGCCAACGCCCGGCTCGCGCGGGCCGGCCTGTTGCGCCGGTCGGGCCTCGTCGGGCAACGGATCCAAACGCTGGAACTCATCCGGCAGGCCGCCGGGTCCGCCACAAACCTTGTCGAACTCCGCTCCGAAGCGATCGCCGCCCGCGCGTTGCCCGACCTGAAGGAAAAGCAATCGCGCTCACTGGGCGGTCCGCCCGGCCGCTGGTGCGCGGTGGACCCGGCGTTCACCCGCTACACCCGGGCGCACACCGATGGTTCGGTGCGGATTCACGCGTGGGACGACGACCGGGAACTGACCGTGCTGGAAGGCGCGCAAGCGGAAGGCCTGCTGGTCTGGCGCTTCAGCGTTCGCGGGCAACGGCTCGGGGGCCAGCGCGGCGAGCAGGCGTTCGTCTGGGACACGGCCACCGGACGGCTGGTGTTCCAGCGCGTCGTGCCCGGCCTCGTGGCCTTGGACCTCGCCCCGGACGGCGAGTCCGCCGCGCTGCGGCTGGGCGACGGCCGGCTCCAGTGGGTGCGGCTGGACGATGGTTCGGCGGGCCCGCTGATCGCCCCCGGATTCACCGACGGCGGGTTCCTGTTCAGCCCCGACGGCCGGCGGCTGGCGTTGGTCAGCCCGGCCCGCTGCGAGGTGCATCTGTTCGATGCGCTGGGAGGCTCGCACCAAACCCTGCAACTGCCGCCGCCCGCCTGCCCGATAGGCTTTCGCTGGATTCCCGACAGCCGCGGTCTGCTGTTCATGGCCGATGATTTCCGGGGCTATCTGGTCCGGCTCGACCAGCCCGAGCCGCACTGGCTGCGGCTCGAAGGCCATCAGGCCGAGATCGTGGACGCCGTCGGCCACCCGGACCAGCCGTATGTGCTGACCACGAGCTGGGACGAGACGACCCGTCTCTGGAGCCAGGCGACGGGGCGGCAGTTGCTCCGCGTCACCGGCCGGGGCACGGAGTTCCGTTGGGGCGGCGACGGGCGGCTCGGCTGGCTGGAGGTGGGTGAGCCGGGGCATTTTCGGCTGCGGGAGTTCGAGGCGCTCCTGCCGACCGGTGCCCGCGTGCTGCCGGAGCCGGTGCCGCCGCGCGCGCTGGGGTCCAACAAAGGCGTCTGGGACGTGGCCTTCGTGGCGGGCGGGCGGGCGCTCGCGGTGGCCAGTTACGACGGGGTGCGCCTGTGGCCGGTCGCGGGCGGCGAACCCCGGCTGCTCCCGCTGGGCTGGACCCGTTGGCTCGAGACCGATCCCGCAGGCACCACGCTATGGGCCAGCACGGACCGGCAGCTCCTGCGCGTGCCGTTGCGCTGGGATGCGGTGAAGCACGAAGTCCAGGCCGGTGAGCCGCAACCCTTGGGGGCCGTGGGCCGGGAACTTCCCCTCGCGCTGTTGGGAAACAGACCGTCCCTGCTCAGCGCACGCGGACGCGAACTGCTCCGGGTCACTCCGGATGCCGTCCAATCCCTGGGCGAACTGCCGGACTGGACCACCCGGCTGCGCGCGAGCCCCGACGGACGCTGGCTGCTGGCCGGCGACCGCGCCTCGACCGGGCTGCACCTGTTGTCCGCGACGAACGGCAGCGTGATCCGCGTTCTCAAGGTCAGCTACGATGCCCACGGACTCTTCCTCGCGGGCGGCGAGGATCTGCTGCGGGTCGCCGGTGGTGAACTGCGGCGCGAAAGGTGCGCCGATGGACTGCTCCGCTGGGCCGTTCCGCGGCCCGGGTCCGGCACCAGCGCCGGTCCGATGGCCGTGGCAGCCGATGGCCGGACCGTCGCCGTGGCCCCGGGCGGACGCGAGGTGACGCTGCTGGACGGCGACACTGGAGAGGTGTGGTGCCGGCTCGAAGCGCCGGAGCCCGGCAGCGCGGTGGCCCTGCGCTTCAGCCCGGATGGCCGGCACCTGGCGGTGGCCACCGCCAACCACGCGGCCGTGCTCTGGGATCTCGCCGCGGTGCGCGCCGGCCTGCGCGAACTGAAGCTCGACTGGCCGGCAGCGCCGTAGGCGACGGTTTGGAACGGGGATGGATGGTCGCGCCAGCGTCTTGGACTGCGGCGGCGGCGCGGAGCGAAGCCGCCGCTTTCGGGCGCAAGGGTGTGGCCGTAGGCAGATGTGGTCCGGGCGCACATCCGCCGGGCAAAGGCGGTGGCAAGCCACACGCAGTCCAAGACGCTGACGCGCGAATTCACGCGCCCGGCCAAAATTATCTCCACTTCGTTGAAAGGACCGGCGGCGCGGGTGGTTATCCGTCGGTGACATGAAGACGCGTCCTTTGCTCCGCCGTTTCTCCGCTTCACCGGTCTGCCCGTTCGCCGCGGCCTTGGCGTTCGCGGTCGGATTGGGCTTCTCCACCTTGCGCGCGGCGGACCTGCCGCCGCCCAACACGCTGCTGCTCTCCGGCAAGCTCAAGCAGGCAAATGCGCCGTCGCAGGGCGAGCACGACTTCCGCTTCCAGCTCTACGACCGCGAGACCGGCGGCCAGATCCCGCCGGGCACCAAGGACGTCATGATGACCAAGCCGGTCACCGCCGGCGACTGGCAGGTGGTGCTCGATATCCGCCAGTTCGCGGCCGAAGCCGCTATCCTCGATAACACCGTCCACGATGGCTCGGGCCTGATCCAACCGCCGCAGAGCTACGTCGGCATCCTCGACAACACTGTCCGCCCGCCCCAAGGCTGGGTGAGCATTCTGGACAATACCGTCCGTCCGCCGATGGGTTCGCGGAGCATCCTCGACAACACCGTCCACACCGCCACCGCGCTGAACTGGCGGGCCGCGCAAGGAACTTGGCTGCAGATCTCCGTGCGCCAGAAAGGCAATGGCGCGTTCGTGCCGCTCACGCCCCGGCAACGCCTCACCGCCGTGCCTGGCGCGGTGGTCGCGCAGACCGCCAACCACGCCCTCGTGGCCGGCACCGTGGCCGAGGGCGGCGTGGACGCCCGCGCGCTCGCACCCGGCGCCATCACGGCGGATAAGCTCAGCGTCGGGGCCATCAACAATGCCGCGCTGGCGAACCTCGCCGTCACCACGCCGAAGATCGCCCCGCTCACCGTGGTGCGCTCGCTCAACGGCCTGCAGGACGACGTGACGCTCGCGGCCGGCACCGGCGTGTCGATCAGCGCGGCGGGCAGCACCATCACCATCCACTCGACAGCAACGGGCGGCGGGAGTGGGGGCGGGACGCCGTTGCCGAACGGGAATTTCCTCGGCGTGGACAACGACAATCTGTTCGCGGGCAGCGCCACCTTTGGCGTCATCGGTGGCGGGCAGGCTAATAAGATCAGTGACGAGAACACCCACTCGACCTTGGGCGGCGGTCAGTTGAACCGCATCTACGAACGGTCAAGCTGGTCGTTCCTCGGTGGCGGCTACAACCACCAGGTCGGTCCCGACGCGGCCTATGCCAGCCTCGGCGGCGGCTACGCCCACATCCTGACCAACGCGAACAGCGCGACCATCGCGGGCGGCAGCCAGAACGTGGCGGGCGGCAACTACGCCACGGTGGGCGGCGGCTCGTCCAATTTCGCGGGGCCGGGCGGCACCGTGGCCGGCGGCGTCCTGAACCGGGCCGAGGGAGCCAACGCGGCGGTCGGCGGCGGTGTGGGTAATTCGGCCCGCTCCCCAGAGGCCAGCGTCGGCGGCGGAAACAACAACGTCGCGGACACCTCGCCCTACGGCACCATCGCCGGGGGGCTTTGGACAGTCGTTGACCAATTCGATAGCCGGGTCCATCGCCGGCGGCGAACACAACCGCATGCTCGATGCGCGCGGCTCGGCCATCGGCGGTGGCCTCAACAACGAGGCGGGAACACCCTATTCGGCGATCATCGGCGGCGAGGGCAACCGGACCGAGGGCATCGGCGGCTACGCGACGGTGCTGGGCGGCAGTATCAATCTGGCCTCCGGCACGCACAGCGTTGCGGCCGGACACCGTGCCCGCGCGACCCATTCCGCCTCGTTCGTCTGGAACGCCTGGCCCGGTGACGTTTTCGGGAGCCAGCAGGACGGCGAGTTTGCCGCCAAGGCCTACGGCGGCTTCCGCTTCGTGACCGGTGGCGCGGATGTGGGCGCTGGCGACATCACGCTCGACGCCGGCAACGCCGCGCTCCGGGCTTCGGGCAAGAGCGCGAGCTTCAATTTCGGGCAGGCGTTCAACGTGACGGCCGGGGGTGGCGTCAACTTCACCACCGGCGGGGCCGGGCTGTTGGTGGACGGCCAGCGAGTCGGCGGCGGGGGCGGGGGCGGCGGGAACGGCCCGATCAACGTGATCACCGGTGGCGGGCAGACCGAGCCGCAGGCCCGGTTGGAACAGACCAATCCGGATGACTACGTGCGGATGTTCATGAACACGCCGACGACGTTCTGGACCATCGGCGCCGGCGGGCCCAACGGCTGGTTCTCCTTCTACGTCCCCGGCCAAAGCCCGGCCAACACGGTCGATACCGGCGCGAATCGCTTCATCATCACGCCCAACGGCGAGGTGGGCGTGGGCAGCGACCGACCCTTCGCCCAGTTTCACGTGCGCGGACGCGGCGGATTCGATCTGCCGCAAATCCGCGCCACGCAACTGAACCCGCAGGACTTCGCCCGGCTGCGGTTGGAGACGGGACAACAGGCGTGGGATATCGCGGCCGGGCCGGACGGCTCGCTGCGGTTCTTCGGCGGCGGCGCGGACCGGATGATCCTCGGCGCGGCCGGCCTGACTGTGAACGGCCGGGCCGTAGCCTTCGCGGATCAGCTCGGCCAGGGCGGCGGACAGCCCGGCAACGGCGGGGCGGTGTCGGCGACGGTCGCGCAAGGGACCGCGGTGACAGCCATCGCGCAGGATCCGCAGGCGGGGGTGGGCCTGGAGGCGCAAGCTCGCGTGGGCGTCCGCGCCATCAGCACCGTCCCGCAGGGCACCGCGGTGCAGGCCATCCAGACTTCCAGCGCGGGCTACGCGGGCGACTTTACCGGCAAGGTGAAGGTGTCCGGCACGCTGGAGGCCAACGGCGGCCTCCGGGTCGGCGGCGCGCTCCGCGTCACGGGCCTGGGCGACAACACGCCGACGGCCGCGTTTCGCCTGGTGCCGGAGCAGTTGACCATTTTTTCCGCCGCCAATCCGGGCGGCACAGCTTCGGCCTGGGCCATCCTCGATCACCCTCATTTGAACGGAAATCCCGAGGCGCTGCTTCTGCTCACGCCGGTCAATGCCAGCGCCTACAAGCTCTACCAACGGAGCGCCGACGTGCTACGCGGGGACTTTCTGCGCTACTTCACCGACACGCCGGACTCACCCGCCGCGTTGCGCGGCCGTTGGGCAGTTGACATCACCCCCACCCCGCCGCCGTTCGGCCAGCCGCAAACCGGAGCCCTGGCCTTGTTCAACGCCATGATCGTCACCCCATGAACCTTTTCCCTTCACCCACGTTCATCCTGCGGATCGTGTCACGGCTTGCCGTCGCCGGAATATTGATCGGCTCAGCCCGCGCCGCGGATGACTTCACGCTCTCCGAACTCAAGGTCACGCCGAGGTTGACGGCGATGGCCGGCGGCGACTTCACGGCCGAGACGACGATGGCCGGCGAAGGTCCGCTCAGGGCGTCCGGCGGCGACTTCGCGCTGGAGGCCGCCGTCACCCCGCTATCCGTCACCATCGTGCCCGGCGACGCGACCGTGTTCCTCGCGGTCGAAGGCGACACCCTGGTGCTGACGTGGCCCGCCAGCGGCGACGGCTACGTGCTCGAATCCACCGCTGTGCTGAACGACGCCCCCGACTGGCAATCGGTGCAACCCGCGCCGACCGAACGCCGTTTCGTCACGCCGCTGGCGCAACCGGCGGTGTTCTTCCGGCTGCGGCGACCGTGAGGAGCGCCGAAGGAAAAGGCCCCGCCGTGGCGGGGCCTTTTGCGAGCCGGAGTCACGGACCGCCTAGCGGCGGGTGCGGCGCCAGGCGGCAAAGCCGACGAGCACGCCACCAAAGAGCATCGCGTAGGTCTCCGGTTCGGGCACGGCGGCCAGGTCGAGCACCTGGGTGCCGCTGCCGATGCTGCCGACCAGCGTTGCCGCACCGGTGCCGAGGTCGATGGTGTAAAGCTGGGAATCACCCAGACCCGAATTGTAGAAGCCGCCAAAGGCAGTTCCCGAAATGGAGATGTCAAAACCGCTGGCGGCGCCGAAATCGATGCCCAACGGCCCGATGGTCTGGAGGTTCTGGAATCCGGGCGAAGTGTTGTGCCTCACCAGCACGTTCAGTGAGGTGTCCACGCCGTAGAGCGTCGTCCCGGTGCCGGGATCGGTGTCCGGATTGGTGTAGGCGACCGCCGTGATGTTGGGGTTCACCCCGAAGTTCGGGTCGGCGGCTTGGTAGGTCAGGGAGGCGTCCACATTTTCGGAGGCGCCGAAAATGCGCAGGTTCTTGTCCGCGTCGGAGACGATGCGCAGCCGGTTGACGACCGGGTTGAAGTCGATGCCGAACTCGGTGCCGCTGCCCAGGCCGCCGCCGACCGCCGTTCCCAGGAGCGACGCGGCCGTCACGTCCGTGGCGGCGCCGGTGGCGGGATTGATGGCGAACACTTTGTCCCCGCTGCCGACCGCATACAGGGTGCTGTCCGCGGGGCGATAGTCGATTCCGAGGAGGGTGGATCCGCCCAGGCCGGTGATGGCGACCGGCGTGGAGATGGTTCCCGGAGCGGTGCTGTTGAAGTTGAAGATGAAGTTTCCGGAACCCAGGCCGTAAATGGTTTCCGCCTGTATGTTTCCAAGGAGCGCGATCACCGCAGCGGTCAAGGCCCCACTCCTTGTGAGCAGTCTGGTTGTGTTGTGCATGACGAATCGTGGATTGATGGTTTGCAACGAACGTGGTCGGCGAAACATCCCGAGATAGCCCGTGACCACTCCCGTCGCTTTCACTACGTCGGCCAACCCGTCTTGGACGCATCCGGGGAGCAGATTCCGCCTGGAGACATCTGGATCTGCCTTGGGGTTGCCCGTTTGGTGAATACGGACAGTCGCCTGCCGCGATGTCGGCCACGGTCACCGCAGCTTCTTCACCAGCACCTTGGAATTCCGGCCGCTGGCGTCGTAGCGGTCGCGGCGCGCCGGCGGCAGGTCTTCCGGCCCGCCCTCGGTGAAGCCGCCCTTGGCCTGGAACCAGGCGAAGGCCTGGGTCGAGAGCGTCACGAGTTCCGCCAGGTTCAGCTCCCGCGCCTTGGCCTCGACGAACTGCACCAGCTTGCGGCCGATGCCCTGATTCTCGTGGGCCGGGCTGACGAAGAGGAACGCAAGTTCGCCCTTGTTTTGCTCGGGATGGACGTGCAACGCGACGCAGGCGACCGGGTTGCGGTCGATTTCAAACAGGTAGTAGTCGCCGATCCGTTTCTCGATCTCGGCGCGGGTGCGTTTCACGAGTTCGGAGGCCGCGACGGAATTCTTGGTCAACTGGAGCAGGTGGCGGATGTCCTTCTTCATCGCCCGGCGGACCTGCTGGTATTCGTTGGCGTAGATCAGCGTGCCGATGCCCTCGTTGGAGAAGACCTCGGCGAGAAGGCCCTCGTCCACGGTCCCGTTGAGAATGTGGACCCGCGGCACGCCGGCCTCGCAGGCCGCCACGGCGCAGCGGGCCTTTGACAGCATCCCGGGCGGGATGTCGTCGGGGCGCTGCGTGAGCAGTTGCTTGAGTTCGCCGACCAGCAGTTGGCGGAGCAGCGTGCCCTGGCGGGTCAGGCCGTCGGTCGCGGTCAGAAACATCAGCTTCGACGCCTTGAGCTGTTCCGCCAGGGCCTGGGCGATCGCGTCGGAGTTCACGCGGAAGCTCCGGCCGTCGCCATCGAAGCCGAGCGGTGGCACGACGGGCACGATGCCCTGCGCGAGCAGGTTTTGCAGAAACTCGACGTCCACGCGCTCCACCTTGCCGGTGAACTGCTGATCGATCCCGCCCACGATGCCGAGCGGATGCGCGATCACCGCGTTGGTCGACACCGCGCGGAGGTCGTTCGTCGCCAGCCCCTCGAGAATCTCGTGCGTGAGGCGGTTTGCCGCCGTGAGCGCCAGTTTCAGCGTCGCGGCGTCAGTGATGCCGCCGCCGTCGAGGTTTGAGGCGGGCAGGCCACTTTCCGCCGCCAGCGCCGCAATCTGCGCCGAGGCGCCGTGCACGAGCACGATGCGGATGTTCAGCGAACGCAGGACCGCGAGGTCGAGCAGCAGGTTGGGAAAGTTGTCGTCGGTGACCACGGCGCCATCCAGGGCGACGACGAACGTCTTCTCCCGGAAGCGGGGAATGTAGCGGAGGATCCCGCGGAGATCGGTTGGTTTCACTGCGTGACAAAAGACACCGCGCGGAGTGGTAGGGTAGAACGCCACGGATTCAACGCGGAAAACACGGTTGGATGGATTGTGGGCAAGTTGCCGGGCCGCTCGAAAATTCGCCGGCCGACTTCGGCTGTCCTGGTCCTGTGGGCGCCCGCGCCCGCGCTGCGACAGGCGAGGGCGCCTGTCGGACCTGACACCGGCGAGGGCGCCGGTGCCACTTGCCTGGGTAGTCCGCCGCATGGCGCGGTTCGAGTCCGCTGCCCAGATTCGGGTGTCGCCTGACCCGCCTCCTCGCGTAGCCTGCGCCCGGTTTTTGCGTCCATGAGCCTCACCGCCTTTTCGTTTCCCACCCGCACCCTCTTCGGCGCCGGCGCCCTCCGGGAGCTGCCCGCCAACCTCACCCAGCTCGGCATCAAACGCCCGCTCGTCGTTACTGACGGCGGCTTTGCGAAGACCGACGCCTTCAGGATGCTTGCCGCGGTCCTCGGTGAGGCGGAGCAGGGCAAGTCGTGGTTCCTCTACGCTGGGGTGCATCCCAATCCCATCGAGGCCGACGTCGCGGAACCCGCCGCGCTGATCCGCGAACACGGTTGCGATGGGGTGATCGCCATCGGCGGCGGCAGTCCGCTCGACGCGGGCAAGGCGGCCCGCCTCCTCGCCAAGCATCCCGGCTTCCCGCTGGCCAAGTTCTACGAACAGCCCGCCGACTGGGCCGGCCTCCTGCCCCTGATCGCCATCCCGACCACCGCCGGCACCGGCAGCGAGGTGGGCCGCAGCTCGGTCATCACCCTTGACGGCACAAAACGCAAGGCGGTCATCTTCCACCCGGAACTGCTGGCCAAACTCGTGATCCTTGACCCGGAACTCACGGTCGGCTTGCCGCCCAAGCTGACCGCCGCGACGGGCGCCGACGCGCTCACGCACTGCATCGAGAGCTACACCTGCCCGCAGTTCCACCCGCTGTGCGACGGCCTCGCGCTCGAAGGCATCCACCTGATCGTGGACGCCCTGCCGCGGGCGGTGAGGGACGGCAAGGATCTGGACGCACGCGGCAAAATGCTGGTCGCCGCGGCGATGGGCGCCATCGCCTTCCAAAAGGACCTGGGGGTTGTGCATTCCCTGGCGCATCCGCTCTCGGCGCTGTGCGGCATGCACCATGGGCTGGCGAACGCCCTGTGCCTGGTCGCCGGCATGAAGTTCTGCGCCGCGCGCAAACCCGGCCTCTACCGGCGCGTGGGTGTGGCGTGCGGGTTGGCCATGCAGTCGTGCAGCGATGCCGAGGCGGATTCCAAGACGATCGCCTTCGTCGCTGAATTCCTCGCCGCCCTGGGTTTGAACACCAAACTCAGCGAACACGGCGCGAAGCCGGAACTGCTGGACGACTTGGTTGCCCAAGCCGTGGAGGATCCCTGTCACAAAACGAACGCCGTGCCCGTGACGGCCGCCGACTTCCGCGCGCTTTATCTGGAGTGCCTGTAAGTCGCAGCGGGCGTCGTTGGTCGTCGGAGCCGCGTTCGCGGAACGCTCTTTGGAGCTGGCGGGGCGCATGGGCCCGGGCGGCCGGCGACCCTGCACCACGGAGACGCTTCCGCTGCAGTTGCCCGTGCGCCATCTCCGGTGGGGCGGCATTCGTCGAATGCCCACAGATTCCCACGCGTCGCACTTCCGCCGCCGGGGGTGGGTGTAGTAAAGAATCGTTCCGCCAGCCGGGGGCCACCATATGAACCTTTCGCACCTCCTCCTGACCCACGGGCTGTTGACCGACAGCCAGTTGGGCGACGCCCTGTCGTTGCAGCGGGCCGAGGGGCTGCGCCTGGACCGCGCCATCGTCCAGCTGGGTTTGCTGACCGAGCAGCAGTTGCTGGAGCTCATGGCGAAGCAGCTTCACCTGCCGATGGTGCGGTTGCAGGACCTGACCATCACGCCGGAGATTCTACGGGCGCTGCCGTCCAAGGTGGTTTACCGCAAGCGCCTGGTGCCCATCTCCCGCGAGAACGGCGTGCTCAACGTCGCGACCAGCGACGCGTTCGACCTCTATGCCTTCGACGACCTGCGGCTGAGCACCGGGCTCGACGTCCAGCCGGTGCTGGCGCCGCGGGATGACATCGACAAGTTCATCAAGTCCCACTACGGCCTGGGCGGCGACACGCTCGACGAGATGGTGGGAGCTGACGACCTGGAAGGCGTCAGCGTCACCGGCGAATCGGGCGAAGACCTGATGGAGTTGGCCCAGGAAGCCAGCGTCATCAAGCTGGTCAACGAGATCATCGTCGAGGCGGTCAACGAGCGGGCGTCCGACATCCACATCGAGCCCTACGAGCACCACATGGCGATCCGCTACCGGATCGACGGCGTGCTCCAGGAAGCCTCCGTGCCGCCGCAGATGCACCGGTTCCAGGCGGCGATCATCTCGCGCATCAAGATTCTCTCGAACCTGAACATCGCCGAGCGCCGCATCCCGCAGGACGGCCGGATCAAGTTCCAGGTCGGCGGCCGGCAGGTGGACGTCCGCGTGAGCGTCATCCCGATGATCTTCGGCGAGGGCGTGGTGATGCGTCTCCTCGACAAGGCCAACGTGCTCTTCACGCTGCAACAGCTCGGCATGGACGACACGACCTACGGGCTGTTCAAGGGCCTGATCGACCGTCCGCACGGCATCTTCCTCGTCACCGGGCCGACCGGTTCCGGCAAGACGACCACGCTCTACGCTGCGCTCAACGCCATCATCGGTCCTGGCCTCAAGTGCATCACCGTCGAGGACCCCGTGGAATACAACCTCCAGGGCGTGAACCAGATTCCGGTGAACCACGCGGTCGGCATGACCTTCGAGAAGGGGCTGCGTGCGATCCTGCGTCACGATCCCGACGTGGTGATGATCGGTGAAATCCGCGACCTCGAGACCGCCAGCGCTGCGACGCAGGCGGCGATGACCGGCCACCTCGTGCTCTCCACGCTGCACACCAACGACGCCGCGTCGGCCGCCATGCGCCTGATTGAAATGGGCGTGGAGCCGTTCCTCGTCAGCAGCACGATGATCGGCGCGATGGCCCAGCGGCTCGTCCGCCGGCCCTGCCCCAAGTGCAAGGAGCTTTACGAACCCGACCGGGCCACGCTGCCGCGCGATCTCATCCTGGAACCCGGCCAGAAGCTGACCCGGGGCACCGGCTGTCCGCACTGCCGCGGCACCGGCTACCGCGGCCGGACCGGCCTCTACGAACTGATGGTCATGAGCGACATCATCGGCGAGAAGATCATCGACCGCGCCCCGACGCCCCAGATCATCGCCGCCGCCCGCGCCACCGGCCTTCGCCTGCTCCGCGAGGACGGCTGGATCAAGGTCCGCGCCGGCGCGACCACGCCGGACGAGGTGGTGCTGTGCACGGCGCTGTGAACTGAGCAACAGCCGAACGAATGACACGCCTCAGCAAGTTTTGGGATTTTTCCCTCGGAGTGGCTGTGATTGCCTCGGCGCCGATATTCTCGTTCGTCGTCCTAGTTTCAAGCGCACGCTATTTGCCTGATTCAACGCTGGTCCTGTGGGGGATGTTGTCGGTCAGTTTTTTGACCTACTTGGCGGCCTGTATTTGGCGGAGCAAAAGGAGACAACTGCCGCGGTCCTTTTTGGCGTGGGAGATTCTGGTAGCAACCGTGACTGGTATGCTTTTTATGGTGGTCTATACTGCTGCTGGGTTTGCCGCACATGGAGCCGACTAGTTGCCCAAACATTCAGATTAGCACCCGCCTGCGTGTGGGGGAGGCAGGCCGGGGGGCGGCTTTGCTGCCGCCAGCGCCGGAGGCGCGACAGAGAGTAGCCCACGGCGTGAGCCGTGGGTTGGCGGCTCAAACCAACCGAGCCCCGGATGGGGCGGAAGAGCCGTCGGTCACACCAACGCCCCCGTCTCTTTCGCCCCTGCCGGGGCTTGGCCGCGTTGTTGGCTTACCCAC
>JAYUSF010000277.1:0-12271 GCA_043755815.1 Verrucomicrobiota bacterium
CGGCGGCGGCATAGAAGCGGTCCCACTCATATTCCAGCGAGACGACCGAGCGCCATTCCGGGAAACCGACGTCCTCCAACGCGGCACCTGAGGCCCAGAAGCGGCCGAGGTAATCGATGGAGCCAGAACCCGGGAAGTTCTCCATCTCGAAGGTCAGCACCCGGGTGGCGTTCCCCGTCAGGGTGAACTTGCCCACGTCGGTCGAGAATTCCTGCGACACGACCATGTCCAAACCGTCGGTGAGACGACGGCCGGTGTTGATCGGGCCGATGTTGATGATCTGATCGATGTCCTGGGTCGTCGGCTCGATGATGACCTGGGCGGCGGTGGGGTTCTGCGCCGAGACCGGTGCGCCCTCTCCGAACGGATTGTTCGGATTGGAGGTGCCGCCGGCTTTGGCCCATTCGTTCACCACATACTGTTCGCTAGCGAATGGCACACCGTTCTGTTCAATCCGATAGTAGTCCAGGCCGACCGTGAGACCCTTGACAGCCTTCGGCGAGAACCGGAATCCAAAGAGGTAGTTTTTCGCCTCCTCGGGTTTGAGCCTCGGATTGTTGACGTCGAGCACGCCGTTCTCGGGCTGAGTTCTCAGGCCGGTGAGCGGATTGAAGACTTCAGGGAAGTCCTGGCCGCCGGCCGGCTTGTGAATGGCAGCCTGGGACGGGGCGATGAAGCCTTCGCCGTAGGAGCCCCGGATGGTGAGTTGCTGCTCCAGGGAGGCCCAGCGGATGCCAACACGCGGCTTTACGCCCGAATCCGCCGTGATGTCGTCGAATTTTTCGTAACGGACGGCGGCGTTGAAATCCAAGGCCTCGGCGAACTGGCCCAGGTTCCAGTCTTTACCCAGGATCGGGATCTTGATTTCGCCGTAAACGGCGTCGATGCGCCGGCCGGAGTTCCAAGCTATTTCCTCGTTGAACGGTTGCACCGCCCCCGACTGCAAGGCGGAGTCCGGACCCACGTTCACCGATTCGTCCCGCCTCTGGGCTCCGCCCAAGACCTGCACCGCGCCACCCGGGAGGTCGAACACCTCGCCGCCAATCATCGCTTCGATGATCTGGGCGGTGAGCGTGTCTTGGCCGGTTGCCGAACCGCTGAACGCATCGATGATTCCCTGCGGATTGACCGCGCTGCTGCCACCGATCGGGGTGTAGCCGAACGGATTGAACGAGGTGCCGGCCACCGTGCTGTCCAGTCCGGCCTGGTAGTTACTCCGCAAAATGCCACCGGTCAGCCGGCGGTCATCCTGCATCCGGTCGTAGAGATAGGAGACTTCCCAATTCCACGTGCTCTCCGCGATCTGGCCCTTTAGGCCGGCGACGGCATGGATGGTTTGGAAGTCGTCATAGTAAATTCGGGGACCGGCTTCCACCGGCCGGTAGGTGACGTTTAACGGGGTTCCGGCCGCCGAGGACGGGAACACCTGGCGGAACCAGTAGTTGTCCGAAGTCGTCGTGAAGCCACCGAGCGGGGGCGGAGCGAAGACGTATTCGGACTGGTTGCGCATGTAGTAGGCATCGCCAAAAAATTCCAGGTGCTTATCAAGCAGCTGGTGGCTGACGGAGGTATTGAAACCAAACCGCTCGTGGGGACGGTGAGCCGTGGTGTAATAGCCGAACGGAAAGCCCGGATCGACCCCGGGGATCAACACGGGATTGGCGCTGGCGGCCCCGTTGGCGTAGCGAACCGGCGAATTCGCCGGCAGCAGGGCTTGGAGGGCCTTTTCCGCGTCATTTCGCGCCTTGGTCACGTCTGATGCCTTGGTCGCGGTCGAGGTGTCGACATAGGCCAGCGGGTCAAAGGCGGTCCCGGTCACTCTCAACGGGAACCCGTTGATCGTTGCCGGCACCGGGCCGGTGAAGGCGGGCACCTGAGATGCATTCGTCAAGCCGCGTGAGTTCGTCGGGTTGACGGTCCATCGGAGGGCCGTGCCGTTTGCGACCCTGTTGGTCGCACCACCGATCACCACATCATGAGCACCGAAGCTGGTCTTGTTAAAGAGAATGCCGGGATTTGAGGTCTGGGAGACGTTGCTGCCCGCCGGGAAGCTGCGGGCGCGGTCGGGGCTGAGCAGTTCATTGGACGTGCTGAATTCCGCTGAGAAGATCGCCTTGGTCTTCTCGTCACCGGTGCCAAACAGCATGCGGTATTGCTGGGTGCCGACGTCCGTGTCGAACGTGTTGCCGTAGTAAGTCGTGAACATGGTGCCGCGGAAATCCTTCCGCAGCTTGATGTTCACCACGCCGGCGACGGCATCGGTGCCGTAGATGGCTCCGGCGCCGTCATTCAGGACTTCAATCGACTCGATGGCCGCCTGCGGGATCAGGTTCAGGTCCGAAGAGCTGGTCCGGCGACCGTCCACCAGCAGCAGGGTGGCATTGCCGGGCAAGCCGCGGAGGCCGACGAACGACTGGCCACTGCCGCCGTTGCCGAAACCTTCGTTGAGGTTACCGGTGCCTCCCACCTGTGGGAGTTTGTAGCGGATCGTGTCCACGATGTTGGCGAAGCCGGTGTTCAAGGGACTCATCATGTCCACCTTGGTGACCGACAATGCACCTTCGACTTCGGCTCCGGTGAGGCGGGAACCCGTCACCGTCTGTTTTTCCAACTCGACCGGGGTGGTGGTCGAACCGTCCTGAGCCATCATGCCTGGCACGAGCAACTGGGCACCGAGACCGACGAGAAGAGCGCGACGGAAACCGTCCACGCGGCGCTGCTGGTTGGTGTAGTTCATGTGTGTGTAATGTTTTTGTTACAATTCCCCCCGCACTGGGAGTTTTTTGGGGAGAACTTTCGGAGGGGGTTAAAGCCACAGTCCGTTCAACTGACAAGCACAAAGCATTTGCGGCCCTAAATTGAGGCAGCGGATACCGCCGAATTGCCATCCTTGAAATGGCCGGCCGGAGGTCGCCGATCGGAATTGAGCGGCGCAATCATTGGACAGGCTTCAGGGCGGGGGCCGCTTCAGGGAATTCCCGTCACGGTTCCCCGGCGGGAACGGTTCAGATTCCACGATTGCCGGCACGAGGAGTGTTCACGCAGGCGAACGTTGACACCCCCGCGGCAACTACCTAGCGTCCCAGCGAACAACTCACCCGTTCATCGCGTCATGCTCCGCATAGCTCTAATCCTCGCGCTGCTCACCGCCGGCGGTGCGCTCGTCGTCAGCCAGTTTGTCGTCAAAGAAAAGGTCGTGGCCTTGAACGACAACCTGAACACCACGACTGAAAACCTCAACAAGACGACTGAGGAGCGCAACAAGGCGCAGGCCGACGCCAAGGTTTCCAAGGCCGCCGCCGAGGCGGCCACGAAGGAGTTGGCCGACACCAAGACGGCCCGGGACGAAGCCGTCACGGAGTTGGATAAGCAGAAAACCCGGGCGGACGGGCTTCAGACGGAAGTCACCAAGGTCACCAAGGCCCGCAACGAGGCCCAGCAGGAAGTTGCTCGCTGGCAGGTTTTGGGAATGCAGCCGGAACAGATCAAGACCCTCCAGGCCGACCTGAAGAAGGCCGGCGACGAGCGGGACGAGGTGGCGCTCCTGAACAAGGGCCTGAACAAGCAGCTGGCCAACGTCACGACCCAGCTTGCCAAATACGAACAGGACAAGGAAAAGCCCGTCGAAATGCCGGGACTGAAGGGCACCGTGCTGGCCGCCGACGGTCAGTGGAATTTCGTGGTCTTGGACGTCGGAGAAAACAGCGGGGCCAAAACGGGCGGCATTGTGCTGGTGCGCCGCGGTGAGAAGCTGATCGGCAAGGCCCGCATTGTTACCGTCGAACCAGGCCGCAGCATCGCGAACCTCCTTCCGGAATGGAAACAGGGCGACGTGGCCGTTGCGCCAGGTGACAGCGTCCTCTACTGAGATTTCGATGAACGCCATGCTCCGCAGGCTTTTCGCGATTCTCGCCGGCATCGCCTTGGTAGGGGCGGCGGCGGGTTGCCGTTCCACGGATGAGGATGCCTCGTCGCGCCCGTGGAATTCGCCGAAGGGTTGGGAAAGCGGCATCCCGAGTTCAATGACCGAAGGCCGCTGAACCGCCTGTCCCTAGAACCGCCGCCGCCCTTGAGGTCGCGGCGGTTTTGCTTTTGCGGATCGGATTCTGATCGAACGATGTGCCCCCCGGTCCGCTGAGTTTGGTGCGAAACCGGAAAACGGGTGGTCGGTCGGGAGCGCCGTGCCGTCGGCCGTCTTCAAGGGAAGCCGACTCACACACACGATTGGACAGCCCTGCCTCGGTTCCTCCCAGAATCGACCGGCTCATCCACGACAACACAGCGCTCCAGACCGACCGCGCCTCTGTCTGACTCTTCAACGCGGAGCCGGTTCAATCGGTTCGGAAGAAGATCAAACTTCCGGACCGCGGGACGCCCCGGCTGAACGCAGCACCCGGCCGGCGACGGAAAGTTTCAGCCTGAACCCAAAAGGCAGGGGGGCTGGCCGGAAGCGATTCCGGGACCGTTGTCGGCGTAGGATGCGCCTGCGTTTCCCGGCAACGCACCGTCAACTCACCACGGGGTGGCGCGCTTTTTGGGCTGCTTCGCGGGCTGCGCCTTCTTCTGTTCCGGTTCCAAGGACTCGTCGATCACCTTGAGCAGGGCGTTCCGCCCGGACCGTTCGACCGACGAGCAGGTGAGGATCAACGGCAGGTTGGCCGTCCATTCCGCAAGCCGGGCCTTGAACGCCTCGATGTTCTTGGCGGTCAGCGTGGCCCCGGCGCGGTCGGTCTTGGTGAAGACCAGAACGAACGGCACCTCGTTATCGACGAGAAACTCCACAAACTCCAGGTCCAGCGCCTGCGGAGGCAGCGACGAATCCACCAGTGTGAAGACGCAGGAAAGGTTCGGCCGATCGGTGAGATAGGCGGCGACCGCGGCGTTGAAGTTGGTCTTCTCCTTCCGCGCCACCTTGGCGTAGCCGTAGCCGGGCATGTCCACCAGCCGCCAGCGGCCATTGATGTCGAAAAAATTGAGGTGTTTGGTGTGGCCCGGGGTGGCGGACACTTTGGCCAGGTCGCGCTTGCCGACCAGCATGTTCAGCAGCGAGGACTTGCCCACATTGGAGCGGCCCGCGAAGGCGAATTCCGGTTGATCGTCCTCCGGACAGGAATCGAGATCCGGTGCGCTCCGGAGAAATACTGCGGTCGAGGTGTTCATGTGCTGTGCCCGTCCGGTAACCCTCGCAGAAAATCCCCGGTCGCGAAAACGTCAATTCCAGCGAAACGGGCGGGTGAACTTGGCCGCACTACTGTCGCTCCCAACCGATCCCGGTGACGGCGGCGGTGACGCAATCCCCCCTGACCCCCAGCTTTGAGTTTGGGTTGAGAATTCGGCTTCGGGGCACGACTGGCTTCGGCGCTCTTCGATGGGCGGCCAAGCTTGGACCTAACTGTCACCTGAGCGGGGGCGGCCGTTGGCCGGTTGCCGAAAGGCGCTGTTGCTCCTGCCGGGCGCGGATGAGCGCGGCTTCCTCGCGGATGTTGACCAGGTAAAGTTGGGTCGCGTGGAGCAGGTTCAGGCATCCGCCGATCAGGCCGGCCACACCCAGCACGCCGAGCGACAGGCCGATGCCGACAACGAGGTGCATCAGGAGGTCATTGCCCAACTGCCCGGTGACCGCGCCCAACAACGTCACCAGGCTCGCGGCGGCGAACGCCCCCAACGAAACATAGATCCGGCGGAGGGCCCGGAGCAGCAGCACGCCCTGCCGTTCGACCCGGTTCACCTGTTCGAGATAGGTCGCCCCGCGGCATTGGGTTGTGGCCTCGGACTCCGCATAGAGTTCGTGCATGCGTTCCCGGGTGCGCAGCATGCGGTTGATGGTGCTCATCGCCAGCACGCTGGTCGCATTGGTCAGGATCGCCGGGGCGACGATGAACGTCAGCACGGCGAAGGGATTCTGCGTCAGCAAACTGTTGCCCATAGGTCGATTCAGACCGTGCGCCTGCCCGAGGGAGACGCGCAAGGAGGCGATTGTGGCCACCACTCTTGGGTGTGGTTCTACCCGACCGGAGGTTTGGAGCCATGGACGCGCCCCGCTCGCCTGGGTGGGCGCGACAAAAAGCCGGTTGACCCCCGCAGGGGTTCGCCGACTTTCGCGGCCGTCATGAATCCCCGCATCTTTGCCTCGCTCACGTTGACGGCCGCGTTTGCCTCCGCTGCGCTGGCCGGCGACTGGCCTTTCATTCGTGGTCCGGTAGGTGACGGTTCGTCACCGGAAAAACTCTCCAAGAAGTGGCCCGACAGCGGCCCCAAGGTGCTGTGGCGGGTGCCGAGTGACCGGGGCTTCAGTTCGTTTGCCGTGAGCGGTGGCAAGGCCTTTACCATCGAGTTGCGGGACGTGGACGGCGCCAGCCAGGAAGTGCTGGTCGCGCGCAACGCGGACACCGGCAAGGAAGCCTGGGTGAAGCCACTGGGCGCGGCGAAGTTCAACGATGGCGGCGGCGATTCCGGCACTTCGGACAACAAAGGTGGCGACGGTCCGCGTTCCACCCCGACGGTGGATGCTGGCCGGGTCTACGTGACCACGGCGAAGCTGGTGACGGCCTGTTTCTCCGCGCAGTCCGGCGAAGAAGTTTGGCGGCACGACCTGCTGAAGGAGTTTTCCGGCCGGAACATCCAGTGGCAGAACGCCGCCTCGCCGCTGATTGAAGGTGATTTGGTGCTGGTGGCCGGCGGTGGGGCCGGTCAGTCGCTGCTCGCCTTCAACAAGGCCGACGGCAAGGTCGCATGGAAGGCCTTTGACGAGACGATGACCCACGCGACGCCGACGGCGGCGTCCCTTCTCGGCCAGCGGCAGGTGATCTTCTTCGTCAAGTCGGGCCTGCTGGCGGTGGAGCCCAAGAGCGGCCAGGAACTCTGGCGCTATTCGTTTCCGTTCCGCACTTCGACGGCGGCCTCGCCTGTAGTTGCCGGTGACATCGTGTATTGTTCAGCCGGTTACGGCGTCGGCGCCGGGGCGGTGAAGGTGGCCAAGGCGGATGGCAAAATTACGGCCATGGAGATCTACCGTTTCAGCGGTGACAAGCCGCTGGCGAACCACTGGTCCACGCCGGTCCTGCACAACGGCCACCTTTACGGCATGTTCCAGTTCAAGGAATACGGCAGCGGTCCGGTGAAGTGCGTCGAAGTCGCCACCGGCAAGGTGAAGTGGGAAAAGGCCGGATTCGGCCCTGGGCACGTCGTGCTGGTCGATGGCCATGTGCTGGCGCTCGGTGACGCCGGCCAACTCGTCCTGATCAAGGCGACGCCGGACAAATATGAGGAGGTGGCCCGGGCAGACGTGCTGGACGGCAAATGCTGGACGACCCCCGTCGTCTCCGGCGGCCGGGTTTACGCCCGCAGCACCAAGGAAGCGGTTTGTCTCGACCTTGGGGTGAAGTCCGCGTCGGCGAAGTGATTGGCGCAGGGAACCGCGGCCTTCGGTCCGCCGTGGTATGGGGCGGCCGAGGGGCCGCCCTTGGTTTTGGCCGGCACCGAAATCAGCGGCTCAGGCCCAGCCACGCGGCGCCCAGCACGGCCAACACTCCGCCGGACAGCGAACGGGTCGTGGGACGTTCACCGTCGATCCACCAGGCGAGCGGGACTACGGCGAGCGGGGTGAGCGCGGCGATCGCCACCACGATGCCGGTGGGCCGTTCCAGCAGCGCCCATTGGTAACACGCCACCCCCAGCGAGGGGCCGGAGAGGGCGTTTAGGATGACCCACGGCCACGCACGGCGGAGGTTCGGGGCGGTTCCATCCACCGGCTTGGCAGTGCCCGAACCTCGTTGCCACAGCCACCACACGACGGTGAAGGCCACGCCGGCCAGAATGCGTTGGTAGGCCACCGACATGCCGTCAATGGGCTGGCCGGCTTCGCGCGCCAGCAACTGGCCGTGCCGGCTCAGCACCGCGCCCCAGGCCTGTCCGGCGGCGGCGATGATCCCGAGGACCAGCGCGAAGCCGCCCGGCGAGGGCACGGAGAGTTGTGCCGGCTTGCGATTGGGGAATAGCGCCACGGCGACGCCCGCTAGGATCAAGGTTCCGGCGGCGATCTCAGCGGATCCCAGTTTGGTGCCGAGCCAGAGCCATTCCGTGACGGCGGCGATGGGGGCGCCAAGGCAATGCACCAGCAGGCTGGTGAGCTGGGCGCCCAGCCGGGGCAGGGCGAGGAAGATGGCCGTGTCGCAGATGCCGAAACCGATGAACCCGCTGACGACGAACCAGCCCAGCGAAGGCCCGCGCAGACCGGCGCCCCAGCCGTGCGCGTAGATGGCGAGCAGGGAGGCCGCGAGCAGGATGCGGAGGAGGCTCGCGGTGGACGAACCCAGGAGGTTGACCGAGCGCTTCGCCGCCACGGACGAAAACGCAAACAGCAGCATGGCCAGCGTGGCGGGGATCATGCGGGGAAGGCGGGACGGGCGCCGGAACTTTCGAGGTTCCCAAGCCGGTGAACACCTTTGTCAGAGCGAGTGCCCCCGTTTGGTTCCTCACCGATTTCATCGACCCGGCCCCGCGGGGCGGCGGCGCGTCCCTGCATCCTGAAGGGATGGGAGCCATTAGCCGGGGGGTGGGCGCAGCGACACCCCCGGAGCAATGGTTCCAGTGGCCGGCACCCCGGAGGCGTGCCAGCAGCCCGTTGGGTTCGATCCTTGCTGGCACCCCTGCCGGGGTGCGGCTGCATTCGCGGCGTGACCGGGGGTATCGCTACGCTCAACCCCCGGCTAATCGCTTTCATCCCTCCGGGATGACCCTGCGGCCGGCCGGACCTGCTGGTTCCACCGGAAACGCCGAAGAACCCAGGAATGGAGCTACACCAACTCCCACGCCGCCTCCGTCGCCAACCGGAGAGCCGGATGCGCAGGAGACTCGCCGGGGATGAGCCCAGCAGGTTGACCGAACGCTTCGCCGCCATAGACGAAAACGCGAACAGCAGCATGGCCAGCGTGGCGGGGATCATGAAAGCGATGGCGCGCTAAGGGATTCGTGAAGGGATGCCGTCGGTCAGGCCCTTCTCTGAACGGGCCCATTCACGCCAAAGCACGACGTTAGTTCCGTGCTCCAATTTCGTGTAGCTGCGCAGCGCGTCCACGATCTGCCTGATGCTGGCTTCGCGTTGGACTGCCAGCTCACTTTCAATTTCGGGTGCGCCTCGATAACCCGCCCCAGGAACATAGAAACGCTCAATGTAAGCCATCATTTCCGCCGCTTCGATGGCTGATGCCCTGTTGGTAACGATGGAATAGGCTTCGCCCCATTTCTGGAAAGCGCTGGCGACCTTTTTTTGGTGGTAGCTCGCGGCCCAAACTTCAATCCGGGGCCAAACCAGCCAAGCAGTAACGCCGATGAGTCCCAGCAGCGTCACCGCCATCAGGGTTATCTGCAGTTTGTTTTGCCTGCTCATTTCTGAAACCCACGAATCGAGCTACACCAGCTCCCCCGCCGCCTTGGTCGTCAACCTCCGCATCTTGTTCACGGCCTGCGTCAGGCTGTGCTGGCGGAACAGGGCGGTGCCCGAGACGAAGGTGTCGGCGCCGGCCCGTGCGCATTCGCAGGCGGTCTCGAGGTTGATGCCGCCGTCCACCTCGATGCGGAAGTTCAGCCCGAGTTCCTTCCGCCACGCGGCGACCTGCTGGATCTTGGGCACACATTCCTCGATGAACGGCTGCCCGCCGAAGCCGGGATTCACCGTCATCACGAGAATGAGATCGACCTGTTCAAGGTAGGGACGGACCTCGTTCACGTTGGTCGGCGGATTCAGCGCGAGGCCGACTTTCCTGCCGAGCGAGCGGATCTTCCAGAGCAGCGGCGTGACCTGCGAGCCGAGTTCGACGTGAACGGTCAGGCCGTCGGCACCCGCCTTCGCGAAGCCGTCAAAGAGGATCTCCGGCTTGCCGCACATCAGGTGGACGTCGAGGAAGCGCTTGAAGTGGGGCCGCACGGCGCGGACGACTTCGGGGCCGAAGGAGATGTTGGGCACGAACTGGCCATCCATGATGTCCAGGTGCAGCCACTCTGCGCCGGAACGTTCCGCCCGCGCCGCCTCGTGGGCGAAACGGCCGAAGTCGGCGGCAAGCAGCGATGGGGCGATGACCATGAGCGGGCGCAGGGTGGGGGAAGCCGCCACCAGCGGTCAACGGGCGGGGCCGCCAAGGCGGTCGGGATTTGAATTTGGAACTCAGGAAAGCCGGAAGGGAGGGCGGACTTTCCTGCCTTCCTGAGTATTACCATTTCGGAATGAAACCTGGTGGAATGCTGGAGGGCAGGATAGCGCTGGCTCCCTCTCCCTTCTTCGGAAGAGGGGAGAGGGTCGGGGGGTGAGGGGTTCTGGAGAACATAGGCTCGGGTGCCCACACCCCTCATCCGGCCTCCGGCCACCTTCTCCCCTCATCGGATGAAGGGAGAAGGCATGCAGCGGGACGTTCGGCTGGCAGTCCAGCAACTCTTTCCCGGAATGGGTATAAGACCTTGCCCCGCCCGCCCTCCCGGCTTGCGCGGAGGCGGGACGTGTCCCTAGCGTCGCCGACACATGAGCGCGCTGGTTTTGACGGGCGGACGGGTGATTGATCCGGCTTCGGGCTTCGATGCCGTGGCCGACGTGGTCCTCTTGGACGGCAAGGTCGCGGCGGTTGGCGCCGACGCCGGTGCGGCGCTTGCAGGGGCTGAGCGCATCGATGTCGCGGGCAGGGTCGTTTGTCCCGGCCTCATTGACCTGCATGTCCACTTCCGTGAACCCGGCCAGACCAAAAAGGAAGACATCCTGACCGGCGCGAACTGCGCGGCGCGCGGCGGCTTCACCACGGTGGTGTGCATGCCCAACACCTCGCCGGCCATCGACAATGCCGGCACCGTGGCGCTGATCCAGGAGCGGGCGAAGCAGGCCTGCGTTCGGGTCGAGGTGACGGGCGCGCTGACCAAGGGGATTGCCGGCGAAGAGCTGGCGCCGATCGGTTCGCTGGCCAAGGCCGGGGTGGTGGCGCTGACCGACGATGGGAAGTGCATCCAGAACAACGAGCTGATGCGCCGGGTCTGCGAATACGCCCGCATGTTCAGCCTGCCGGTGATGGACCATTGCCAGGACTACGGCCTTGTGACCGACGGCGTGATGCACGAAGGCCATTACTCCATGATCCTCGGCCTGCGCGGCTGGCCATCGGCCGGCGAGGAGATGATCGTGGCGCGGAACATCCTGCTCGCGGAGCAGACCGGCACCCCGATCCACTGCCAGCATCTGAGCAGCGCCGGCAGCGTGCGGCTGCTGCGCGAGGCGAAGTCGCGCGGCGTGCCGGTTTCGGGCGAAGGCTGCCCGCACCATTTCACGCTGACCGATGCGTGCATCGCCGGCAGCGAGGAGTTCTGGCCGTCCGACGGGGCCGAACTGGCGCAACGGTTTTTTGCCGGCCAGGCGTTGCCGACCTGGCCGAGCTACCACACCCACTTCAAGATGAACCCGCCGCTGCGGTCCGGCGCGGATCGGGACGCGATCCTGGCCGGCCTGGCCGATGGCACGCTGGAGATCATTTCCAGCGACCACGCCCCGCACACGGAGTCGGAAAAGGAGGTCGAATTTGATTACGCACCGTTCGGCATCCTCGGGCTGGAAGTGGAACTGTCGCTGTCGCTGATGGCCCTGCACCACACCGGCCGGTTGGCGCTGCCGGCACTGCTGGCGAAGCTGACCTGCAATCCGGCGAAGCTGCTCCGCTTCACGGACGGCCGGGGTGAACTCAAGGTCGGAGGTGTCGGCGACGTGACGGTCATCGATCCGGACCGCGAATGGATCAGCGACCGGGCCGAGACGGCCAGCAAGTCGCGCAACAACCCTTTCCATGGCTGGCGCATGAAGGGCAGGGCGGTGCTGACGGTGGTGGGTGGCAAGGTGGTCTTCCGCGACCTGTAAGCGTCGTTCATGGCGGAGGTGGCGCGAGGCTCCGGGCGAGCCTTTGGAGGCGTTCGCCTAGCAGGAGTTTCGCGTCTCGACGCAGGCCGGCTTCACCCGCAACGATGGCCAAATGAAGCCGTAGTTGCCGGGTTTTGGACTCGAGAAGGCGCATCTCGACACTGCCCCCGGAAACCGGCCGGCGGACTCCCTCTCCTCCGCTCGGAGTGGAGGAGAGGGCCGGGGAGAGGAGGCGCTCCAAGAGGTGAGTCCTTCCCCTCTCCCCAACCCTCTCCCCGTTCGTGCCTCACGGGGAGAGCAACGGTGTTGGTTGGCAAGGGGGTTAAGCGGCTTTTGGAGTGATTTTGGCGGGGGGCTGGGCCTTGGGCTGGAGGACGCGGTTCATCT
>JAYUSF010000278.1:0-12234 GCA_043755815.1 Verrucomicrobiota bacterium
GCAGGCCCGGCAGCGGCCCCATCCTCCCGCCAGGCTCTCGCCCCGCAAGGATGATGGAAAGCAACATACAAGGGGAAAGCGCGCCGGCCCGGAAGCCACCACACGCCCAACTGCCGAGGACTGCCCAGGCCGGGCTGAAGCGGAGCGCGGCGCGGGTGGAGTCGCGGGACACCGTGAACTTCTCCCTCTCCCCGGGGGAGAGGGCCGGGGTGAGGGCGGGCGTGGTCGCCAACAGGTAACCTTACCGCCCCCTCCGGACAAACGTCCGTTCGCCGACCCAACGGGTGTTGAAGCGTTCGTGCAGCGCGTCGCTCGGGAACGCCGGACGCAGCGCTTTGCCGTAAGTCTGGTCGTCCATGCCGGTCCACGGCAGCGGGCCCACTTCGGCGCCGCGGGTGACGTGGTAGTCGGCGTCCTTGTCCCAGCCCACCGTGTGCAGGAAGAAGTCGCGCACCGTGCCGGCGGGTTTCGCCGGGAGACTGTTCGCGGCAAAGTGGAGGGTCAGTTCGTCCCCGCCCGCAACCAGGGCCAGGCCATTGTCCGGCTGCGCGACCAGTTCATCGACGGCGCCGTAGCGTGTCACCCAGCCCGCCGGCGTGATGTGCCAGACCGGACTCGGCTTTACGCGGTCGTAGAGCGGTGTCAGCGGTTCGGTCCACGGCAGGTCGGCCACTTCGCTGTAGCCACGCCAGTGCAGGTCGGTCGCTGACGGCGTGAGTTCGGTCAGTTTCGGGTTTGAAGTTCCGGGTTTCAGGTTGGTGAGCACTTCGCGTTCGGTGAAGAGGGCGATGCGGTCCCAGTGAATCTCGAAGGCCTGCGTCAGCCGCAGCCGCGTGGTGCCGGCCGTGAGTTTGCCCGTGAGGTCCGCGAGGATGGTCTTCGTCTTGCCGGCCGGGGCGCCGATGGAACCGGGCAGCGGTTGCCAACCGGTGGCAGTCTCCGCTTCGAGTGTCGGGAACGGGAACGGGAAATCGAGATTGTGCGCGCCGGCAATGTTGGCCATGCCGCCGCCGAAACGCAGCCAACCGGTCAGCGCCAGCACCAGCGGCTTCGCCGGATCGAGCGGGCCGAAGTCCAACGTGATGCTGAAAGGCTCGGCCAAACCACGGTAATGCGAGCCCCGCAGGGCCAGCGGGGAGGCTTTCTGGCCGTCGGTTTCGCGGAGGGCAGCGGTGACGTCCACCGGCGAGGGCGCCGGTGGGACGGACACAGGCGGGGGCGCCTGTGCCACTACACTGGCCGCCCGCAGCGGCACGCGGCCTCCGAGTTGCCAGAGTTCGTGCGGAAGGAACGGTTTCCCCGGCAGCAGCTTGCTCGTCGGATGCACTTCGGTTCCGGCCGGATGGTCCACGGCGATCAGTTTCGCGGAATCGAGGTAAAGCACCTCGCGGAGTTCCTCGGTGACTTGCAGCACGTAGTTGCCGTCGCGCGGGCGGAAGTTCGATTCGTTGCCCACGGCGACAAATTCTTCGGGGTCCGCCTCGATGAAGCGGCCGGGCATCATGGGCAATCCGACGGGCGAGGCGCTCAGCAGGTCGGTGACGAAACGGTGTTTCTCGCCGTCCCACGCGTAGAGGTAGGGACACGAACCGGTCGGCATGACGAGTTCGAAGATTGTCAGCGGCTGCTGGCAATCGACCTCGACCTCGGTGGTGTCGAGCTTGGTGTCGAACCAGCGCGTGCTGACGGAATCGAGCTGCTTGCGTTTGCCCACTCCGATCTCGACCGGCAGCGACTGCGCCGTGCGAATGCCATGCCAGCCGGCCGCGCTGAGCTCGACCTTCACGCCGAGGCCGCTCGCGTTGGAACGGTTGCCGAGCAGGCGAAGCTTCAGCATGGCGTTGGAGTTGCCGCCGTCGTTACGAAGGAACTTCAGGCCCGCGCCGGCGACATCAATGACGAGGTCGGTGTCGCAATCGGCATCGAAGTCCGCTGCGGCCACATAACGGACGTCGGCTTGCGCGAGCGAACCCAAACCCAGTTCGGCGGTGACCTCGTGAAAGCCGCCGCTGCCGCGGTTGCGCCACACGCGCACGCCATCGGCACCCCAGGCGAGGAGGTCGAGCCAACCGTCGTTGTCGTAGTCGATGGCGCGGATCTGACGGATGCGGTTGCCGCGGGCGGGCAGCCGAAGCAGGTCCTTGATGCCGGAGAAGTTCAGCTCGATCGACTTGTCGGTCACGAGCACGACGTCCACGCGCAGGTCGTTGTTGAAGTCGCCGGTCGCGAGCGCATTGGCGACGGGCCAGTCGGCGGGCTGATTCGTGCCACTGAGACCACCGCCGCGGACGTTGGAAAGCACCAGTGGCGGCTGTCCGGCGCGGGTGAGCAGCAGGTCCGGCAGATCGTCATTGTTCCAGTCGTCCACCGTGATGCCGGTGATGCCCGTGGCCGGGACCAACGGCAGCGGCGTCTTCCGTTCGCGGAACACGGCCGTGCCCAAGTTGGTCAGATAACGCAGCCCGCTATCCGGTCCCGCCATGAGCAGCCCGAGCTTGCCGGTGAAGTCGAGGTCGGCGGCGAGTGTGACTGTGCCCTTTACCTCAGCCACGCCGGCTTGTCGGGTGGAGTCGAGGTAGAGCCCGTTCGTGGCGAACTTCAGCACGGTCGTGCCGGCCGGACCGACGAGCACGGCGTCCTCGTAGCGGTCATTCTGCAAATCGCCGATGGCGATGCTGGTCGCACCGGCGGCAGCGGGACTCGCGACTGCGGTTCCACGGGCGAAGAACACGCCGTTGGAATTCCAATAGAGCTGGAAACCCTCAGGGCCGCGGAGCAGCAGGTCGTTCAGGCCGCGCCGATTGATGTCGAGCAAACCAAACGGGCCCGCAAGTTTGGCGCCTTCACCTCCAAAAGCGCGGGCGGAATCATCGGCATACTTCACCGCGATGCCTTGTGGGTCGGGCTGTTCCAGCGGGAACGGCGCCTTGATCTGGGTGTAGATGCAGCGTTCGAACAGCGCCGGGTTGTCTGCATTGCCGACGGTGCCACCGGCCAGCTTCTGGTGGGTGGCGAGCAATTGGGCCGCCTCGTCGCGTTGGCCCAGGCGGAGCAGCGCCTGGCTCAGCAGATAGTGACTCGCGATGAAATGGACCGAGGTCTGGTTAGTCTCGAACTGGATGAACTCGCGGAACTGCGTCGCCGCCTCGTCGAACTTGCCCCAGCCCTGATAGGCGCGGGCCAGCTGGAAGCTCACGGCGTTAACCGCGGGATCGGCGTCCTTGGCCTGCTGGAGCGACTGGACCGCGTTGGAGAACTGGTTCTGCCGGAGCTGCGCGCAGCCGAGCACGAAGGCCGCCGCGGCATTGCCGGCCTCAAAATGAAGGGTCTCGACTGCGTGGACGGCGGCCTGGTCGGGTTGGCTGTTGAGCAGGAAAGCGTTGGCCAGATTCAGGTGCGCGTCGGGATTGGCCGGATTCAGGGCAAGCGCGGACTGGAAGGCGGTGATGGCCTTGGGAGCGTCGTTCTTGTCGAAGAAGGTTTTGCCCGAAGCCATCGCCTGGTCAAAGACGCGGGCGCGGTTGTCGCTGGATGCCGCCCCGCCGGCCGCCCGGCGGGCAAGCCACCACGCGCCAACCGAAACCAGGCCGGCGAACAGGAAAATGCTGATGACCACGGTGGCGGCACCCGGGCCGCGGCGGGAAGCGGGCGAACTCATTGGACGGAAGATACGGTGGGACGAAACCGCCCAAAGCTCAAAGGACAAAGCGACGCCGGCAAGAATTCGGCGCATCTCGACACCGTTGCCGAATTTCTCCCTCTCCCCGTGAGGCGCGAACGGGGAGAGGGTTGGGTGAGACGCCTCCTCTCCCTGACCCTCTCCTCCACTCCAAGCGGAGGAGAGGGAAAAGGCCGGAGGCTCTGTCACAACGCGCGGCAAGAATTCGAATTTCCAAATTCAAAACCGGCGCCGCTTCTGGCACACCACGCGCCGCCATGCATTCGTTCCGCTACGTCAAAGGCCAGCTTCAGTGTGAAAACGTCGCCCTCGCCGCGCTCGCGCAGAAACACGGCACGCCGCTTTACGTCTATTCCCAGGCCACGCTGACCGACCACTACACCAAGCTCGACCAGGCGCTGGCCCCGTTGGACCACCTCACCTGTTTCGCGATGAAGTCCAACTCGAACCTCGCGGTGATCCGGACGCTCGCGAACCTCGGCAGCGGCTTCGACACCGTGAGTGCCGGCGAGATCCAGCGGGTGATGGCCGCCGGCGGCGACCCACGGAAGTGCGTTTTTGCCGGCGTGGGCAAAACGGAGGAGGAGATCGCCTTTGCCCTGAAACAGGACATCTACAGTTTCAACGTGGAATCGGAAGCTGAGCTGAAGCGCATCAGCAAGGTGGCCACACGGGTGGGCAAGATCGCGTCGGTCGCCGTCCGGGTGAATCCGAACATCGACGCGGGCACGCACGCGAAGATCACCACGGGAACCTATGCCAACAAGTTCGGCATCGCCTTCGAGGAGATTGAGGGCGTCTATGCGCGTGCCGCCAAACTCACCAACCTGCGCCTGCGCGGGCTGCAGATGCACATCGGCTCGCAGCTCACGGACGTGAAACCGTTCCGCCTAGCCGTGACCAAGGTCGCGCCCCTCGTGGCCCGCCTGAACGCCAAATACGGCTTCGACTTCTTCAGCGTCGGCGGTGGGATCGGCATCGTCTATCGCGACGCCTTGGCCAGCGCCGAGGCGAAGTGGTGGCAGACCCAGGAGGGAAAGAAGGTGCTCACGCCGCAACTTTACGCGGACACGCTCGTGCCGCTCCTGAAGCCTCTGGGGCTGAAGATCCTGCTCGAACCCGGCCGCTTCCTGACCGGCAACGCCGGGGCGCTGCTGACCCGTGTCGAGTTCATCAAGAAGACCGGCCAGAAGAACTTCGTGATCGTGGACGCCGCGATGAACGACCTGATCCGGCCCGCCTTCTACGACAGTTACCATGAGATCGTGCCGCTGAAGAAGAAGGCCGGGGCGACCGTTTCCTCGGATGTGGTCGGGCCGATCTGCGAATCGGGCGACTACTTCGCCAAGGACCGGCCGCTGCCCAAAGTCGGCGAAGGCGACCTCCTCGCGCTGCTCAGCGCCGGCGCCTACGGCTCGGTGATGGGCTCCAACTACAATTCCCGTGCCCTGCCGGCAGAGGTGCTGGTCAACGGGACGAAATCGTCCGTCGTGCGTCGCCGGCAGGAAATTCGCGACCTCTGGGAAAACGAACAGGTCGCGCCGTGGCAGTGAGCTGGCTTGGGTCCGTTGAAATGGCGCTCGCACCCGAGCGGTCCAGCGGTTGCAATCACGGCAGCTGAATGTCTGAAACCTTCGCCACGACTTTGCCGGGGCCAGCCGGTCGCTCCGTGAGGGCGGTCTCGCTGCTGCGAAGGCTGTTTTCCCTGCTCCTGCTGGCAGGGTTCACCCTCGCGGTGGCACCGCGTTCCCTCGCCCAATCGGAGGACCGGTTGGCGTTTGATGCGGCCCTGCGGTCCTTCGAGGGGCAGCTCTGGGAGCGGGCTGCCGCGGAATTCGGGGCGTTCGCCGCGGCTCACCCGAAGTCGGAACTGAAACCCGAAGCCGAGCAACGCCGGCTCTACGCCCAGGCCGAAGTGGACTTCCTGAAGGGCGATTTTCCGTCGGCCCAGCGCAACTTCGCGACCTACGAAGCGGCCTTCCCGGGCAACCCGCGGGCCGTCTTGGCAGCCGTGCGCGAAGCCGAGGCGGCGTTGCGCATGAACAAGCCGGACATCGCGCTGATCCCGCTGGGCAAGCCGGATCAACCCTTCGCCAAGGCGCTCGCTGCCGGGACTCCGCCCGAGATCGTGGCGGTCCTTTTCCGCGGCCTGCTGGTGCGCGCCGAGGCCCAGTTGCTCAAGACCAACCAGGCCGAAGCCGACGCCACGCTGGTCGAGGCCGAGAAGTTTGCCGGCTCCCCGGAGGAAAAATGGGTGCGCTGGCGTCGGCTGACGGTCCTGCGGAGCGGTTCTGGAAACACCAACGCCTTGGCCGGGGCAACCGCCCTGCTGGGCCTGAGCAATGCCGACCCCGCGCTCGCCGGGCGCCGCGCGGAGGCAGCCTCACTGGCGGGCCAAATCCGGCTCAAGTTTTCGCAACCGCAGGCGGCCGCCGAGGCCTTCGGTCAGAACCTGGCCCCGGGCACCCCGGCGGAATACCTCCGCGAGGCCACCCTCCGGCTTGCCGAACTGGATCTGGCGGCCGGCGATTTTCTCGCGGCCCGCAAGCGGCTGGAATCCTTCCTGAGTGCGCAGCCGCTGGACCCGGAAATCAACGCGCTGCGGATGCGTCTCGGTCAGGGGCTGTTCCGCCAGTATCTGCAGCAGGGAACCAACGCGGAGGCGGTGACGCTGCTGACGCTCGCCGGCCAGAGCTATCAGATGGCGCTCACCAATGGCCCGAGCAAGGAACTGGCCGGGCCGTTGAACTTGGGCCGCGGCTGGTGCCTGTGGGAGGAGGGGCTACGGATCAACAGCCCGGACCGAATCCGCGAAGCCGAAACGAACTTCCTCGCGGCCGCGGCGGCGTTGCCGCGCGGCGCCGACCAGGCCGTTTCCCGGTTCAAGGCCGCGGACTGTCAGGCGTTCCGAAAAGACTGGGCCGGCGCTCTCACCAACTACCTGGGCGTGGCGCGGGATTATCCGGACGTCGTGGCGGTGCAATCACTGGTCGAACCGGCCCTGCAGCAGGCGGTCATCGCGGCGACCGAGGCCGGTGACCTGGCCAACGGGCAGATGGCGGTCGGGGCGCTGTTGGCGCTGAATCCGCGGGGCGAGGCCGTGGCACAAAGTGCGCTGCTGGTGGGGCAGGCGCTTTCCGTGCGCGGACGCGACGTGGAATCGACGACGCTGTTGGAGGCGTTTCTCAAACGCTTCCCTGAGACGCCGCTGAGTGCAGAAATCAAGCTCACCCTCGTTTCCGCCCGGCTGCGCAGCGGGGACTGGATCAGCGCGGTGACCGAGCTCGACCGTTGGATCGCGGTGCATACGAATCACCCGTCGCTGGCCCGGGCGGAGTTCGACCGTTGGTATGCCGCCTCGCGCGCCGGGGTGATCACGAACGCGATCGAGCAGGTCCAGGCCCTGGCCGCCCGTTATCCGACCAACACGAGCGTGCTCACGGCCCAGCTCGCGCTCGCGGCCGACTTCTATTCGCAGGGCGATTTTGCCCGGGCGGAGCAGGCCTGCGTCTCCGTGGTGACCAACGTCGTCTGGAAGGGCACGGGCAACTGGTATCGGGCCAAGCTGCTGGCGGCGGAAGCCGCCCGACGCCGTCAGGCCTGGGCCAACGCCAGCACCAATCTGTTTGAACTGCTGAATGATGTGGCGCTGCCGGATGCGCTGGTGCCCTCCGCATTTTTTGCGCTCGGCGAACTGCATCTGGAGCGTCCGCCGGAACCGGGCGCCGCGCCGCTGGCGCGTTTCCGCAGCGCCCTCGAGGCGTTCACCCGCGCCGGCCAGTTCACCAATTCGGCCGTCGCGCCGGCGGCCGTCGGGAAGATGGCCGACTGCCATCTCCAGCTGGCGACCGTGAGCACCAATTCCTACGAGATCGCCGCCGGACTCTACCGGCGCGTGATCGACTGGCCCGGAGTCGAGCTCGCTTCCCGTTCCAAGGCGACGCTGGGTCTCGGAATCGTCGCGGAAAAGCTGGCGGCGCTGCGCAGCAGCGGCGAATCCGTCGCCCTCTTGCGGGAGGCGGCCAACCATTACCTGGATGTCGTGCACGGAAAACTGCTGCGCCCCGGAGAGGCCGTTGATGCATGGTGGCTGAAGGAGGGCGGGCGTGAAGCCGGACGCGTGCTCGAAGCGCTGGGCCAGTGGGCGCAGGCGGTGGCGCTCTACGAGCAGATGGGGCGGGAGTTGCCGGCGCAAAAGGCGACCTGGGATGCCCGGGCCGCCGAGGCCCGCAAGCGGCTGATCGGCGAATGACGCCGCAGTCCGATGCGGGCCTATTGGGAACGGTTTTCGGCTCTGGCCAAGACGGTCGCTTCCTCGATCAGGCCCGCTTCCGGCCGCAGCAATCCCTCCCGGTTGACGCGCTCCAGTTCGGTCCGGGCCCGGGCACGATCACTGACCTGAGCCAGCAGCAAGATGTGCAGGGCCTTCCGTGACGGCTGGCTGAGCTCGGCGGCCGGAAGCTTTTCCAGCACGGCCAGGCCTTCTTCGGCGCCGCCGGATCGGCTGAGGAACATCGCCAAGGCGGTCGCATAATCGGAAGACTTTGCGAGGTTTTCCCGGACCCGATCCGCGAGCGGTTTCAACTGCTGTGGCTGCACCTTCAGCAATGCGCTGAGGTAGAGCAGGTCGGCCTCAAAGGAGGGATCGCGCGGATGCAGCTCCAACTGCCGCCGGGCGACCCTTAGCAGGTTGTCCGCCTGGTTCTGCCTGCGATAAAGGCGGGCGAGCCGCTCCAGCGCCCCGTCGGCATCGACCTCCTTTTGCACCATCAGCCAGAGGGTCGTTTCCATCGGCGTCCACAGGGCCCAGGTTTCGGCGTGCGCCGCGAGCCATTGCAGGCGATCGGCCTGACCCTTCGCCTCCCGCAGCGCGGCCTGCCAGTAACTCGGCGCGTTTGCACCCCCGAGGGAAAGTTGGCCCGCCGCCAAGGACTGATACGCAATCCGCCGGTATTCCAACGCGGCCCAGTTGGAGTTGAAGACCCATTCTTTGAGTCCCTTCCAGTCGGCGAGCGTCACGTAGAGCCCGGCGACGGCATCCATCACGGGGGCAAGGTTCTGTGTTTCCGGCGGCAGGGTGAGGAACCATTCCAAGGTCGGCCGGGCGCGGTTCTGCGCGGAGTTCCAGGCCAGCCAGCGGGGCAGCAAAGCCGGATCGGCGGCGGCTTCCGCCTGCATGCGGGCGAATTCTCCGGCAAATTCCGCCGAATTGCCGGCCTTCAGCGTCGAGAGGTGGACGAGTCGGTCTGCGAAGGTGAGCCCTGGACGGGCCAGCAGCTGGGTGCTGAAACGCTGTGCCCGACCCGCGTCGCCGCGCTGCAGGGCCTCGCGCGTCAGCGCGCCCAGCGCCGCCGCGCTATGGACCGCATGGGTCGCCAACTGTTCCAGAATGGCGACCGCCCGGTCGTGTTCCGCCGGAGTCGGGGCATCCGCATGGACTTCGGCAAAGCGGAGCTGGATCTCCGCATTCTCGGGAGCCAAGGCCAACGCCCGGGCAAAATGGGTCCGGGCCAAGCCGCGGTCATCCCGGCTCAGCGCGATGCGGCCGGCGATGTCGTGGAACGCCGCCGAATCGCTGCCCCGCGGAAACTTCCGCAAGGCGAGGTAGGCCGAGTGAAGATCGTCGTGCCGAAACGCGGCGTAGGCCCAGGCCGTGACGGCCGCATCGTCGTTTGGTTTGAGTTCGGCCAGCCGGCGCCACCAGAAGAGGGAATCCGGCGAACCCAGTTTTTCAAGGCACGTCGCCGCAATTTCCGCCGCCCGCAGGTTTCCGCTCTCGGCGCCGCCGACTTCGCGGACGAGACGGACCGCATTGGTGCAGTCGCCGGATCGAAACGCCGCCTCAGCGGCGAGCATCTGCCGCTGGCGCTGCCAGCGGGCGTAATAGGTCCGTCCCTTCGTCTGCCAGAGGAGGGCACCCCCGGCCACCAAGAGGATCAGGACCGAGGCGGCAATCATCCGCCGGACAAACCGCGCCGCTTTGAGGGCCCGCCGTGACGGTTGGCGGGAGCGGTCGGTCGGTCGTCTGTCGGAAGCCGGAGGGGGCACGGGCGGAGCTTCGACATGCCGGCGGATTAATTCAAGGCGCGGCGCGGTCAACCCTGACCGAAACGCGGGCCGCAGAAATTTTTGTCTTTCCCAGCCCCGTCCGAGTGGGTTTGGTCACGTCCATGATTCCCCGGATGCCTTCGACCCGTGCCCGTCTCGCGCGCCCGGGCTTCACCCTCATCGAACTGCTGGTGGTGGTGGCCATCATCGCCATCCTCGCCGGCATGCTGTTGCCGGCCCTGGGCCGGGCAAAGGCAAAGGCGACCCAGACCAAATGCATCAGCAACCTGAAGCAGGTCATCCTGTCGTTTCAGCTCTACGCCGACGATTTCCGGGACACCTATCCGCTCTGCCAGGACTGGGCGTCCGCCGGCGGCACCAACGGCCGCTACGATCTCGTTGTCGCCATGACCAACAAGCCGCTTTACCTCTACCAAGGCTCGCCGCTGATCTTCAGTTGCCCGGCCGACAAGGGGGACATCTTCCGCGAAAAGGTCTTCGGCGACTTCAAGGCAACCAACTGCTACCGGCAATACGGCACGAGCTACCTGATGGAATGGGCCGCGGATTTCGCCCGCGTGAAACGGGTCACCGGCAACGTGGCCGCGTCCCGGGCCGCGTATGACGGCAATTCGATGAAGTCTTCGGAGATCGCCCTCAGCGCCGCCAACAAGATTGTCCTGGGCGACTGGCCGTGGCATCCCAACCGCGGCTGGGACGACAAGAAGAGCCAGTGGCACAACTACAAGGGACGCAGCCTCTCCGTGACCGCGTTCGGCGACGGACATGCCGAAGCGTTCAAGTTCCCGATCAAGAAGGACTCCGATCCCTTCTGGAGCCAGCGGCCCGACCCGAACTTTACGTGGTGGTGACGCGGGCTTCCGCCGAGGTTTCCGCGCTGCCGGATTGAAGTCGGCCGCCGTCGCCGTAGGCTTCCGCCACCTGCCATGTGGAAGCCTGCCGCCATTCTGATCAGCGCCTTCGGACTTGTCCTCGCCGCCGTCGCGGGCCCCGCGCCGGGCCCGGCCGGCGCCAAGGTCGATTTCTCCGCCGAGATCCGCCCGATCCTCTCGAAGAAATGCTTCCAGTGCCATGGGCCGGACGAAGGTTCGCGCAAGGCCAAGCTGCGGCTCGATTCCTTCGAGGAGGCAACCCGGAGCCGCAAGGATGGCGCGGCCATCGTCGCCGCCAAACCGGACGCCAGCCTGCTGCTGAAACGGATCGTCTCGCACGACGCCGACGAGGTCATGCCGCCGCCGGAGACGAAAACGTCGGTTTCCGCCGAGGAAGCCACCCTGCTCCGCCGCTGGATTGCCCAGGGCGCGAATTACACGGCCCACTGGGCGTGGGATAAACCGACCCGACCCGCCTTTCCGGCGCCGAAGCAGAAATCATGGCCGCAGAACGGCGTCGATCGTTTCGTCCTCGCGAAGCTGGAAGACTACGGTCTCGTCCCCTCGCCCGCGGCCGACCGCCAAACGCTCATCCGGCGCCTGTCGCTGGACCTCACGGGGCTGCCGCCGGCTCCCGGGGAGGTGGACGCCTTTGTCGGGGATCGCCGCCCCCAAGCTTACGAGCATCTGGTGGACCGCTTGCTGGCCTCGCCGCACTTCGGCGAACGCTGGGCGCGCGTCTGGCTGGATCTTGGCCGCTACGCCGATTCCGCGGGCTATGGTTCCGACCCCTTGCGGCCGGGCATCTGGCCCTGGCGCGACTGGCTCATCCGTGCGCTGAATCGCAACCAACCCTTCGACGAGTTCACGCGCGACCTCATCGCCGGCGACCTCGTGCCCAACGCGACCGAAGAGCAGACGACCGCCACCGCGTTTCACCGCAACACGATGACCAACACCGAGGGCGGCACCGACGACGAGGAGTGGCGGGTCGCCGCCGTGAAGGACCGGGCCGCCGTCACCGCCCAGGTGTGGATGGGTCTGACGATGGGCTGCGCGCAGTGCCATTCGCACAAGTTCGATCCGATCACGCAGCGCGAATACTACTCCTTTTACGCCTACTTCAACCAGACCGAGGACAACGACCAACCGGATGAGCGGCCCACGATGCCGATCCATTCGGCGAACGAACAGCGTCGTCGGGCGGCCCTCCAGGCGGAGATGGCGGAACTGGATCAGCGGTTCCACGCCAACCCGCCGGAGTTTCAGCGGGAACTCGCCGCTTGGGCTGAGACCGCCGCCCAACCGGTCCGCTGGTCGGTGCTCCAACCGGTGAACGCCACTTCCACGCAGACCAACGGCGCCACCCTCACGTTCCAGGCCGACGGTTCCCTGCTGGCGTCCGGCAGTTCACCGGCGCGCGACAGCTACGTCATCACCGCGCCTTCGCCCCTGCCACGCGTCACCGCCCTTCGGCTGGAGGTGCTGCCCTCCGACACGCTGCCCAAGCAGGGGCCCGGCCGCGCCGCCCAGGGCCAGTTCGTGCTGAACGATCTTCGCGTGGAAATCATGCCCGCATTGCCGAAGCCGGTCTCCGCACGCTTCGTCCGCATC
>JAYUSF010000279.1:0-12217 GCA_043755815.1 Verrucomicrobiota bacterium
GCCAAGCTCGCCGAAGAAATCGAGAAAGGCGTCAAACCCGGCCAGCAATACGGCATGACCGGTGAACATCTGCAAAAGGCGCTTGATGCGATGAAGAAGCAGGGCGCTTCCAGCAGCGAATGCAAACAGGGCCTGGCCGACGCCCAGAGCGAACTCAAGAAGCTCATGGAGCAGATGAACGATGCCCAGGCGATGATGGCTGCGTTGGCCAACCTGCAAAAGGCCCAGGCCTGTGTGGGCAATTGCCAGGGCTGGGGCACGAAGTCCGGCGGCAATCCCGGCTTCAGCCAGAAATCCGGCAAAGGCGGCAAAGGTTACGGCACCTGGTCCGACTCGGGCGCGTGGTCGATGCCGGATCACATCGACGATTTCTGGGACAATTCCGGCAGCAGCCGTCCCGACATGGCCGCCCGCGGTCACACAGACCGCGATGCTGGCACGCCGGACAATCTGGCGCCGACCAAGGTCCGCGGCCAGATCCAGCCTGGCGGCCCGATGCCTTCAATCACGCTGAAGGGCGTCAGCATCAAGGGCGAAAGCAAGGTAGCCTACACGGAAGCCGTCACCGCCGCCCAGAGTGACGCTCAGGCCGCCTTGAATCAGGAGCAGGTGCCCAAGGCCTACCGCAACGCTGTTCGCGACTACTTCGACGATATCAAGAAGTAGGGGCGGGTTGGTTTCACGCGAAGGCGCGAATGCGCAAAGAGGGAAGTGGAACCTGCGGATCGGCTTCGTCTGCCGTCGAGTGATGCCAGCGACGTGTCCGAGTCCGGGACTTGAGCGCTGAAAGCGCATGACAATAAAGCCCGGGGTGAAGCGAACGAAGTGAGCGCAGCCCCGGGTAACAGGTGAATGCGGCGCAAGGGCTGAAGGCCCGAGACATTTCTCCGGACTTTGCGGGATATCTCCCGCTTACAGCGCTCTGACTCTTTCCTCCCGGCTACCTGAGGCTTCGCTCGCGTGGCGATCCACACCCCACGCTTTATTGTCGCGGGCTTTGAGCCCTCAGACGGCGTTACGCCGCTTCATCCGTGATTGCTCCTGCTTCGCATGGAAGTTCAGCCTCGGACCGCTCACCTCAACGTCGCCAGATACTCCACGAGATCGCGCAGCTCGAACGGCGTGAGTTGGTCAGCCAACCCTTCCGGCATGGCGCTGGGCCCGCGCTCGCGTTGGCTGATCTTGGATCTCACAACCTTGGTTGACGTCAGAGTGCCGTCATCGGCAGTGACGTCCACGGTCAGTTCGCCGTCGGCTTCGGCTTTCAATGAACCGGCGATGTTCGAACCGTCGGTCAACGACAGCACCACGTTCTCGAAGCCGGCGGCGATCTGGACGTTGGGCTGGAGAATGCTCTCGAGCAGGTAGTCCCGTGTCTGGCGTTTGCCGATGCCGGTGAGGTCGGGGCCGACAATGCCCCCCTCGGCACCGACCTTGTGGCAGCGCAGGCACTGCACGGTCTGGTTCTGGAAGAATATCTGCCGGCCGCGCTGGGCATCGCCGCCCACGAGCAGTTCCGGGAGCGCGGCTTTCTGAGCGACGAGTCCGCGGGTTCGGGCGGCTTCGCGGATCTCGAGGGCTAGCTCCTTGGGAAGCTGTCCGGCTTCGAGTTGGGAGAAGACGACACGGATGGCTTCGTCGGGCTTTTCGCCGGGCAGTTTCGCCAAGGCTGCGAGGGCCGCTTGAGCCAAGGGAATGTCAGAGGGGCGCCCGCCCTCACCCCGGCCCTCTCCCCCAGGAGAGGGGGAAGCTGGCTGTGTCGCGGTGGTGTCCACACGGGTTGTGGCTGAGGACCGCGCGTTGTTAGCCGATGAAGTGGCCGTCGGTGCGAGCGGAGTTTTGTTGTTGGTGTTGTTGGTGGCGGGAGCGTTTCCCCCTCTCTCCGGGGGAGAGGGCCGGGGTGAGGGCGGACGACCGATCAAACTGACCAGCAATTCCACCGAGTCGCCCTCCAGCCGGTCGAGGTAGGGCAGGGCGGTGGCGCGCAACCGGGCGTCGGGATCGGCGAGGGCGAGCTTCACGGCTTCGCCGGTGAGCGGCGAGCGGAGTTCGGCGAGCGCGGGCAGGATGGCACGGCGGAGTTCCGGGGCGGTGTTGGTGCGGGCGAACTTCTCGAAGAGCGGCGTGCCGGCTTCCTTCACGCGCAGCTTCGCGGCGGCTTCGGCCACGGCGATCTGGAGCGGCAGCACTTCACGGGTGCCGGCGGGCTGACCGGCCTCGTTGAGGTTGAAGGGATTCATCAGGTCGCCGGCTACGCGGAGGAAGGCGCGCTGGGCCGGTGCGGGATTGCGGCGCAGGGCCATCGCCTCGTCGTAGGGAACGGAGCGACCCAAGTCGGCGGGCAGCACGGGGATTTCCGCGGCGCGACCGAGGTTGCGGGCCGCCTGGGCCTGGGCGGCGCGTTCGAGGAGTGGGTTGGAGGGAATGGCGCTGCGCGAGGTTGGCCCGCCCTCACCCCGGCCCTCTCCCCCGGGAGAGGGGGCAGTTGGCTGGACGGCGATGGCGTCCACAGAGGCGGTGGCTGAGGACTGCGCAGCGTTTGCGGCCGGACCGGCCGTCGGTGCGAGCGGAGATTGGTTGGTGGAGTCGCCCGCGCCGGGAGCGTTTCCCCCTCTCCCCGGGGGAGAGGGCCGGGGTGAGGGCGGGCGTTTACCCGTGACCAGCGGCCGCCACAGGCCGTTCACGCGGTCGAGGGGCGAGGGTTTTTCCCAGTCGGCGAGGGCGAGGAGGGCGAGGACGCGGGCCCAGTCGGGCACGTCTTCGCGGGCGGCGAAGCCGGCGAGCATCTGCGCGTGCTGCTGGGTGCCGAGGCGGTAGCAGGCATTGATGACGCGCGACATGAGGTTGGTGGGGCAGTCGATCTTGGTGATGAATGCTGCCAGCGCCGGGAACCCCTTGACGATTGGCACGTCGTGGATGGCGCGTCCGGCCGCGACGATAACACGCGGGTCGGAGTCGGAGAGAAAGTTGGTGATCTCTGTAGTCTTGACCCGGCGAGCTCCCAGAACGGCCGCGTGTCTCGCCAGCGGAGACTGCACTTTCGCCCATCGCGATAATAGCTCTTCGAATTCCGAGACATGGATTGCATCCAGCCGGCGAGCTTCCCGCGTCAACAGGCTTGTCACTGCATGGAGAGTGAAATCGTCGGAATCCGCGCCCAATAGCGGACGGGTAACCTCCAACCAGTCGGGACGTGCGAATTCAGTTTCTGCCCAGCGATCAAGGGCTTTGCTTTCTGTGTCGCTTCCAATCACTCGGTCCAGGAGAGCGGCGGCCTTCAAGTGCAGGAGCTTTTGCGTTGGAACCATGACTCGTGCCCGACGGTTGCCGTAAAACATCTTGGTCAAAGCGCTCAGGGCTGCGGCACGAACCTGTGCATCCGAGTGTGCCAGCAGAGCCTTGAGCGAAGCGTGGGCGTTATAGAAAGGAATCTCGCCCAGAACGGCGATGGCGGCGCGCTGCACTTGGGAATCTTCGTCGTTCAAGATCGGCAACAAATCTGACAAGGGACGCACCATCTCGTTGTCCGTCACTATGCTGAAAGCCGTGTTTCGCATTACCTGACCGATGGCCCAAAGGGAATGAACGCGTGCGAATCGGCGATCATCCGACTTTGCCACCTTGACCAGCCCACTGACCAAGTTCGTCCCCCGTTCCGCCAGTTCCCACTGCGCCTCCAACCGCACACGGCGGTCGGCGTGGCCGAGGAGGTCGAGCAGTTCCTTTTCGCCGCGTTGCGTCATGCCTTCGGCGAGGAGTTGTTTCACTTGAGCGACGAGGGCGGCTTCCTTGCGCAACGCCGTTGCCAAGTTCTCATTAGCACCGGGCTTTAGCCCGGTGTCAGGCGCGGGTCGTGACGCAGCCGTTTCAACGGCTTTGGCGCTGGGTAGGGAAGCCGTTGAAGCGGCTGAGGTCTCGCGAGGTGCGGCGTTCACCGGGCTGAAGCCCGGTGTTAATGAGAGAGATGAGGGAAGCTCCGCCGGCACGATCCGATAGATTCTTCCGCGCGGGGTCTGGCCCCAGCCGCTGACCCAGTCGAGCACGTAGGCGGCGCCGTCGGGGCCGAAGTCCACGTCGGTGGGCCAGCAGTTCCACAGGAACTTCTCCTTGCGGTCCACCACGTAGCTCGCGCCCTGCGGCTTCACGGTGTAGGCCCACACGCCGCCGGGGAAATCGCAATGGAGGAAGGTGCCGGCCAGCCGTTCGCCGAAGCCGGTGCCGGGATAGAAGGCGAGTCCGCTCGGGCCCTGGCTCACGGTGCCGGCGGGCGGGAGGATGCCGTCCTGGCCGCCCTTCCAAAGCTCCTCCTGCACCCAGGGGCCGAAGCCGTCCATGTGCTGGTAGCTGGTGCGCCACCCGTAGTCGCCGCCCTCGACGAGGTGGAGCACGCGGCAGGGGTCGGCGCCGGCGGTGTCGTTGTCCACGGTCCAGAGGTTGCCGAAGTCGTCGAAGGCGAGTTCCTGCGGGTTGCGGAGGCCGTAGCAGAAGACTTCGAGGTCGCGTCCGTCAGGCTCGCAGCGGAGCACGCCACCGGTGTCGGGGAGGTTGATGGAGGTTTGTGGAGAATTGATGGCCTGACCGTTGGTAATGACGCAGCCGCGGTCGCCGAAGCTCATGTAGATGCGTCCGTCGGGGCCCTTGATGAGGCCGTGTAGGTCGTGTCCGGAGACGCCGATGTGGACGCCGAAGCCGGTGGCCAAAGGCGAGCGAGTATTCAGTGGGTCAGTTTTCAGTGAGTCAGTGGAAGACGGTTTGCCCGACGCCTGATTACTGATCACTGACCCACTGATTACTCCCGTCGAAGTAAGCCGCCACAGGCTCGGAATGTTCGCGAAGTAGATGCCCTCGCGGGTGGCCATGACGCCGGCGGCGGTGCCGTCCACGGCGTTGGTGAAGCCGGTGGCGAGGATTTCCGTATGGTCAGCGCGGCCGTCACTGTCGCGGTCCTCAACGCGGCGGACGACTTCGCTGTCCTTGGTGAGGAAGGCGAGGTTGGTGGCGAACTGGTTCGTCAGGAAGGCGCCGCGTTCGGTCACGTTGCGGAACGACATGTCCTGCCAGAGCCAATTGGTGTGCGCCGTGATGTCGAAGACGCTAATCGTCCAGCGGTCCGATTCGGCGAGATAGACGCGCCCCTTGCCGTCGAAGGCGAAGGCGACGCTGTTGCTGAGCTGCGGTTCGGCGGCCCAGACGTCAAGCTTGAGGCCGGGCGCGAGCTGGAAGCGCTTGGCGTCACCGGCGGCGGTGTCGAAGGCCGGTGTGCCCGGAACATGCTCGGCGCAAACTTTCGCTGACCATAGAAAGCACAGCAACAACACACAAAAATCCGCGTGAAGCCTTAGCACACCGCAAGTTTAAGCGATATTTGCCGACAGAACAGCTTTGATAAACAAACGAGCGCGCTACGCCGCGTCTGCAAATTCCCAGAACAACTCCGTGCCGCACGGCAAGCGAACACGTTGGAGGCGTAGAGTGCCAAAAACTCTCCGCCGAAGGGGTCTAGATGTCTTAAAAAGGTGAATGGTCCATCGCCCCTACTCTGGCTAGAAAACGAGACACGCACGGGCCCTCCGCATTCCCGACATGAAACGTTCCGCGACCGAATCTTCGGGCAGTTTCAATTCACCCCCCAATAGCCGCCAAACCGCGTTCAGGGGCAACTCGCATCGACAAAAATTGCAAAAAACGTATTGCACCGATAATCGGGAAGGATACCGTCCCCCTTCCCGCTACCTCGGATAGGTGGTGATACGAAAAATTCTGGCTCCATGCCGACCATTAATCAACTGATCCGCCAAGGGCGTAAGAAAGTTACCTACAAAAGCAAAGCTCCAGCTTTGGAGTCAGCGCCTTTCCGACGTGGCGTCTGTCTTCAAGTGATGACTCGAACTCCCAAAAAGCCCAATTCGGCTATGCGGAAGGTGGCCAAAGTCCGTTTGACCAATGGTTTTGAAGTAATCGCCTACATTCCAGACGAGGGGCACAACCTTCAAGAGCACTCGATTGTCTTGGTGCGTGGGGGACGTGTGAAAGATCTTCCAGGTGTTCGGTATCACATTGTTCGAGGCACTTTGGATTGCGCGGGTGTCGAAAAACGCCGGGTAAGCCGGTCAAAGTATGGTGTTAAGCGTCCGAAAGCAGCGAAAACCGCCGCCAAATAGTCTCATCGTCGAAGTTAAAACTTTCTGATCTCTTATATGGCCCGCCGTCGACAAGCTGTAAAACGTCAAACCCAACCTGACCCCAGATTCAACAGTCAACTTGTTGGCCGGTTGATTAATGTTGTCATGCGCAGTGGGAAAAAAACAATCGCTCAAAAGATTGTGTATGGGGCGATGGATTCGTTAGCGGAAAAAAATCCCGGCGTTAACACTTTGGAGATTCTTCAAAGATCCGTGGATAATGCAAAGCCGCGAATCGAGACAAAGGCCAGAAGGGTTGGTGGAGCCACCTATCAGGTTCCGATGGAAATTCCCGGTGACCGTCAAAACGCTTTGGCGATGCGATGGCTTACTACCTACGCAGATGCTCGCAAAGGCGTCCCGATGAAAGAGGCATTGGCCGCAGAACTCATGGATGCGTTTATGGGACAGGGTAGCGCAATTCGTAAACGTGATGATGTTCACAAAATGGCACAAGCCAATAAAGCTTTCGCCCATTTTCGCTGGTAACGATTTTGAATCGAATAAGGGCCCCGAGGAACACACCGGGGCATTTTTCATCCCTGCAATTGTAGATTTCGCTGAGTTGTCATGAGTGATGTGACCGCAATAAACGCAACGTTAAATTCGCCTAATCGCCAATTTTCATTGGAGAGGACGCGAAATATTGGAATTGCCGCCCATATTGATGCCGGTAAAACGACCACAACCGAGCGGATTCTCTTCTACACGGGCTTGATCCATAAGATTGGTGACGTTGATGACGGTAATACAGTAACTGATTGGATGGAGCAGGAGAAGGAGCGAGGGATCACGATTACCTCGGCCGCTGTAACCTGCTTTTGGACGCAAAAGAAAGACGATGGCGTCTTCAAGGCGTTCGAGAGCATCGCCCATCGGGTTAACATTATCGACACGCCCGGACACGTCGATTTTACTGCTGAAGTTGAGCGATCAATGCGAGTGCTTGACGGTGCGGTGGCCGTGTTCTGCGGAGTTGCCGGCGTTCAACCTCAATCCGAAACGGTCTGGCGCCAAGCCACCAAATACAAGGTTCCCCGCATCGCGTTTGTTAATAAGATGGATCGAACTGGCGCAAACTTTGAAAACGCGTTGGCCGACATGCGCAACAAACTTCGTGCATATGCGTTCCCAATATACCTGCCGATCGGTGCCGAAGACCAATTTGCTGGGGTCATTGACGTGGTCAATCAAAAGGCGATCGTTTGGGGCCCTGGGGATGTCTCGAATGAAGGATTAAAATATGAAGTGCATTCTGTTCCAGAGGATCTCAAAGAAAAGGCGTCCATCGCCTTGGCCGAATTAATTGAGGCGGTGTCTAACAAGGACGATACGATTGCCGAGCTTGTCCTTGATGGAAGGGAAATCGATGCCCCTACTTTGAAAGCAGCAATCCGCCGCCTCACTTGTAAAATCGAACTTATTCCTGTGCTCTGCGGTTCTGCCTTCAAAAAGAAAGCGGTGCAGGTTCTCATCGATGCGGTTGTTGACTATCTCCCCTCTCCATTGGACATCCCGCCTGCTCATGGCCACGAAATCGGGAGTGAAACACAGTTGGAAGTTCCAACAGACGACAACGGAAAGTTTTGCTCGCTCGCGTTTAAGCTGTGGACTGATCCATATGCGGGGAAATTGGTCTTCTTTCGCGTTTATTCTGGCTGTCTGAAGAAAGGGGATACAATCTACAACCCGCGAACCCGGAAGCGCGAACGTGTAAGCCGGCTGATGGTGATCCAAGGTAGCGAACGTAAAGATATCGATTCAGTCTATTCCGGCGATATTGCTGCACTCGTTGGTTTGCGAAATATCACCACAGGGGACACCCTCTGCAATGAGGATTTTGATATTACATTGGAACCGCCAACATTCCCGGAACCTGTAATTAGCATGGCGATTGAGCCTAAAACCAAGGCTGATCGAGATAAGATGTCCGAAGGGCTTCAGCGGCTTGCCGAAGAAGATCCCACGTTCCGAGTTTTTACAAACGAAGAAACCGGGCAATTGATCATTGCGGGTATGGGTGAGTTACACCTTGAAATCATTCGAGACCGGTTAAAGCGGGAGTTTAAAGTTGAGGCGGATGCGGGAGCACCGCAAATTGCATTCCGTGAAACCATAACCAAAGCTGCAGAGGGCGAAGGGAAGTTTATCAGGCAGTCAGGTGGTCGCGGTCAATACGGCCACGCTTGCATCAAGGTTGAACCAAATGAAAAGGGAAAAGGTGTCGAGGTGCTCAATGACATCGTGGGCGGCTCAATTCCAAGAGAATACATTCCTGCAGTTCAGGATGGGATCCTAGAGGCCATAAAGTCGGGTGTTTATGCCGGATATCAAGTAATTGATATAAAAGTTAGTATAACAGATGGGTCCTTCCACGAGGTTGATTCCAATGAACTAGCGTTTAGAATGGCGGGAATCTTCGCACTCAAAGATGCGTTTCAAAAGGCTGCGCCCATCCTTCTTGAACCGATTATGAAAGTTGAAGTAACCACTCCGGATGAGTATCAGGGGGATCTTCTAGGAGATATAAATCGACGGCGTGGTGTTATTCAAGGCGTAGACGCCAAATTGGGGCAAACCATAGTCTCCGCGCATGTTCCTTTGAAGGAGATGTTTGGATATTCGACAGCAATACGGTCCCTTTCAAAAGGTCGCGCCTCATATTCTATGGAACCTCTTAACTTTGAGCAGGTTCCAAACAGTGTTCTCGCAGAGATCCTAGACACGGCTAAGAAGCGACCTGCAGCTCGTAGTTAAACAATTTTATCAATAAATTAATCTGTTCTTTGTATGGCTGGACAACGTATTCGCATTAGGCTCAAAGCATATGACCATAGAGTCATTGATGCATCGGCAAGTGAAATTGTTGAAACTGTTAAGAGGTCGGGCGCTCGGGTCGCTGGTCCGATTCCGCTTCCAACTGAGATCGAGCGGCTGACTGTCCACCGCTCGCCTCACGTTGACAAGAAGTCCATGGAATCATTCGAACAGCGCACTCACAAGCGTTTGATAGATATTCTAGACCCTACTGCGAAAACGGTTGATGAACTCAAGAAGCTCAACCTTCCTGCTGGTGTTGACATCACCATTAAAATCTAACCAAAGATATCAATGCCATTGGGACTTATTGGAAAAAAAATTGGACACACGCGCGTTTATAACGCGTTGGGAGTAGTGACTCCCGTCACTGTTGTTCAAGTTGGCCCCAACCACGTTCTGCAGGTTAAAAGGGCTGATGGGAAAGATGGTTATAATTCGGTTCAGTTGGGCTTCGACTCCCAAAAAGAACAAAGAGTGACCAAGCCTATAATGGGGCACTTGAAAAAACACTTGGGTTCGGCAGTTCGGCGGATTCGCGAGTTTCGAGATTATTCAAAACAAGTGTCTCCGGGCGACGTTATTGGTGCAGATATCTTTGAAGCAGGTCAATATGTTGACTGCATCGGGATAACCAAAGGCCGGGGCTTTGTGGGTGTTGTCGGCCGTTGGTCATTTGCCGGTGGTGATATGACCCACGGGGCTAAAGGATGGCATCGTCGGTCTGGTGCGATTGGCTGCCGATTGTTTCCCGGGCATGTCAATAAGGGGTTGAAAATGCCAGGCCACATGGGTCAAATTCGAAGGACGGGTCAAAACTTAGAAATCGTCCAAGTCCGAAAGGATGACAACGTTCTGCTGATCCGCGGCAGTTTTCCCGGATCTGAGGGCGATTATTGCATTGTTCGAGAGGCCAAGAAAATTGCGATCGGCTCTCCTCGTCTTAAACGCCTTCAAGACATGCGGTTGGCAGCCGCAACAGTTTCAACGGCAGATAAGAAGACTGAGAAAAAAGTGGCAGCCAAGGGTAAGAAGTAGGGAAAGCGCATATGAGAATTGACATTAAAAACCTCGAAGGCAGCGCCGTTGGCGAACACGAGGTGGGGTTCGAGGTGATTTCCGACGGTAAGGGAGGTCAGGCGGTGCATGACCATGTGGTTGCTATCCGAGCAGGAGCGCGACGCGGAACAGCCTGCACCAAAACAGTGGGTGATGTCGCAGGAACGAATAAGAAACCCTGGCGCCAGAAGGGAACTGGGCGAGCGCGTGCGGGGTCTTTCCGGTCTCCGCTGTGGCGCGGCGGTGGTGTCGTTCACGGACCAAAACCGCGGGATTACTCAAAGAAGGTAAATCAAAGGGTTAAGCAATTAGCTTTTAGGCGCGCTCTCAGCGAGCGATTGAAAAGCGGTGATGTAATCGTTGTTGATAGCCTGTCGGTAGCGACAGCTAAGACCAAAGAGTTTCTTTCGGTGATGAAGAAACTCGGCATTACTAGGACTGGGTTATTTGTTGTGGATGTCTTGGAGAAAAATGCTCGACTGGCTTCTCGAAATATTCCTGGGATTAAGATGAGGACGGGATTGAACATTAATACCTACGATATTCTAAAATATCGAACACTGGTTTTCAGCAAAGCTGGATTCCAGCAGATCGAGACCCGTCTCGTGAAGAAAACCCGCAGTTGAGGCGATCTGTTTATGAAACTTACTTCTTTTGAAATCATAAAAACTGTTCGTATTACCGAGAAGGGGATGCGGCAAACGGAGAAAGCAAACCAATACACATTCGTAGCGGATCGTGGAGCCAGTGCCCCGGAAATTAAAGTGGCGATCGAGGAATTGTTCAAAGTAAAAGTTCAACGCGTCAATACCTCTAACATGCCAGGAAAGGAACGTCGAAAGATGTCCAAGGCCCAAGGTTGGAGCAGTGAATGGAAGAAGGCGATTGTGACTCTAAAAAAGGGTGAAAAGATTGATTTAGTTTGATCCTGAAGTTTCATTGAAGCGCGCGCGGCACATGCCGCGCCTTTTTGTTTTATGGGAGGTTCGCAGGTGAGTGGGCCAGCATTGGGGGGCATACGGCAGATGTTTCCGGCTAAATCCAATGAACGCCGACTTTGGGTGATGGACCACCGGCCGGGCGTGCAGATACTCGAGAGACCGAAACCGGAGAGCAGCGGAGCTGAGTGCTTCGTTGAGTGCGAACCGAACGCGACCGGGGAGATAATTCGCTGCCTGACCGTTTTTGTCGTTAACCGCGAGTGCCCATGGAGATGTGTATTCTGCGACCTTTGGAAATATGCTGCGCCGTCAAGACCTCCAATTGGATCCCCTTCTCAGCAATTGGTGACCGCCACCACGGGCGATTCTGCTCGGGACTGCAACTGCATAAAGATTTATAATGCGGGTTCTTTTTTTGATCTCCGGGCAATACCTCGTTCGGAAATCCCCGCGATTGCCGCCGCCTGTAAGGGCTTCGGAAGGGTAGTCGTCGAGTGTCACCCTAAATTGATCAATCCTGCGGTCTGGGAATTTCGTGATATGATTTTCCCCGCGCAGCTTGAGGTCGCATTGGGGCTGGAGACAGCCAATGCGGCGACATTGGTGTTGCTCAATAAGGGTAGCACGGTCGATGACTTCAATAGATCTGCGATGGAGCTGCGCAACAATGGGGTCGATGTGCGTGCGTTTGTTCTGGTTCGGCCCCCGTTTCTGGATCCCGCTGAAGGACTGGAGTGGGTATTCCGTTCCATCGAGTTTGCTTTTGATGCTGGAGCTGCGGTGGTCTCCCTAATTCCCACGAGAATGGGCAACGGCTCGCTCGATTCCTTGGCGGATTCCGGGCACTTTGTGCCCCCCCAACTTGCTGAACTCGAAGCTGCACTCGAATACGGGCTTAGACTTCGCCGCGGCCTGGTGTTTGCCGATCTTTGGGAGGTGGATCGGTGGGGCGCCACGGAGACGGATTTTAGACTTCGGAAAGGCAGGCTGATGGAGATGAATCTGCGGCAAGAGCTCGTGTTGCCTATTTCATCGTTCGAGGTGGATCCGCTTGTGTGATACCAACTACGTTAATAGACTGGTATAAGTGAGGTGAGGAGGGTAGGCTGGGTCCATGGCCAGACCCCGAGCAAAACTGGATCGTTGCGGTGAGGCTGACCTCGTCACCCGCCGCCTGGACACGGAACCTCCCGGTGCGCGGCGCGAGCGTCTGCTCGG
>JAYUSF010000280.1:0-3854 GCA_043755815.1 Verrucomicrobiota bacterium
CGTCATCGTTTGTCCCGGCCCTGTGACCGTGACTGCGGATGCCCCGTGCGGCACGGTCGTCAACTACAAGCTGCCGGTGCATGACAACTGTGACTCCACCGTCGTGGTCGTCTGCACGCCACCTTCCGGCACCGCCTTTCCTCTGGGCACGACGGAAGTGCTCGGCGTCGCGACGGACGCGGCGGGCAACCGCACGGAGTGCCGGTTCACCGTGACGGTGCTGGCCGCGGCCGGAAGCCCCACCGTCACCCAGGTCACTCCGGCGACGCTGACGGGTGCCGCACCGGTGGAACTCAGCCTGGTCGGGACTCACTTCCTGCGCGCCGATGAAGTGTGGCTCGGCGAGACGCGGACGACGGACGTGCGCTGGCTGGAACCGGGTGAGCTGCGCTTCGCCGCGCCGGCGCTGCCGCCGGGCACCTATGACGTAACGTTACGCCGCTGCGGAGAAATCGTGGCGACGCTGCCGGCGGCTGTGACCGTGTCCGCCGGGTCGCCTGAACTCACCGGGGTCGAGTCCGGTTTCGTCCCTGAAACCGGCAACACCTACGTGACGCTGCGCGGCCGCAATCTCACCGTGGGCAGCCGCGTCCGCGTGGGTTTCCCCGCACCCGCTGGCCAGCCCGATTTCAACCTGCTGCGCGGGGTCACGGTCTCCGCCGACGGCACCGCGCTTACCGGCATCGTGCCCGCCTTGCCGCCGGGTGAACTGCCCGGCCTGCGTTCGCTGGTCCTCGAAGACGCCGCGGGGAGAGTGCTCAGCAGCCTGGTCGCCGGGCTTACCTATGTGAACGATGTCGGCGAGAATGACCTGCAGGTCATCTCGCTGCGGAAGTTCCAGCGCGAATCCCGGACCCCCGTGACCGTGCGGATGCGGGACGGCTTTCCCTCGCACATCGGCGGGCGCATCCCCGTGGCCGGCGAAACGCCGCTGGCGCAGGCCCGCAGTTTTGCGCGCGACTTCCGCCATCTGCTCCGCATGAACGACCCGGACCAGGAATTGTTCCCCAAGCGGGTCGAACCCGGCCCGCTCTCGCTGGTGACGCTGTCGCAGATGTATCAGGGCATCCCGGTCTTCGGTGCGGAAGTGGCGTTGCACCTGGCGGACGGTGAGGCGCTGAACGCGCTCGGCTTCCTGCTGCCCACGGAGGAATTGGCTGCGCGGCTGCCCAACGTCACGCCGACGTTCACGGCGGAACAGGCCGAGGAGATCGTCCGGGCGGCGCGCGCACCGATGCCGTCGGTGCAGCTTTTCCGTCCGAGCACGCTCGCCATCTACGACCGCTGCGTCTTCGCCGAAGGCGTGCCGCTGGACCCCAGGCTCGTCTGGCGCGTGGCCTACCGCGGCGCAGACGAGGAAGTCTTTGTGGACGCCCACACTGGTGAGATTGCCCACCGCCGCGCCGTGAGCGCGACCGCCGGACCGCTCGACGACTTGGACCTCGACCTGCAGGACGCCGAGAACGAGGCAAACGCCTTTGACGACCTCTGTTTCCTGAGCTCGAACGACACGTTCGTCGCGGACGAGGACGGTATTGACCCGGCCTACCGGGGCAATCCGCAGGCCGAAGTGCTCTTCCACGGCGCGCGCGACGTTTACAGCTTCTACCGCCGCCATTTCAACCGCGACTCCTACGACGGCTCCGGCGCCCAGTTTGAGGTGTTCATGAACTCCGACATGCCGGCGGAATCCGGGGCGCGCTTCGTCAACTTCTGCGGCACCATCGAAATCTATCCCGGCAACGAGGACCGGGAGACCCTGGCCCATGAGTTCACGCATGGCGTCATCAATTACAGCAGCGAACTGGAATACGAAAACGAGTCCGGCGCCCTCAACGAACACTACGCCGACGTCATGGCCGTGCTCATGGACCGCGAGCTGGGGGCCAACAATTGGACCCTGTCCGAGAAGGAGCTCAGTGGCAAAGGCGCCATCCGCGACCTGTCGAATCCCGCCAACCGCAGTGTCCAGAGCCCGCAGCCGGCGCATTATCTGAACCGCTTCCAGCTTCCGGCCGGCGAGAGTCCGGCGCGCGCGAACGACCAGGGCGGCGTTCACCGCAACTCCGGCATCGCGAACCTCGCCTCCTACCGCCTGACCGCCGGCGCCTTGATCCCGGCCAACACGAACGGCGAACCGGCTGTCCTCATCGCTGGTATCGGCGAAGCGAAGGCGCGGGTGCTTTTCTACACGGCCCTCACCAGCCTGCCGGACAACGCCACCTTCGCGCAGGCGCGGGAGGCGGAAATCTTCCTGACCGACTATTTCGCGAAACGCGGGTGGTTCGGCTTCACCGCCAGCGATGTCTGCGATGTCCGCAACGCCTGGGCCTCCGTGGGTGTGGGTGCGTTCAACCCCGACTGCGACAACTACATTCCGCCACCCGATGATGACGGCGATGGGGTGATCAACGCGAAGGACAACTGCCCTCGTCGCGCCAATCCCCGGCAGGAAGACCGCGACAAGGACGGCGTGGGCGACGTGTGCGACAACTGCCAGTTCATCCCGAACCGCGATCAGAAGGATCTCGACCACGACGGCATTGGCGACATCTGCGATCCCGACAGGGACGGCGACGGCTGTTCCAATGAGTATTATCAGGATCGGGAGAACGGCCAACTTTTGGGATCGACAGCACCGTTTGACTGGCATCCAGACCGTGCGAAGCAGGTCGCCGGATACTCCGAAACCATCAGCGTGGTGGCCTGCTCCAAGAGCATACACGAAATCCTCAGCCCGGAAGCCAATGACACGGACCGCGATGGACGGCCGGATTGCAACGACACCGATGACGACAACGACGGACTCTTGGATGTGGTCTATGTCTATCACCCGACTGGCGGCAACGTCATTGATCCCGTCACAGGGCTGCTGGTGACTAAGAGCGAGGATCCCTGTCCGATCACGCCCCGTGATCCTGGTTTCTTCGCCGGCAATCAGACGTTCCCCGGCGAATGCACCATGCGGAACGACTTCTGCACGGGCAGCCAACCGATCCTCCCGTTTGAGCTTCCACCCGACTTCGCCAGCGGCCTCTTCGTGCGCTTCGGCCAGGTGGTAAACCCGGACCCCGACCACGACTTCCTGTGGGACAATGTTCGCCTGGCCGGCGGCCAGGTCATCCTCGACCCCGGCGCGGGCACGAGCGTGAGCCAACTGACGACCCAACTCCAGTCGCTCAACAACTTCCTGGCCGTCAACCGCTCACGAGTGCGGCCCGCGGCCCCGCCCGTAGCGCCGGAACCCTTCCGCGTGGAACTTTGGGTCCGTGGCCTCAACGGCAGGCCGGCGCAGTTGCTGAGCGTGCTCGGTGATTTCAATCCGGCGGCGGCGAACATCGTGGACGGCGACACCGGCGCGGTGCTGGCGCTCGCGCCGGCCGGCGAATTCGGCGGCCAAGTCAGCCTCGCCGGTGTGTGGCTCGATTCGCAGCTTGCCGGCAGCGCCCGCACGGACACCGACCTCGACGGCATGCCTGACGGCTACGAAATTCGCACCGGCTTCAATCCCCGAAACAACCAGGACGGCCTCGCCGACTCCGATGGCGACGGCCGCCGCAACTTCGAGGAGTTCCTCGCCGGCACCAATCCACTCGTGGTGGATGCCGTGCCGCTGCGCCTCACCGTCACGCCGCTGGCCAACGGCCGGCTGCGGCTCACCTGGGCGGGCGGCCCGGAGACCCGGTTGCAACGCGCGCCCGCTCTGCCGGCCAATGGCTGGGAGGACGTCCTGGCTACTTTGGGGCAATCTTCGTTCGAACTGGATTCCAGCGCGAACACGGGCTTTTTCCGTTTGGCGCGACCATGATGGCGAACCGGGGACATCGGTGGCCACGATCGTTCATTGGTCACTG
>JAYUSF010000281.1:0-37438 GCA_043755815.1 Verrucomicrobiota bacterium
TCAGCACCAACACCTTCCCCAGCTGGGCCCGCTCTCATCCATATCGCTACATTGCCCACAACGGCGAAATCAACACGCTGCGCGGCAACATCAACTGGATGATCGCCCGCGAAGCGCTGTTCCAGTCCGATGCCTTCGGCGAGGACATCCAGAAGATCCTGCCGATCGTGGACCCGGACGGCAGTGACTCCGCCATGTTCGACAACGTGCTCGAACTGCTCGTGCTCGCCGGGCGCTCGCTGCCGCACGCGATGATGATGATGATTCCGGAGCCGTGGTCGAACCACGAGTCCATGAGCGACGAGAAGAAGGCGTTTTACGAATACCATTCGTGCCTGATGGAGCCTTGGGACGGCCCCGCGTGCATTGCCTTCACCGACGGCGTCCGCATTGGCGCTTCCCTCGACCGAAACGGCCTCCGCCCGTCGCGCTACTACGTGACGAAGGACGATCAGGTCATCATGGCGTCCGAGGTCGGCGTGCTCGACATCGCCCCGGAGAACGTCCTGCAAAAGGGGCGGCTCCAGCCGGGCCGGATGTTCTACATCGACACCGAACTCGGCCGGATCGTGGACGACGCGGAGATCAAGGACCAGATCGCCGGGGAGCAGCCCTATCGGCAGTGGCTCAACCAGCATCTGATCGAGCTGGCCTCGCTGCCGGATCCCGAACACCTGCCCGAACCCGGCCACCAGACGGTGTTCCAGCGCCAGCAGGCGTTCGGCTACACCTTCGAGGACCTCCGCATGCTGATGGTCCCGATGGCCCGCGACGGCGTGGAGGCGATCGGTTCCATGGGCACCGACACCCCGCTGGCGGTGCTCTCCAACAAGCCGCAACTGCTTTACAATTACTTCCAGCAGCTCTTCGCGCAGGTCACGAACCCGCCGATCGACTGCATCCGCGAGGAGATTGTCACCAGCGCGATCACCACGATCGGTTCCGAGAAAAACCTGCTGAATCCGGTGCCCGAGAGCTGCCACCTGATCGAGCTGAAGTCGCCGGTCCTCACGAACGAGGAATTTGCCAGGCTGAAACACCTCAACCAGCCCGGCTACAAATCCGTCACGCTCCCGATCCTCTACAAGCTGGACAAGGGCGCCAAGGGCCTGGAGAAGGCGCTCAAGGATCTCTTCAAGGCCGCCAGCAAGGCGATCGCCGAGGGCATCAACATCCTCATCCTCTCGGACCGTGGCATGAGCGCCAAGAGCGCAGCCATCCCGGCTCTTCTCGCCGTCAGCGGGTTGCACCACCACCTGATCCGGGAGGGCTCGCGCACCAAGGTCGGGCTTGTTTTGGAGTCCGGCGAACCGAGGGAGGTCCATCACTTCTCGCTGCTGATCGGCTACGGGTGCGGCGCGATCAATCCCTACCTCGCCTTCGAGTCCATCGCCGACATGATCCATCAGGGGTTGCTCGTCGGCGTGGACCACAAGACGGCCTGCAAGAACTTCGTGAAGGCCGCCGTGAAGGGCGTCGTAAAGGTGGCCTCCAAGATGGGCATCTCCACCGTCCAATCCTACCGCGGCGCGCAGATCTTCGAGGCCATCGGCATCAACGAGGCGGTGGTGGACAGGTATTTCACCTGGACTCCGACGCGGGTCGAAGGCGTCGGCATGGAGGAAATTGCGAAGGAAATCGAACTCCGCCACCGGGTCGCCTTCCCCGACCGCAAGAGCGGCGTCAATGCGCTGGACGTGGGTGGCCGCTACCAATGGCGTCGCGAAGGGGAGTATCACCTCTTCAACCCCGAGACGGTCCACAAGCTCCAGAAGGCCGTTCGCACCGCCGACTACAAGGCGTTCCAGGACTACTCCAAATCCGTCAACGAGCAGTTCAAGAACTGGGCGACCCTTCGCGGCCTGCTCGACTTCAAGCCCGCGACCGCGATTCCCATCGGGGACGTCGAGTCGGTGGAGTCCATCGTGAAGCGGTTCAAGACCGGCGCGATGAGCTACGGTTCCATCTCGAAGGAGGCGCACGAGGCCCTCGCCATAGCGATGAACCGCATTGGCGGCAAGTCGAACACCGGCGAAGGCGGGGAGGATCCCGCGCGCTACGTGATGGAGGCCAACGGCGATTCCAAGAATTCGGCCATCAAGCAGGTCGCGAGCGGCCGTTTCGGCGTCACCAGCCATTACCTCGTCAACGCGAAGGAACTTCAGATCAAGATGGCCCAGGGCGCGAAGCCCGGTGAGGGCGGCCAGTTGCCGGGCACGAAGGTCTATCCGTGGATCGCCAAGACCCGGCACTCGACGCCCGGGGTGGGGCTGATCTCGCCGCCCCCGCACCACGACATCTACTCGATTGAAGACCTTGCGGAGCTCATCCACGACCTCAAGAACTCGAACGTCAACGCGCGCATCAGCGTGAAGCTCGTGTCCGAAGTCGGCGTGGGCACCATCGCCGCCGGTGTCGCCAAAGCACACGCCGATGTGGTGCTGATTTCCGGCTATGACGGCGGAACCGGGGCCTCGCCGCAGACGTCGATCAAGCATGCGGGCATCCCGTGGGAACTGGGTCTGGCCGAGACCCACCAGACGCTCGTGCTGAACAATCTGCGCTCCCGCATCGTGGTCGAGACCGACGGCCAGTTGAAGACCGGCCGCGATGTCGTGATCGCGGCCATGCTCGGGGCCGAGGAGTTCGGCTTTGCCACCGCCCCGCTCGTCGCGCTGGGTTGCATCATGATGCGGGTCTGCCACCTGAACACCTGCCCGGTCGGCGTGGCGACCCAGGATCCGGAGCTGCGCAAGCGCTTCACCGGCGATCCCGCCCACGCGGTGAACTTCATGCTGTTCATCGCGCAGGAAGTCCGCGAACTCATGGCCCAGCTCGGGTTCCGCACCCTCAATGAGCTCGTCGGTCGCACGGATCGCCTCGAAGCCCGTCCCGCGGTCGAACACTGGAAGGCCAAGGGCGTGGACTTCAGCAAGATCCTCTACCAGCCGGAAGCCGGCCCCGAGGTCGGCCGCTACTGCCAGATGGTGCAGGACCACGGCATCGACAAGTCGCTCGACGTCACCCGACTGCTGTCCATCTGCGAACCCGCCCTGGCCCGCGGTGAAAAGGTCCGGGCCACCCTGCCCGTCCGCAACGTCAACCGCGTGGTCGGCACGATCACCGGCAGCGAACTCACCCGCCGCCACGGTGCCGCGGGCCTGCCGGAAGACACGATCGAGATCACCTTCAAGGGCAGCGCCGGACAGAGCTTTGGCGCCTTCATGCCGAAGGGCATGACGTTCATTCTTGAAGGCGATGCCAACGACTATTTCGGCAAGGGCCTCAGCGGCGGCAAGATCAGCCTCTTCCCACCGGCCGGCTCCACCTTCGTGGCAGAAGAGAACATGATCATCGGCAACGTGGCGCTCTACGGCGCCACCGCCGGTGAGGTGTTCATCCGTGGCATGGCCGGCGAACGCTTCGCCGTCCGCAACTCCGGCGTGAGGGCGGTCGTGGAAGCCATCGGCGACCACGGCTGCGAATACATGACCGGCGGCACGGTGGTCGTGCTCGGACCGGCCGGCCGCAACTTCGCTGCCGGCATGTCCGGCGGCGTGGCCTACCTCCTGGATGAGAAAGGTGACTTCGCCACCCGCTGCAACCTGCAGATGGTCGCCATCGAGAAGCTTGACGAAGAGGATGTCGCGACGCTGAAGGCGATGGTCGAGAACCACGCCATCAACACCAAGAGCACCCGCGCGGCGAACATCCTCAGGGACTGGGCGACTTACCTGCCCAAGTTCGTGAAGGTGATGCCCAAGGACTACAAGCGCGTGCTGGCTGCCATCAAGAAGGCCAAGGCCGACGGCCTCACCGGCGACGACGCGCTCGACGCCGCGTTTGAAGCCAACTCCAAGGACGCGGCCCGCGTCGGCGGCGGCTAGGAACCCGCGCTCAAACACATTTTGCACCCCGAACGAATCTGAGAAATGGGAAAACCCACTGGCTTCCTTGACTACGTCCGCGAACTGCCCCTCGACCGCGGTGCCCTCAAGCGCATCCGCGACTGGAATGAATTCCATGAACACATGGACGAGGCGAAACTGCGCGAGCAGGGCGCCCGCTGCATGGATTGCGGCATCCCGTTCTGCCACAACGGCTCGCTCATCAGCGGCATGGCCAGCGGCTGCCCGATCAACAACCTGATTCCCGAGTGGAACGATCTCGTGTATCGCGGCCTCTGGAAGGAGGCGCTCGAACGTCTCCACAAGACCAACAACTTCCCCGAGTTCACCGGTCGGGTCTGCCCCGCCCCTTGCGAAGGTTCATGCGTGCTCGGCATCAACGCGCCGCCGGTGACCATCAAGAACATCGAGGTCGCGATCATCGACAAGGGCTGGGAAGAGGGCTGGGTCAAGCCCCAGGCGCCCAAGAAACGCACCGGCAAGAAGGTCGCCGTTGTCGGTTCCGGCCCGGCCGGACTCAGCGCCGCCGCCCAGCTCAACCGTGCCGGCCACTGGGTCACGGTGTTCGAACGCGCCGACCGTCCGGGCGGGCTGCTCATGTATGGCATCCCCAACATGAAGCTCGACAAGAAGCACGTCGTGCAGCGCCGCCTCAAGCAGATGGAAAAGGAAGGCATTGCCTTCCGTTGCAACTGCGAGGTCGGCAAGGACATCACCTCGCAGGATTTGCTCGGCGACTTCGACGCCGTGGTGCTCTGCACCGGCGCCACCAAACCGCGTGACCTTCCCATCGACGGCCGCGGCCTGAAGGGCGTCCATTTCGCGATGGAGTTTCTCCATGGCAACACCAAGGCCCTCTTGGACAAAGCGGAACCACCCATCACGGCCGCCGGCAAGGACGTCATCATCATCGGCGGCGGCGACACCGGAACCGACTGCGTCGGAACGTCCATGCGCCATGGCTGCAAGAGCCTCATTCAGGTCGAGATCCTTCCCCGCCCGCCGGAAGGTCGGGCCCAGGACAATCCATGGCCCGAATGGCCCAAGACCTACAAGCTCGACTACGGTCAGGAGGAGGCCGCCGCCAAGTTCGGTTCCGACCCACGGGTCTACCTGACCACCGCGAAGAAGTTTCTGAGCGACGAAAGCGGCAATGTCGCTGGCGTTCACCTCGTCGAGATCAGATGGGACAAAAACGAGAAGGGACAGTTCATTCCCGTGGATGTGCCCGGCACCGAACGGATCGTTCCCGCCCAGCTGGTCCTGCTGGCGATGGGCTTCCTCGGCCCCGAACAACCGCTGCTGGAATCCCTCACCGTCGAACGCGATCCGCGCTCCAACGTGAAGGCCGAGCACGGCAAGTTCACCACGAGCATTCCCAAGGTCTTTGCCGCCGGCGACTGCCGCCGGGGACAGAGCCTCGTCGTGTGGGCCTTTAACGAGGGCCGCGGCGCCGCCCGCGAGTGCGACCGCTTCCTGATGGGGGCGACGTCGCTGCCTTGAGCCAAGCCAGGACAGAGGTTTCTGGAGCCGCCCAAGTTCAAGAACTCAATGCCGGTCGAGCGGTCCGAGGTGCGCACGAAGTCTCTATCTGCGCAGCGACAGGCTTGACAGCACCACACGGCCACCCATCGAATTGATCGGCCACACAAGGCAGCATGGCCCGCCGCGCTCATTGATTCCCAGTATGGCACTACAAGATCTTCCGAACTTCATTCGAGAAAACTATTCAGTTCACGAATGGCGGCACGCCTCGGCCGTCCTTGCCAAGGACTTCGCCACGGAATGGGAGGACCTGATTGCTGTCCTAACCGACTTCCGCCTCTTCAGAAGTCACATCAATGTTGGGGGAGGAGGGAAAAGCAAAGTCTCCGGCTCGATAGACAAATCCTTTACAGCCCGCGGGTGGAGCGAACGAAAGTTCGCAACACAGATCCGGGTCGATGAACAAACCTTTGATAGCCCAACCCACAAGGTTGATTGCTTCAAGAACGGCATTGGCGTCGAAATCGAGTGGAACAACAAAACGGAGTTCTATGACCGCGACCTCAACAACTTTCGACTGCTCTTCGATCTACGCGCAGTGAACGTAGGCGTAATCATCACGCGGTGCGACGAGCTTCAAGACATCTTTGATGGGCTTGGGCGCGGTTCAAGCTACGGATCCACCACGACTATTCTTAGCAAACTTCTAAAGAAACTCGAAGGCGGTAGCGGTGGTGGTTGTCCCGTCCTCGTTTTCGGTATTACCAAATCCCTTTATGTCGAAGATAATTAGCGCGACCCTTCCGACTCCCGCTGACGACCTGCTCGAAAAGGTAGAAGGGCGCTACGCTACAATCCTCGCCGATCCGCCTTGGCAATTTCAGAACCGCACAGGCAAAGTTGCACCTGAGCACCGCCGACTTTTGCGCTATCCGACCATGGAGCTGCAAGAGATCATGGACATGCCCATCGGCAGGATGGCGGCGGCACGTTCGCATCTTTACCTTTGGGTGCCCAACGCTCTGATGATGGAGGGGCTACAGGTGATGAAAGCGTGGGGCTTTACCTACAAGTCGAATATTGTCTGGTTCAAGGTTCGTAAGGACGGCGGACCAGATGGCCGTGGCGTCGGATTCTATTTTCGCAATGTAACCGAGCTCGTTCTCTTCGGCGTTCGGGGAAGCATGCGCACTCTCCAGCCGGGTAGGACGCAAGTAAACATGCTTGCCACAAGGAAGCGGGAGCATTCGCGTAAGCCGGACGAGATTTTTGATATCATCGAGTCCTGTTCTCCAGGGCCTTACCTCGAACTTTTCGCACGGTTCCGGAGGCCTGGTTGGTCGCAATGGGGCAACGAAGATGTAGAGCAGAATTCTTTGTCCAACGTTGCTCACCGCAGTGGCCATGGCGATTCCCAGATGCGTCTGCTGGAGGCTCCGCGAGGATATCGTTAGGTAGGCGGAGCTATTCCATCTCCGCGCCATTACCGAATCAACGACTGCTCATCCGGTTGATGACGGTTTCTCTTGGTGTGTCTCGAGATTCGGTTTGCTTGGCCGGAGAGCCGGCCCCTAGGTTGACTCGCCGCGCCCCAGTCTGCGGCCAGCCTGAATTGAAACATGACCTCGTATCCGTCCGTTCCCGAGTCGCTCTACCGTCCCGAGTTCGAACACGATGCCTGTGGCGTCGGCTTCGTCGCCAACATCACCGGCAAGAAGGAACATCGCATCGTCGAATTCGCCCTGGAGGCGCTCAACTCGCTCTCCCATCGCGGCGCCTTGGACGCCGACGCCACGACCGGCGATGGTGCGGGCATCCTGACCCAACTTCCGAAAGCCTTTTTCCAGCGCGAGGCGGAGAAGCTTGGACTCAAGGCCGTCCAACCGGACGACTTGGCGGTCGGCTTCCTGTTCCTGCCGGCCGGCAACCAGTTCCTTGTCGCCAAGTGCCGCCATTTCGTCGAACAGGCCTGCGGGCAATACGGCGTGTATTTCCTCGCGTGGCGGCCGGTGCCGGTCAACGCGCGCTGTCTCGGTGAGAAGGCGCGCAACACGATGCCGGAGATGCTCCAGTGCCTGCTCGGCCGCGATCCTCGATGGTCGCAGGACGAGTTCGAGCGGAAGCTGTTCCTGGTGCGGAACCACGCCGAGCGGGCTGCGCTCGCCGAGAAGGTCGAAGGCTTCTACATCCCCTCGATGTCGTCGCGGACGATCGTTTACAAGGGCCTCTTCAACGCGCCGCAGTTGCCCAAGTTCTATCCCGACCTGAAGGACCCGCTCTTCGTCTGTGCGCTCGCGATTTTCCACCAGCGCTATTCGACGAACACCTTCCCCAACTGGAAGCTCGCCCACCCGTTCCGCATGCTCGCCCACAACGGCGAGATCAACACCCTGCTCGGCAACAAGAACTGGACCCGCGCCCGCGAACGCGAGCTGACCTCCGCGGTGTGGGGCGACGAAATTGAGACGCTCAAGCCGCTGATCCAGCCGGGCGGCTCGGATTCCGCCGCGCTCGACAATGCACTGGAGGCGCTCCAGCTCTCTGGCCGCGACATTCGGCACGCGATCATGATGTTGGCGCCCGAGGCGTGGGAAAACATGGCGGACATGGACCCCAAGCTGCGGGCGTTCTACCAGTTCCACGCGTGCCTCAACGAGCCATGGGACGGCCCGGCCGCCGTGGCGTTTTCGGATGGCCGATACATCGGTGCGACGCTCGACCGCAATGGCCTGCGCCCCGCCCGTTACAAGATTTACCAGGACGGCCTGATCGTCATGGGCTCGGAAGTGGGCGTTGTGGCCGGCGACGAAAAACTCGTCGTGAAGAAGGGCCGCCTTGGCCCCGGCAAGATGCTCGCCATCGATACGGAAACCGGCGTCTTCCTCGACAACGACGCGGTGAAAGGCCTGATCGCCTCCCGGCAGCCTTATTCGGAATGGGTCGCCCAGAACTTGGTTCGCCTGACGCCTCACCTGGCGGCCGCGACCAGCCAGCCGGTCAATCTGCTGGACCTGACCTCGCAGCAAATCGCGTTCGGCTGGGACCAGGAACAAGTCGAGGACCTGCTCACCCCGATGGCGACGCAAGCGGCGGAGCCGGTCGGTTCCATGGGCGACGACACGCCGTTCGCCGTGTTGTCCAAGCGCCCGCGGCTGCTTTTCGACTACTTCAAGCAGCTCTTCGCGCAGGTCACCAATCCGCCGATTGATTCGATCCGCGAGAAGGTCGTCATGTCGCTCGGCACCCTGCTGGGCCACCGGCTCTCCTGGTTTGAAGAGTCGCCGGAACACGCGCGGCAAGTCCGCATTGATTCGCCCATCCTCCTGGGCCACGAGCTGGAAGCCCTGAAGACCGTGCCCGGCTTTCCGGCGGCAACCCTGGCCTGTCATTTCCCCGCCGCCGCGGGCGATGCCGGCATCGAAGTTGCGTTGAACGCGATCTGCGCCCTGGCGAGCCAAGCGGTGGACGCCGGCTGCCAAATCCTCGTGCTCACGGACCGGGGAACCGACGCGCAGCAGGTTCCGTTGCCCATGCTGTTGGTCGTCGGCGCGGTGCATCATCACCTCATCCGAGAAGGCAAACGCCTCCGGGTATCGCTGGTCTGCGAGGCCGGTGAACCGCGCGACGTGCACCACTTCGCCTGCCTGATCGGTTTCGGGGCCAGCGCGGTCTTCCCCTATGTCGCGCTCGACACGATCCGCAACGCGGTCGAGAGCGGCAAATACGGCGAACTCCCCTTCGACCAGGCGGCGGCCAATTACCGGAAGGCCATCGAAAGCGGTCTGCTCAAGGTCATGGCCAAGATGGGCATCTCAACCGTCGCCAGCTACCGCGGCGGACAGCTCTTCGAAGCCATCGGCATCGGGCCCGAGGTGATTGAACGGTGTTTCCTCGGCACGACGAGCCAAGTCGGCGGCATCACATTCGCCCAGATCGGCCACGACGCGCTCCGCCGGCATCAGGCCGCGTTCGGCGCGCCGGAAAGCGCCGCGCTCGACGTCGGCGGCAACTACCGCGTCGCGAAGGGCGGCAAGGGCGAGTTCCACGCCTACAATCCGCAGGTCGTCGGCACGCTCCACCGTTTCCTCAAGTCGGGACAGCGCGAGGAGTTCCTGAAATACATGGAAACGGTCAACAGGCGGGACCCAGTCAGCCCGCGCGACCTGCTCGACTTCAAGCCCACCGGCGCAGTGATCCCGCTCGCCGAGGTGGAACCCATTGAAGAAATCCGCCGTCGCTTCACCACGGCCGGCATGTCGCTCGGCGCACTTTCGCCCGAGGCGCACGAGTGCCTCGCCATCGCGATGAACAGCATCGGGGGCAAGTCCAACTCCGGCGAAGGCGGCGAAGATCCGGCGCGCTACAACAACGAGAAGTGCTCCGCGATCAAGCAGGTCGCCTCGGGACGCTTCGGCGTCACGCCGGCTTACCTGGCCAGCGCACAGGAGATTGAGATCAAGATGGCCCAGGGCGCGAAGCCCGGCGAAGGCGGCCAGTTGCCCGGCCACAAGGTCAGCCCGCTGATCGCCAAGCTCCGTTACAGCGTCCCCGGAGTGCCGCTCATCTCGCCGCCGCCGCACCACGACATCTATTCCATCGAGGACCTCGCGCAGCTCATCTTCGACCTGAAGCAGGTCAATCCGCGCGCCAAGGTCTGCGTGAAGCTGGTCGCCTGCGCCGGCGTGGGCACCGTGGCCGCAGGCGTCGCCAAGGCCTACGCCGACGTCGTGCTGATCTCCGGCCACGACGGCGGCACCGGCGCCTCGCCGCTCAGCTCGATCAAGAGCACCGGCGGCCCGTTTGAGTTCGGCGTCGCCGAGGTGCAGCAGACCCTGATGCTGAACGACCTCCGCTCCCGTATCGTGCTGCGCACGGACGGCGGCTTGAAGACTGGCCGCGACATCGTGCTCGCCGCGCTGCTAGGTGCCGAGGAGTTCAACTTCGGCACCGCCGCCCTCGTCGCCGCGGGCTGCGCCATGTTCCGCGTCTGCCACCTCAATACCTGTCCCGTGGGCGTCGCCACCCAGAAGGAAGAACTGCGGCTGAAGTTCCGCGGCAAACCCGAGAATGTCGTCGCCTTCTTCAACGGAGTCGCGCAGGAGGTCCGCGAGATTCTGGCCGAACTGGGCTTCCGCACGCTCGACGAGGTCATCGGACGGACGGACCTGCTCCAGCGGAAACCGCTCGCCAGCTTCCCTGAGGAAGTTCGCGCCAAGGTCGCCACGCTCAACCTCGACAAGCTGCTCTATCAGGTCGATCCCACCGGAGCGTCCGAACGCATCCACACCCGCGACCGCAACGAACGTTTTGGCGACAGCCTGCTCGACGACAAGATCATGGCCGACGGCCGGATTGCCATGCAGGGCAAGGGCGTCGCGCGGCTCAGCTACAGGATTCGCAACGTCCACCGCAACGTCGGCACGCGTGTCTCCGGGCACATCGGCTACGTTTACGGCGATGCCGGGCTGCCCGAAGGCTCACTGCTCGACGTCACGTTGCGCGGCACGGCCGGACAGAGTTTCGGCACGTTTCTCGCCGCCGGGGTTCGGCTGAAGCTCATCGGCGAAGCCAACGACTACGTCGGGAAGGGCATGAATGGCGGCGAAATCGTCGTGCGCCCGCCCGAAGACGTGACGTTTGCCTGGGCCGACAACCAGGTCGTCGGCAACACCTGCCTGTATGGCGCGACCGGCGGACGTCTCTTCGCCGCGGGCCGGGCCGGGGAACGGTTCTGCGTGCGCAATTCCGGCGGCACTGCCGTCGTCGAGGGCGTGGGCGAACACGGCTGCGAATACATGACCGGTGGCACGGTTGTCGTGCTGGGGGAAACCGGCCGCAACTTCGGCGCCGGCATGTCGGGCGGCCGGGCGTTTGTCTTCGATCCGGAGAACGTGCTGCCCGGACGCTGCAACAACGGCATGGTCGGCCTCGAACGCCTCACCAGTGACGAGGAGACCAAGCGTCTGGAGAAGCTGATCTACGCCCACCTCGAAGCCACGGAATCCCCGCGGGCTGCCGCCATCCTGAAGAATTGGGGCGAGACCCGTGGACAGTTCTGGGCCGTGGTGCCGCATCCCGCCGAGGCCAAGCCGGCGGCGGCGCCCGTGCATGAACCGGAGACGCCGCAGGCGGCTCCGATGCCCGTCAGGAATTGACCTCCTGCACGCTCAAAACGCCGCCCGGATGTGGCCCGTGACGGCGTTCCGTTTCGGTGGCCAGTAAGCGGTTCAGTGTTCCTGCTCCTCAGGCTTCGGCTCGGGCAACCACTGCGTCAGCAGAGCGCCGATCAAAGCGTAACCGCCGGCAACGAGGGCGCCCACGAGGGCGATCTTTACCGGGTTAGGGGGAGTCGCCTGGGAAAAGGTGAGGGTCAGCCAAGCTGCGGCCGTGCCGATGACGCGGCCGCCGATGTTGGCGGCGAAGCTCTCGCCGGTGCCGCGCAGGTGGACCGGGAACACCAGCGGGATGTAGTTCCCCCAGAAACTGAACTGCGCGACCGTGAACAGGCCGGCGACAAAGATGCCAATCTTGATCGTGCCCAGACTGTCCGCGTTCCCGAGTGAGCCGGAGATCCACCAGAACAGCAACGGGACGAAGAGGAGCGCGGGCAACTGGAAAACCCTGAGCAAGGTCCGCCGGCTCACGATTTTCACCGCCAGCAGCGCGAGCGCAAACCGGCCGACCAGTCCGCCGATTTCCTGCCAGATGGTGACCTTCGCCACGGTCTCGTCGGTCGCGTTGCCGCCAACCTGGCGCAGCTTGCGCGCGTCCGGTGCCGGCTGTCCCGCGGTGACCGCGGCCTGAACCGCGTTGGTCTGGGCCAGCTTCGAGGTCGCAATGACGGCGGCATGGCCCTTCGGTCCGCCAAGGATCTGCGGCAACTGCTGGATGGCGCCGAACGCGAGGCCATAGCTCGCGGCAAAGACGAGCGTGGTCAGCACGGTGGTGCGCAGCAGGGCCGGACTGAAGAGTTCCGCGAGGCTGGGCCGCCGGAGTTTTCCACTGGCCTTCTTCTCCGCCCAAACCGGTGACTCGGGAAGGAACGGACGGATCAGGATGAGCGGCAGCGCGGGAATCACCCCGGAGATCAACGTGTAGCGCCAGGCCTCATGGCCGGAATGGATTGCCGGCAGGCTCAGCGCCACGTTGGCCGCCAGCACGTTGGCCCCGCCCACCAGCAGGCCGCCGAACGAGGAAAACGCCTGGGTGTAGCCCAGCACCTTTTCCCGCTGGAGCGGATTCGGGAACAGCTCCGCCAGCCACGCGACGGCGGCGACGAACTCCACGCACACCCCGATGAAGACGAAGCAGCGCAGCACCAGCAGTTGCGTCAGCGTCGTGGCAAAGCCCGCCGCCAAGGCGGACAGGGCATAAAGCAGGATGCTGAAGGTCAGCACCCGACGCCGCCCGAGGCGATCGGTGAGATAGCCGCCCAGCAGCCCGAAAACGCCGCCGGCAATGGCCGGGACAAAGAACAGCGTCCGGGCCCACTTCACGTATTCGGTCCCGCCCGGCGCCCAGGCCAAGCCCGCGTCGGCCGCCGACATGCCGCCCGTGATCAGCTCCTGGACCAGCGGGGCGCTGAGCGCGGCGATGGCCGGCTTGATGATCAGCGGCAGCATCAGCAGCTCGTAGATGTCAAACGCGAAGCCGATGGCGGCGATCACGCAGATCAGCCACTCGGTGGTGCCAAGCCGTTTCGGACCGGGAATCGCGGGGTTCATACGTAGGCGTAGGAAATCACCCGCCTGCCCCGCAACGCAACCGCCAACTCAGTGCAACCTCGGAGCGGGCGCAATTTTGACACCGTGGTCGCAAGGTAATGCCTGCGGAATCCGCTCTGGTGGAGCGCCCGCCGAGCCGGAGGGCCAACTCGCACGAACGGAGCCTCGCGCCACCGGCTTGGTTTTCGGGGAGGTCAGGCAGCCACAATGAAAAGATGCGCGCCCGCGGGGTGGAGCAGGTGGCGAGAATCTCCGGCCGGGCGAGTTAACCTGATTTCAGTGGGAACCGGGCGACATCTTCCTTGTCCTCCGGCTCCGGCTTGAATACTTCTGGTGCCCGAACTCCGATGAAATCCCGAACCAACGGACCCTCTTTTCCGCTCCTCACTCGCCTTGTTCGGCGTGCCTGCTGGCTCTTCCTGACGCTGCTGGCTACCCGTGGGATGGCGGCCGAGGAACAGTTCATCCGGTGGCGCACACCCGCCTCGGAGGTGCTGGCGCTCAACGTGCCGCATGCCCTCAAGGCCGACGCCAGCAGCGGGCTCCCGGTGACTTTTCGGGTCGAGCGCGGTCCGGCCCATATCCAAGCGGGGGCGCTGGTGATCACCAATGTAGGCACGGTCACAGTCAAGGCCGAGCAACCGGGGAACACGAAGTATGCGCCGGTAGAGTTGACCAAGACGCTGAACCAATTGGCGGTGGTCCTGGAGCCGTTCAGCACCCCGGATTGTCCATTTTCCAACGACATGCAGTTCAAGGACGGATTTGCCTACGTCTGCTCGGAGAACAGGGGATTGCTCGTCTTCGATGTGAGTGATCTGGCGAATTGGATTCAGGTAAGTGCCTACCGAGGCGGCGGCTATGAGTTCACTTTCCTCCAATTGCAGGGCAACACGGCATATGCGGGTTGGTCTGGAGGTGTGGAAATCCTTGATGTCTCCAATCCAACGCGACCGGTGCTTATGGGTAACATTCTGATGCCCAGTGGAGGCTATGCCCGAGCGATGCAGATTCGGGAAAACGTCGCCTACATCGCAGCCGCGGGAACGGGGTTGGAAATCTTCGACGTCAGCCGGCCAGCTCAGCCGGTCCGGCTTGGCGGATTCAGGACAAGCGGCACCACGCGAAGCATTGAATTGATGGGCAATCTCGCGTTAATTGCGACTGACGCGCATTACTGGTTGGCCCCATCTGGCCTGTTGATGGTCGACGTCAGCAATCCCCGGCAGCCAGTCCTTGCCGGCGGGTATCGTGACAACGGTCGGGTTGGCGACATGCAAGTTCAAGGCAATCTGGTTTGCCTGGCCGACTATTCCGCTGGCTTGGAGATCGTTGACCTCGCTAATCCCGCCCAGCCGGTTCAAATCGGAAACTTTCCAGGGAGTTTTGGCGCCGTAGAGCTGGTCGAAAACCTTGCCATCCTTGGGAAAAGCGCAGGGCGCGATGTAGTGATTGATCTGAGCGACCCGCACCAAGCTGTTCAGGTCGGAGGCTTTGCTCGCGGCAGCGGGGTCAAATACACGCGACGCATCGGCGATTTTGTCTGCAAGGTGGGTTGGAGGGAATTGGGGACACAGATTTTCAGGATTCGAAAAGGCACCGGCCAAAACATCACCTGGAAATCGCCGCAGGGAGCAACGCTCAGCTTGAACGAGCCGCACCCGCTTCGGGCGGAGGCCAGCAGCGGATTTCCGGTTAACTACCGGGTCACTGCTGGACCGGCGGTCATTCGCAACGGAGCGTTGGTCGTCACCAACGTCGGCACCGTCGAGGTTCTGGCGGTGCAAGCCGGATCAGCCGACGTGATCCCGACCGCGATAACCAACGTTTTCAATTCGCTGGGACTTTCCCTCCGCCGGGTTGGTGGCGAGGCAACCGTCGGCCATTCTTTTGACGTGCGGGTGGTCAACCAGTTGGCCTACGTGGCCACGATCTCGGATGGGCTGCAGATCCTCGACGTCAGCGATCCGACCCACCCGACACGTATTGGCGGATACAACGGCGGCGAGTTGAATTTTGCCTGCCAGGTTGTGGGCAAACATTGCTACGTCGCGGCGGGCCCGGCCGGCCTCATCGTGCTGGATGTCAGCGATCCAGCGCACCCGGTCCGCATCGGGCGTTACGCCAACGGCGGTTATTTCACGCGTGTCCAGATCGTGGGCTCGATCGCCTACGTGACGGATGGTTTCGCCGGACTCCAGTTGCTGGATGTGAGCAATCCAGCCCAGCCGGTGCCAATCGGAAGCGGATTCGTCAGCCGAGTGGCTTCGGACGTAGACGTCGTGGATAACCGAGCCTGGGTTGCGAACGGACCCGGCGGGCTATTCCTCCTCGATGTGTCGAATCCCGCACAAGTGGCGTTGCTCGGCGGCCCCGGCACAGTCTACTCGCAAGCGATTAGGGCTCGCGGCAGTTTGGCGTTCTCGGCCGACCGATTCGGCGGACTGCGGATCATTGACTTTGCCAATCCCAGCCAGCCGGTCGTGCTCGGCACTTCCCCAAGTCAAACCAACGCCACCCGCGTGGAGCTCAACGGGGAATTGGCCTTCGTAACCTGCGGCAAGTCCGGACTCCAGGTGGTTGACATCTCACACCCCACCACCCCGGTGACGCTGGGCGTGTTTGATACGGCCGGTGAAGCCACCGGATTGTGTGTCGTCGGGAACCTGGTCTATGTCGCCGATGGCTCCGCAGGGTTGCAGATCATTGAAGTGCGGAAAGGAACCGCCCCCCTGCTCTCGCGGGTCACGCTGCCCGCCCAGTTCGACGCCAAGGATTCCTTTTCGCTGCCCGCGAAGGCTCCCGACGGGTTTCCACTGACCTATGCCGTGGACGCCGGCCCCGCAACCATTGAGGCCGGCGTGCTCCGCTTTAGCGGCTTGGGCGACGTCTCGCTCCGAATGCAAACCGAGGGGACGGAACTGTTCCTGCCAGCCACCGAGGTCCGCACGCTCAGGGTGCTTGCGCCGCTGCTCCGCTTTGAGCGGTCACCCGACGGTTCGGCGACGGTGCTTACGTGGAATGACCCGCTGGCTGAGCTCCAGACCGCGGAGACGCCCTCCGCGATTTGGCGCCCCGTGCCGGGCGCCCAGTCGCCGTATCGCGCCACCCTCGACGGCGGTGCCCGCTACTTCCGGGTGCATCGGCCTTGACCGGGTTAGACCCGATCGCAGTCCGCCGACCACGGCTGAACCGCGCCTATTTTCCGGGTGCCTGCAGGTAAGCCAGCAGGTCGAGGATCTCGTCGGACTGAAAGGTGTTCAGCAACCCTTCCGGCATGGGCGACAGCGGTGACGGGCGGCGGGATTCCACTTCGGCGGCCTTCAGCTCCACCAACGTCTGCTTCAGCGGATCGGTCATCACCGTCACCTTGCCGCCGGTTTCCGTCAGGATGCGGCCAACGACTTCTTCACCGTTTTTCAGGTGTAGGATGGCGGACTGATACTGCTCGGAAACGACCGCGCTGGGTTCGGTGAGCGACTTCAGCAGGTCGATCGGCGCGAACCGGGAAGCGACCCCGGTCAGGTCCGGCCCAATGGCCCCGCCCGCGCCCTCGAGCCGATGGCAGACCGCGCATTGGGCGACGGCGTAAAGTTCGCGGCCACGTTTGCGATCCCGCGCCTCCGCCAGCGTGGCGAGCTGGGGTTGGAGGTCTTCAGTCTTCCATTCCCGGACGAACGTCCGGGTTGGCGTGGCAACGGTCGCCGGCACGGGCGCCTTGCCGGAGAGAATCATCGCCATGGCGGCCAGGTCACCCGCCGGCGTGTTCTTCAGTGCGAGGCTGCGGATGTTCTTGAGGAAATTCTCGTAGCTCGCCCCGGTGCTGGGCTTGAGGCCGACCTCGTCAAACCACCGGGCCAACTCGGCCGGATGTTCGGCCCGCCGCGTGCCGGTGCCAGGCTTGTCCACAAACCAGGTGAAGAAACGCCCACGCAGATCGGTCGTCCAGCCGGCCTTCAGCCGACAGAGCGTGGCTTGATAGAGCAACTGCTCTTCCTGAGTGGCGGCGGCATCACGCAGGTCCAGGACTTTGCCCACGAGGTTGGGCGCCTCCAACGCCACGAGTAACTGGACCAGCTCCCGGTTCCGCGGCCACGTCTTCGCCGGGAACTGGGCGCTCAGCTTCTCCAACGCGCGCACGCGCGTCTCGGCGGGAATCCCGTAGCGGGCAAAGCTGACCTCGATGAGCCGCAGCTTCAGCAGGAAGTCATCCTCCGCTAGGGAAGCCAACGGCCAGCGGGCAATCGCGTCGAGGACGGCAAGCTGGTTTTCCGCGGCGCCGGCGCGGGTCAACCCGAGCAAGGCCGTGAGTCCGGCCGTCGCGTTCGTTTCGGCCAGCGCCCGTGCTCGCCAAAGCGCGACCGGCTGCTGCTCCAGCGCCACGCGGGCCGCGTAACGCAGATGTCGGTCCGGGGCGCTCAGGTTGGGCCAGATCACATCGGGCGCAGCGGGTTGGCTCTTCGCATGGAAGGCTTCCAAGCTCCTGCGCTGCTGGCGCGCCTCCGCCATCGGCGCGGGACCGGTAACAGCACTGGGCGTCGTCGCTTCCTTGCCGGTGTAGGTCACGCGATACAGGCCGGACTGCGTGCTCCGGCCGCCGGTGATGAAATACATCGCGCCATCGGTGCCGACCTCGAGGTCGGTCACGTTGAGCGGCTTGCCCTTCAAGAACGTTTCCGCGGCCCCGGCGTAGCTGGCGCCCTGCTCCCGCAAATGCACCGCCACGATTCGTCCGAAGGCCCAATCGAGCCCGAAGAGCGCATGCTGATACTTGGCGGGGAACTTCGACCCGGTGCCAAACCGCAGGCCCGTCGGTGAACCGAGTCCGACGTTCACCACGGCCGGAAGGGAGTCCGGGTAGTATTCCGGCCACTTGCCCGAGCCTTCGCGGAAGCCCTGTTCGCCGCCGCTGACGAGATGGACGATTCGCGTGGGCCGATACCACGGCGCGCCCCAGTCGCCTTCCATGTCGGAGTCGAAGCCGAAGAGTTCTCCGTCCGGATTGAAGGCGAGGTCGTAGGTGTTGCGCTGGCCAGCCGCGAAAAGCTCCGGCTGCCCGCCGTTACGGTCGATCCGCAGCACAAAACCGCCCGGCGGCTTGCGACCCGCGCCAAAGCCATTGCCGTCGTCCAGCCGCGGCAAGGCCAGATCGTCGGCGTAGTTGCGGAACGGCGAGCTGGCGGCCAGATCGCCGGGCACATCCACAAAGTTACCGCTGATCACGTAGAGGTGCTCGTCGGGCCCCTTGACGATTCCATGGGAGCCGTGTTCGCCGCTGCCACCGGTCCAACGGCGGAGCAGTTCCACCTGGTCGAAGACATCGTCGCCGTTGGTGTCGTTCAGACGGTAAAGGTGATAGCCGTCGGGGCCCTGCCCGTTCACGTAGAGTGCACCGAGCGCGCTCAGGAGTCCCATCGCGCCCCGGACGGGAAGCTCGATGGTTTCCTTCTTCGTCACCTGCCCCGCGCCATCGAGCGTCAGACGGAGCAGCGGTTCGGTGCCGTGCGGACTCACAATGAGCCGCCCCTTCGGATCCACCGTCATCGCGATCCATGATCCCTCATCCAAACCGGCGGAGCGGATCAGCTCCACCCTGAAACCCTCGGTGACCTGAAGCGCCGACGCCGGCGTCGCCGTGGGCGGCTTCAGGACGTCGCCCCACGGCGCCATGCCATGCTGGCCGAGACTCTTGGCGTGTTCCCATCTGGGGCCGGTCGGCGGATTGGTGGCCCATCCCGCCTCCACCCGGGTGGCGGTGAGCCACGAGGCATCCGTGACCAGGTTCGAGCGCGTGCCGCCTGCGGTGAATTCAAGCTGAAGCAGAAGTCCCGCCGCGCCGCTTCGGTTCTTGGCGATGACGGCGAGGGCATTCTGCCCGGCCTGGAAACGGCCGGTCAGGTTGGCGCGCGTCGCCTGACTTGGATCCGCGTTCTTTGTGACCCGTCGGTTGTTCAGGAACACTTCGGCCTCGTCGTCCCCCGCCACCGAGAGCAGGGCCCGGGTGGCGCCCGCGGGGACCACGAAGTCCCGGCGGAACACCCGGATTTCTTCGGCCGGACCGGCCGCACCCCAGATCCATTCCGGGGTCTGTGCAACGAGGCGGAGCAGCACAGAACCGACGGCTAGCGCAAGGCAGCCGGTGCGAAGGCGAAGCATGGAGACCGTATTACCGGAACGACGTATCCGCGGAAAGGGCGCGGGTGAAAATTGTTCAACTGGCGCCCCGCCCCTGCCCGCTCCATCCCGCCGGCCCTACTCCGCGAGCGACGGTTCTGCCCCCGTCGTTCCCACCAGATGATGCAGGTAAGCCGCATGTTTCGTGCGTTCCAAGAGCACCCGCGCGACGCTCAGCCGGTCCCGGATCCCCAGGCGTTCCACTTCGTCCGCGTAGGCTGGCGTGCCGGCGAACTTCTCACCATAGCGGATGGCCTTTTGCAGGCGGTGGCGATCTATCCGCTGCCGGGCCTTGAGCCGGGCCGCATACCAGTCGCTCGCCAAAACCATTTCCCGATCGAACAGCGCGCGCAGTTTCGGATCGGCGAGCGTCCGGCCCTCAAACTCGCCGTCGCGCATGACGTGCAACAGCGCCTTCAACGGCGGACAGGCGTCGTTGATCGACCCGTCGGCAAAGTAATGTTCGGCGACGCGGCGGTGCGTCGCGACGATGTTGTCCACCGCATCGGCAAACTCCGCGGCATCCTGCAGCTCCGGCCGCAGCATCGGCTCCGTCAACACGGCATGGGGATGGTTGAAGATGCGGCCAAAAAACGAGGTGACGAACCTGTGCGTGATCCGATACCCGAGCCGGCTGGCCGCCACGTTCCGGCCATCGCGGGTGAAGTCGGACAACCGCTCCAGCATCCCGTTCGCAATGAGCCAGCGCGGGTCGCGTTCCTCGTGGCCGAGGCGGCACCAGATCTCCGGCACCAGCAGCGAGACGTCGTGATCGACCCGGGTCTTGGGACCCAGGCAGCCGGCGCTGGTAAGGAACGCGTCGTAGCCGCTGACCAGGTAGCTGAGGAACGCGGCATTCAGGTCATAGATCGGCGGCAGCGCGTTGAACGGTCCCTTGGTCAGCGCACCCTCGCTGCCGGCGCCGGTGGTCGAGGGTGATTTGCCGGTCATCGAGGAGATGAACTCCATGAACAGCTCTGGCAGTTCCATGTAATGAATGGGTCCGTAGCACGCGAGCGAACGCACGCCTGCCTCGGCCGGGTTGTTGCGGCGGCCGGCCAGCACGCTGGTCACGGGCGTATGCAGCGGCTCGGACATCGGCAGCCTCCGGGCGAGGCGCTGGCCCATCTCGGCCATTCGCCGCAGGCGTGGATCCCGGAGATCCGGGCGCAACTGAAGGTAGCGGGGGTTCTTCGACGGCTTGCCGTCGACGATCCGGGGAAACGCCGTGCTGACGAAGAACTGCTTCGCTTCGTCGGCGGCCACCTGCTCGATCAGTGTTTGAGTGACCGGAGTAAACTGGCTGAAACCGATCGCGTCCTCCAGCAGCTTGGCGGCAAACGACCGGGGCAACGGCTCGTAGTTCGAGAAGAAATTGCCCGGCTCGGCAAACTCCCGCTCGGCCGTGTGGTCATAGCCGCGGATGATGGCGTCATCGGGCCGCTGAAACAGGCGGTTCTCGCAGTTCAGCACGAATTTCACCGAGTGCTGCCGGGCGGTGGCCGCATCCAGATTGGCCAACGCCGTTCGGGGCACCGTGACGCTGGCGGTGATGTCGTCCTCGGCCTGAACCTTCGCGGCGGGATGAAAGTCCTTCCGCAGACCGAACGTGCGCCATGAGCCCTCCAAATCGTAGCCAACCCGCAGAAACTGGGTCGCCAGTTTCTTCCGGCCCAGCCGCAGTTCGTTCGACGGTTCACCGTTGATGATGTCCACCGCGAACTGCTCCCGCCAGGCGCCGCCCCACGCCGGCTTCCAGAAGCGCTTCACGACGAAGACCAGCTCCTTGATGTGCGGCGGCACGGTGGCGAGCCAGCCATTGTAGGCGTCACTGTATTCCTCCGCACTGGGCGTGAGCAGCTTGATCACGCTGCCGAGCGAACGCGCCGGAGCGAGCAGCGGGCGCTGGTCGCGGCCGTTCTTGGCGGCATCGCGGAACCGGATCGAGTAGTCGCGGTTGAGCAGCTCCTCGACCCGGTCGAAGTCCGCCTTGAAGTCCGCCACGAACACGGGTCCGTGGATGATGGCGTCCGTGATCGGTTTGGAGATTTCGGACTTGCCGCCGCCGCTGACCGTGCACGGCTTGTGGCATAAGGTCGGCTCCGGTTTCGTGCCGATCAGGCGCCAGGCGCGGTTGCCCACCGGCTTCTCCAGGTGGATCCGGAAGCCGCTCGGGAGGAAGTAGTGATGATTCAGCAACAGCTTGATCTGCTGCGGCACCCCCTCCCGCAGCCACGAAATTGTCTGCCGTTCCAGATCGAACCGCGCCGACTCGGCGACGTAGACGAGGTTCTGGAACTGGCGATCCACGGCATAGCCTTCGGGCCGAACCTCGAGCTGATCGGCGAACCGTTCGGCCACTTCGTGGAATGTGTGGGGAAAATCGTGCAGGTGCTGGGTTGCGTCATACTCGCCCGCCAGGTCGTAGCACGGAAAGACCAGCGCCCCGCCCGCGTGCTCCTCTTCGGCCAGGCCGAACAGGTTGGCGGCGAAGGAAAGCTGGGTCTTCACCTCCTTCTTGCAGTAGCCGAAGTAGTTGTCGCCGATGATGGTGACGATCACGCCCGCGGCATCCCGCGCGCAGATCTTGAAGGCGACCCCGTCGTTGTAGAGCTCGCCCTCCTCACGCCAGCACATGCGGTCGCGGCGCTGGCGTTCCGTGGCCTGGTCCCAGTGGGGCAGTCCCAGTTCCTTCTTGGTGATCGTGCCGACGAGGTGAGGTGCCAGGATGATGCAGCCGGTGTGGCCCGACCAATGTTCCACGTCGAGACCCGCATCGTTTTCCGGCAGATAGGGATCACCCGCATTACCAAAGATGCTCTCCACGAAGTCGAGGTTGCTGACCAGATTGCCCGGCGCGAAGAACCGGGTCTCCATCCGGTGCGCCGCGATGTAGCCCGGCACGTCCGGGCAGACCACCGGGCGCAGGTAAAGCGACACCCAGCACTCCGCCTGCTGCTCCTGCGAGGCCGTGAAGGGCAGCCGCATGAGGCTGGTCGGCGGACTCAGCGCCCGACGAAGCAGCGCTCCGAATACGGCCTTGGGCACCGCCTTCTTGTCGTCGGGAATCGGCAGGCCGCCTTCGGTGATGTGAAAGATGCCCGCCGTGGTCCGGCGATCCGAGCGCGGGTTGTGCAGCACCCCGTTCGCCACCCGATAGCTGTGGATGATGTCACTCTCAAACTCATCCCGGTCGGGCGGCAGTGACGCCACGCGGGCCATGCCGGGACGATCCAGAATCAGCGTCCGCGAGGGCAGCTTCGCCGCCCCACCGCTGTCATGGAGGTAGTCGTAAAGGAACGATTGGATGCGGGCGTCGGGCGGACACTGGTAGCTGGCGAGGAGCCGGTCCTTTTCGCGGCTGCGGGCAATGAAGGAAGCCACGATGGCCGCAGCCTCAGGATTGACCTTGGGCTCGAAGGCCGGCAGGCCGAGTTCAGCCAGCTTGAAGTTGAGGTGGCGGATCTCGGCGTTGGCGGAGAGTTGTGTTTGCATCACGGAAAACAGAGTGGTGGCGCGTTCGCCGGGAACACCTAACCGGCTGAGGTCCATGTCGGCAAGCAAGACGCAGCGCCGATCGGTGAGAATCCTGCATCGTTTGGGCGGAGAATCATGGTTGTCGACCGCCCGTTCGTTTAAACCACGGGCCTGGGTCGCGGCATTTTTCCACTTCCGAGGCATTCCGATCACCTGCCATCTCCCGGCCGCTTGGAGCGAATGACCTCGGTGGTGCCATCCACCAGCTCTTCGCCCACGTCACCGATGGCCTTGACCTGTCGCCGCACCATCCGCAGCGAACGCTGGGTCAGGCCGATCAGGCCGCCCGGAGTCAGCACCAGCTGGGCGGCGCTGGTGAGCGTGAGCATGGGATTGAACGGCTGCATCCGGCGCAGGGTGCGCCACACCGCCTCCGGTGGATGCGCCTCCTCTTCCCGCACGAAGTCCAGGAGATGGGTGCTGAGCAGGCAGCCGAGCATCGAGCCCAGGATCAGCACGTGGTAGTCGCGGATCGTCTGACCGAGGAACGTGCCGAGTTCATCCGGCAGCAGTTGCAGGATGAGCCCTCCCACCAGCGGACCCACCGCGGTCAGGGCGCTGCTCAGGGCGAGGAACACCGCGACGTAGGGTGCCTTGTTGGCCGGCGCGAGCTTGAGCATCAGTTGAAACTGGCAGAGCTGGAATCCGGCGGTGGTTCCACCGATGACGAGATACGACAGCGCGAGGTGCCAGAAGAAGCGTTCGCCGGCAAAGGTCCACGAAACGAGTCCCGCCAATGCCCAGGCAATGGAACACACGTAGAGCACCGGCTTGCTGCCAAAGCGGTCGCTCAGCCAACCCCAGCCCTGAAGCGTCAGCAGGCCACCGATGCCGGCCAGCGCGGTCAGGACGCCCACGTCGCCAAGGGAACGGTGCAGTCCCTGGACGATGAAGACCGGATAAAACGGCTGCCCCAGGTTCAACAGCAGGCCCCACACTCCCACGAACGCGACGAGTTTCAGGTAATTCACGCTGCGGAACGGCAGCATGATTTCCGAGAAGTCGGGCGGCACCGGGGCGCGCTGCATCACGGATTCTGGGAATTTCATCCGCGAAAAGAAGTAGAACCCGACCAGCCGGGCCAACCCCGCCACCGCGAAGATCCAGCCGAAGGTCGCGAGTGAATTCTGGTAGCGGTCGGCCACCTTGCTGACGACGACCACGATCACCAGCGTCCAAAACCCGAACACCAGGTTGCGTCCGCCGAAGAAGCGTCCGCTGAGCCGGGCGGGCACGAGTTCGGAGATGGCGGCCGACCAGGTCACGGCTCCGAGGCAGTTCGCCGTCGTCGCCACCGTGAGAATCAGCATGAACGTCACGTCGCGGGCAGGTTCCGACTGCAGCGACAGGAACGAAACGAAGCCCCAGGGCAACGCATTGAAGATGAAGGTCAGCGCGATGATGCGGTGGAGCGAAAGGCGCTGCCGAAGCCAGGTCGCGAGCAGGGGCTGGAACAGATTGCAGAGGTGAGGGAGCGCCGCCATGAAACCGATGCCGGCGGGCCCCCACCCCAGGGCCGCTGCCGCGAAGGCGATGACGAACGAAAAGCTCGGCAGCGTGAGGTTCAGCATGGGCACGCTGAAACACGCCTCGATGGTCGAGTATTTCAGGGACAACAGCAGTTCACGGTGGCGGAGACGGCCCATTCGGCACGCCGGTCGGCGTGCAGGGCACGCTTGGTCCACCGGTGGCGCCGGTCAAGCCGGGCGGCTCGCGAAACTTTTTCGTGTCCCTGGCAATTAAAGGTAGCGGACTGGCCGCAGGAGCGGACAGGCTCACCATGCTTGGCGTCGTCATCCCCGGCGTCAGGAACAAATTCGACCGAAGAAAACGATGAACCAAAAACTGAAACTGACCTTGGGCGGAGGCGCCGTGGCGCTGGGGCTGATTGTTTTCCCTGTCCTGCACGCGGTCCTGCTCGGCGTGAACCTGCTGGCCAATCTGCTCGTGCTCGGCTGGCAGGCGCTCGCCACGCGGATGCCGGTTCGCCGCCCCGCCACCCGTCCGCTTTCCGGACCGCAGCCGTTTGTTTCCATCCATGTGCCCGCCCATAGCGAACCACCGGCCATGCTGATCGACACGCTGCGCAGCCTCAGCCGCCTGCGCTGGGACAACTACGAGGTGCTGGTGATCGACAACAACACGCCGGACGAATCGCTGTGGCGCCCAGTCGAGGCGGCGTGCCGCGAACTGGGTCCGCGCTTCCGGTTCCTCCATGTCGAGGGCATCCGGGGCGCCAAGGCCGGCGCGATGAACTGGGCTCGCCGGTTCATGAGCCCCCGGGCGGAATTCATCTTCGTGGTGGATGCCGATTACGTGGTGCAACGCCACGCGCTCGAACGGGCGCTGGCCCACTGCACGGACGACGACATCGCCCTCGTGCAGTTTCCCCAAGACTATCGGAACGTGAACCGCGCCAACCGCGGCGTGGCGCTCGACTACCGGCACTACTTCACCGGCTACATGAACATGGCGAACCGCCTCGGATGCGTGCCTTCCACGGGAACGCTCACGCTGCTCCGTGTGTCCGCCCTCAAGGCGGTGGGCGGCTTCGACGAAAGGGTCGTGACCGAGGACGCGGAACTCGGGCTCCGCCTGAACCTCGCCGGCTACCGGAGCGTCTATGCCGACGAGCCGGTCGGCCAAGGGCTGATGCCCCACGACCTCGACAGCCTGCGGAAGCAGCGTTGGCGCTGGGCGTTTGGCAACGCCCAAATCCTCCGGACCAACTGGCGAACCCTCGTCTTCGGCCGACAGCTCAACCTGCGGCAGAAGCTGGGTTGCCTCGCCCACCTGACGGCGTGGTTCAATTTCAACCTCATCCCCTCGCTCTCGCTGATCCTGATCGCGCCCCTGGCACTCGGACGCGTGATGGACCCGCTGCAACCTTTCCTCGTCGTGACGTCCTGGTTCACGCTCGTGACCTATTTCGTGCTGCGGTTTGTCACGCTGGCCTCGGCGCTCCGCCGCGACGGTCACGGGTGGAGTGACGTCTTTCACGCCTTTGCCACCCATGTCGGGCTCGGCTGGATTTTCAGCCTGAGCTGGCTCAAGTGCCTGCTCGACCCGCGCGAACCGTTCCTCCGCACCAACAAGTTCCTGCAAGACCGGATGCCCGGTCTGCTGGGCGCCGCCGTGGTCGAACTGACCGTCGGCGTGGCCCTGCTGCTGGCTTCCGTCGCGCTGGCCCTGGCGGATTTCCTTTTCGGCCCAGTGCTGGCGCTGGCAATGTGCGCCTCCCGCTTTGCCATCATCTGGGTCTGGCATCAGATGCGCCACACCATGCGCTTCACCGCCATGCTGACGGCCGCTTCGGAACGACGGCTTAAGCTGGCGGCCCTGCCCGCCCCGGGGATCAGCCCGGTGGCCGGTGGCGTGTGACGTCTGACGCCACCTGGCCCCGACCGTCAGTCCGCTGCCGGGGCACCGTCCAAGGCCGGCTCAGTTGGTCGGTTTGGCGCGATAAAATCGCTTTGCCTGACCGCTGAGCGGTGTTGGGTCAAACACCAGTTGCGACGGACCGGTCAACGTCACGGTCGTCAGCGGCAGCCATTCCTCCGGGGCCAGCGCGGTCGAATACTCAACCACGTAGGCGGCGCCGACGCTGCCGGTCACCGTCACGCCGGCGTAGGTGTCCAACGCCACGGTGGGGCCGCTGGCGCCCGGCGTGATGAGGAACGTGTTCGCGCGCGCGCCGAAGTTGCCGTTGCCCGCGGTGGCGCCGCCGGCAACCAGGATCCGCCCGTCCGTCAACAGGCTGATGCTGGCCCCACTCAGTTCATAGCCGGCGGGAAATTCCACGGTCCCAGGCAACGCCACCGTCGCGCCGGAGCCGAGGTCGACCGCTCGGATCAGGCCCCTTGGAGGAGAGGATCCGGGAATGTAGCAGAAGAGGTAGGCCTTTCCGCCCGCCCGGTCGATCAGGGGATTGTAGGGCACGATCTCCGACTGCCAGTCCGGCATCGGGGTGGTTGTGGAGAAACGCCGGAACGAACCTTCCTGGGAGTCAAACCGGACAAACCCCTGTTCGGTGACGCTCCCCGTCGTGCGGGTCATCGGCAGAAAGAAATGCCGGCCGTCGGCCTCGCGCAGATCCTCGACCGCGATCACCGTGGAAAACGATGGGGCAATCAGCCAGCCGGGATCGTCCGGGACCAGTTCGTCGCCCAGTTTTGAAAAACTGTTGTTGGCGAGCGAATAGAGCTCCGGCGTCGGCTTGATGTTGCCACCGGTGAAGTGGAATCCGCCGACCACCACGGCATCACCATCGGCCTTGGGGAGGACCAGCGGTCCGGATCGGGCGAGGTTCAAAGGTCCGGTGGCGATCGAGATCCCCGTGCCGGGATCATGCAGCTCTCCGACCGTATGCGCGTCGTTGTGGGTCCACCATGCTCCGGCCAGCAACACCTTGCCGCCGGCCAGTTGAGCCGAACCCGAGGAGGCGCGGAACCGGACCAGTTTCTTGCCGCCCGTGTAGAAATTTCCGGTGACGGGATCAAAAGTCTCGATGGAGTCATACGCGGGGATTCCCAACGAGGACGAACCCCCCGCGATGAAATACGTGCCGTCCGCCAGCCGGGCGAACGCGTGTGAGTCGTGCGGATGCTGCATGGCCAAGGCCGTCCAATTTGCCGCCCCGGGCTGCCAGCTGTCCGCCGTGTCCAGCGTGGCGAAGCCGGGACCATGTCCTCCGAAGAGCACGACCTTCCCCTGCGGACCCACCAGCAGGCTGTGGCCCATCCGACCGCCCGCCAAATCCGGACCGGGAATCATGGTGGTATCGTTGGCCGACAACGCCGCCGGCCCCAAGGCGAGGGCGAAGCCGAGGAATCTGAGGGATAGATTTACCTTCATACACGTTCTCCTTTTCGAAGTCCGACGGTTTCACCGGGAGCATCCCGCGCTGAACCGCCAACAGGAGGTAACCTCCGGAGGACCTTTGGCCACACACGCAAATTGGCCATTGCTAGCCTTGGAATCCAGCCCAGCTCACGCCTGGATCCCGTCCACTCACCTCGTCCGCCTTCCCGGCTACGGCAACAGTCGCACCCGGTAAAAGCGTTCCGCGGCACCCATTACGACCTCGCGCGCCCTGGCCGTGCGCCCATCCGCCACGACAGCCCCACCGACCGCTTCCCAGCCGGGAAACTCGAGCCCGGCCGACGCTTCCAGCTGGTAGCTGCAACCCGGGAACGCAGTCCACGAAACTGTCACGCCACCGTCCTCCATGGTGACTCCGACCAGCACCGGCGCGGGCACGGCATTGCCGGTCCGCGGAGTCGCGACCGGCAGGCCGCCGGCGACAACGCCCCCATCCGGCGCGCGGCCTTCGCTGACGTCGGGCCGCTGCGGACCGAAGGTCACGGCGTCGATCAGCGTGCCATCGGCCGCGGCCAGAACGATGCCTTCGCCGCCGGCAGACAGTTTGAAATCAGCGTGGAGGTCGGGGTTCGCCGGCAGGTTAAGCTGAGTTTTCCTGTCGGCCCAGACGAGCAACCGCCCGAGCGGGGGGATCACGTAACCGGGCGGAATCCGGAACTGTAAGCGATCTTCGGGCGACGTCGCGAGGTAAAGGCCGGCCAGGTTCGCAGGCGCGTTGGCGGCGTTGAACAGTTCGAACCAGTCCTTGAAGTTTCCGTCGGCCGGATCGCTGAGCGTGGCCGTGTTGTCCGCCATCCATTCGTTGATGAAGACGGAGAAGGCCGGCGCGGCCAGGGTGTTGGCTGCTCGCGGTGTGGGCAGGGCAAAGAGATGGCGCGAACTCAGGTCGCCATCCGGGAAATCTCCCACCGAGCGGTCGGGGCCGGGCGAGACATAGCGCAGGTAGTCCAGCAGGTTGGTGCGCCGGCCGGCGACCTGGGCCAACGTGATCACGCCGCTCTCGGCGGTTGCCCGAAAGCCCGTGTGCACGTGAGTGGATGTGTTCTGACCCGGCTGGCCATCCAGCCAAACCAGCAGGGTTCCACCGGCAGGGATGGTCGCCCCGGCCGGGAACGGAAAGGCCGTCAGCCCGGTCAGAGAGTTTCCGAGGAAGCACCCGCTGAGGCTTGCGGCGGAGGTTCCGCCGTTGAAGAGCTCCACCCACGGTTCCCGTTGGCCGGCATTGTCGGCAGGACCGCTCAGGTTCTCGGTCTGCAGTTCGTTCAGCCAGATTGACGGCCAGGCCGGCAGAACGGCGTTGACCGAATTCAAGGCGCCGGGAGTCACCCGAACTTGCGTGGCGACGGCCGGGTTCAGCGTCACGGTGCCGCGGATACCGTTGCCCGAGAGACGCACCGTCAAGGTGACACCCGCCGTCACTGGCCGATACCACAGGCTCAGGGTATAGGGCTGATCGGTGGCGAGCGTCGGCGTGATCTCCTGCACGATGGCCGAATCGCGCGTCGTGCCGCCGGAGCTGGCCACCAGCCGCAGTGAGGACTTGCCCGAATGGAACACTGCGGTGGTGAGCGCGGAGCCGGCGTGATTGGCGGCAATGGTCCATGAACCCGTCAGCGGGGACTCGAAACCGCCGTTGGTCAGCAGGCTCGTCCCGACTTCCGGGTCGTTGCCGGCGACGAGTTTCAGGTCATCCACGTAAACTTCGCCCGCTGCCTCCAGGTAAAGATACAGCGCCGAACTGGATGCCGTGCCCGGGGCCACGATCCGCTGCCACTGGGGTCCGGAGTTGGCGACGGGGTCCATCGCCGTCCAGTTGGCGGGCCGGTTGTTGTCCTGCGCGGGATCGATGAGCTGGAGTGAGCTGCCTGCGAGCGCGGCCGCCGGCCACGGGATGACGGTCTCATAGCTGAACTGGTCCACGAGCAATTCAGCGGCGCCGTCCGCAGAAGGCCGGAGGAGCCGAAGTGTTTCCCCGGCCCAGCCAAGCTGGCCCGCGTAAACGCCCAGCGGCTTCAGCGTCGTGCCGAACGCCTCGGCAAAGGCATACGCATCCTCCACCACCAGGGCGTGGGCGTTCGGGGCCAGCACGGTGCCCGGAGCGAACGTGAAACCGACGCCTGCAATGCGCCAACCCGACAGGTCGAAGGCGGTTGTCGCCGAGAGGTTGCGCACTTCGACGAACGCGCTGCCGGGTTGAGCCGGATGATGATGAACCTCGCTGAAGATGATCTTTCCCTCAGGAAGTTCGGCCACGCCGGTGAAGTTCACCTCGAGTTGGGCGGGTGTGTTCGTGATGGCTTTCCCACGGGCGTCGAGGCCGCCGAGGACAAAGCGGTTGGGGCCGGGCGTCAGCGCGACGGTGGCGGTCCAGTTGGATAGCGTTGTCCAGCGCACGTCCAGCGGCGCGCCGTTGAGCGTCACAGTCCGGGCCGCAAGGGGCGCGGTGCCGGTCAGGGTGGTGAGGCTGTTCGCGGTGTCGAAGGCGCCGCCGCCGTTGACCGTGAAGGCGAGGTTTGGGTTCCGGTTGGTGAGCAACTGGTTGATGTAGTTCCGGCGGGTTGCGACATAGGCCTTGATGGAACCCGCCGAGACTCCGGCGGCCCCATTCGTCCGCATTCCGTTGTAGCGGGCGTCGATGATCGGGTTCGAACGTTCGGCCAGCAGCGGACCGTTGGCCGCGTCGAGGAGAGCCTGCCAGTAGAACCGGGCGAAGGGCGCGTGGGTGTTCACCGGACCGACATTCTGCCCGCCGATGCCCAGCAGATCGCTGCGGGCGTCCGCCGCGGCAAAGGCAAAGTCGATGTCCCAGATAAGCAGCTGCCACGGGCCGTTCTTCGGCTTGTAGGCATACATGTTTTGCCCGCCGCCGTAGCTGTAACTGTCGTTGTTGCCGACGATGTGTTCCGTCACATGGGTCCGGAACCAACCGTCCACGTCGGTGGCATGCAGCAGCGCGCGGGTGTAGGTGTCGCCGCTGATGGGGGTGTGCACGGCCTCGACCAGCCTGAACAGATTGGCGTAGTTGTTGGGATCGTTGCCGAAGGCCCGAAGCGGCCAGTTCCAGCGGTAGCGAGCCCGTTTCAAGGCGCCGCCACTGACATAACGGCCCAGGTTCGCGCCTTGGGCGTCAAAGCTGGAGCCGGAGTTGTCGAATTCGAACCAGAGCTGGATCTTGCGGAGCTCCCCGTCGGAGTCGTCCGGAAACCACTGCTTCACGTAGTCCCGGGTGGGTTGTTGCGCGTCGTCATAGACCTGCCCGCGGCGGACACCGTTGACGTAGAGCAGCACCGGCCGTCGGTTGCAGGACGGCAAGCCCAGCTGGTCCGCGATCCAATACGCATGCTTCTCCTGCTGCGCGGTGGAATCGCCGCCTCCGTTGCCGGGTTGGAGCAGGTTCAGCTCCTGTTCACCCAGGAACAAGTCGTCCGGCGGCAGCACCAAGACATAGTCGCAGTTGGCACCGGTGGGAGTGGTATAGCTGGGCGCGTGATACGGGCTGCCGCTGTAGAGCGCGCCGGCGTTGTAGATCGCGCGGAAGTTGCCATAGACGAAGGTGGAATCGAGCGGGTCGTTGCTGAGCTTCTCGCGTCTGCTCCAGCGATCGACATTGGTCTTGGTGGTCCAGAGGCGATAGCTGCCCATCGCGCCGTTCACGAAGGCCTCACCCCAGCGCACGAGGCATTCCTTCACCGGCGCCTCCGCGGGAAACGTGGTGGTCGCGGACGGCGTCGCGGCATCGTTCGCCACCACGTAAAAGGCCCCGAGGCCCCCCGCGCCCTGGGCGGGAATCGTCGCCGAATAGAGGCCCGCCCCGTTGTCGATCATGCTTACGTTGGTGTAATCGGTGGCCGGATCGCGGCGCCACCGGAGGGTAAGTGCCTCCAGACCGTCCGCGGTGTCCACGCGGGCGGTCACCAACACCTCCTGCCCCGCCGGCGGCAGCACCGGCCAATGCGCGACGTCGTGAATCGCCGGGCCGACGTTGGAGACGCGCCGGGAATTGGGCCGGCCGGGCGTGCCCAGATTATGCGCCGCCACGATGTAGCCCGGTGCCTCGTGCCAGTTGCCGTGCAGCCGGAAGTGGATGTTTCCCGCGCCCATCAGCCAACGCACCTTGGCGCGAATGGTCACTGTCTGGCCGCTGCCCACGCTAGAACGGAGGGGCACGCGAATCCGGTTCGGGCCGGTGTGCCCCGGACCGGTCGCCCGGACGTGAAGCGACTGTCCGCTCTGGAAGCCTTCAATCGTTTCGAGGCTGCTGGCACCGTGATTGCCCTGAAACACCCAGTTCGTCGTGCCGGCGGCTTCAAAGTCAAAGTTGGCGATGAGGTTGGTGCCGCCGGGACCGATCACCTCCACGTTGTCGACCAGCGCCTCGCCCGGACCGTAGAGGAACAGTTCCAGCCCGTTGGCCGTCTGGTTGCCGTTGTCGGCGATTCCCGTTGCCGCGACCGTGACCCACGGCGACTTGGACGCCTCGTTGCTGTCGGCCCAGTTCGCCGCGAGCCGCCGGTCCGCCCCGGGATTCCTCAATTCCAGGCTGCTGCCCCCGCCATCCGACCAGCGGCCCCAGCGCCCACCGGTCCCGTAAGTCACCTCGTCAACCACGATGTGGAGGGTGTTGGTCACCACGCCGCCTGCGGAATTGGTCGAAGTGATTGGGTCTGGGAACGACAGCGCAAGACGTTCGCCACCGTCAGCCAGCATGCCCGAGAAATCTCCCGCCAGGTTGCCCGGGCCGAGGTGGGGATAGTTGGTCCGCAGATGTGCCGCCGCCTTCGCCACCACAAGGTAACCGCCCGCCGGCAAAACGGTGCCCGGCGCAAACTCAAACTTGATGGCATCCTCGATCCGCCACCCACCCAGATCCACCGGCGCGGAACCCGGATTGTGCAGTTCGACATATTCGTCGGCCGAATTTTCGCTGGCCGGGTGATACATGAGCTCGTTGAGCACCACCGCCGGTTCCCGCGGTGCGGAATTCGCCACTCCAGGAGTTACCGAATCCAGCCGCCGCAAGGTCGGCGCGCCGTCGGGGAACCGCCCGAAGCTCACCCCGTTTTCCTGGCTTCCAAAGCGCACCGCGTCGAGCACGCGACGACCATCTGGGGAGCGGAGCAGAACCGTTTCCCCGGCGGCGCTGAGTGCAAAGCCAAGCTGCGCCTGGCTGAAGGCAAGAAACCCGCGGGCCGCAATGACACTGTTGGTCGGCAGAATGAACTTGGCCTTGTCCGGATCGTCCGTCAGCACGCAGCCCGTGAGATCCACCGCCACGTCGGCGTAGTTGAACAGTTCGACGAAATCCGTTTGGGGCGGATCGGTGTGGGCGAGCAGTTCGTTGATCATGACGCTGCGCAGGGCGGGAACACGCGCCGGCTCCGGCCCGCCGGGTGAACCGCCCGTAAGTTCGCTCGGAGCCCATGCCTGCGGATTACGTTCGCCGAGACTTGGCCGCGCCAAGACCAGCGACGGTCCGGCTCCATCGGCGGCCGCCGGCCACGAACCATCGTCGCGGTAGTCCACCTCGAACTGCACGGCCCCGAGCCGATGACGCAGCTTCAATTGGCCGGAACCATTCGGCAGCGAACCCAAGAAGGGACCAAGCACGTTGGTCAGCCCGGTGATCCGGGTGAACTCCCCGGGGTTGGCGGCGATGATCGCGTAACCGCGGGCCGGCAGGGTGAAGTTGGCCGGGAACTCGAAGCCGGCGTCGCCGGAAATGCGCCAGCCACCCAGTTCCTCGAACCACGGCTGCGAATTGAACACCTCAATGAACTGGCCGTTGAGCCCGTCCGCGCGCGCCGCGGGATGATACATGATCTCCGAGATCACAATTCCCGACCGCCGCGACGAGGGGCCCGGCGGCTCAGGCGGCGGACGGAAGAGGTCGAGTCCGAGCGCCGGGCCCGGCGGTGGGCCCGCGAAAGCGAACCAACCCAGCCCGCAGACCAGGGCGACGACGAGGGTGGGGCAGAGCCGGCTAGTTCCTAGAGTGTGCATGCGGTGACGCTCTCGAACCCTACATTTCGGCGCCACTTTGACGCCAAATGTAATTGCTGGTTTGGCATTTACGGTCTGCCCTCCCGCCCGCCTCAGTTCGGCATGACGGGCCCACCCGTGGAGCCACGGCACCTTGGTGAGGTCCAGATTGGCATTATCAACTGACGACTTAAGCTCGGCCTGGGTGAGTCGCCCGCCGACCCGGCCGACAACCACCCTTCCGCCATGATTGTATCCCTGTTTGACGGCAAACCCTACGACCGCGAGTTCCTTGAAGCCGCCCCGGGCGCCCAGTCGGTGACCTGGCGCTTTCACGAGTTCCGGCTCTCCCTCGAAACTGCCGATGCCGCCCGCGGTGCCGACGCGGTGTGCGTTTTCGTCAACGACCGGCTCGATGCCGCCTGCCTCACCCGGATCGCGGGGCTGGGTGTTCGCCATGTGGCCTTGCGTTGCGCCGGTTTCAACAACGTGGACCTCGCGGCCGCCCGCACGGCCGGCCTGAAGGTCACCCGCGTTCCGGCCTATTCGCCCCACGCCGTGGCCGAACACGCCGTCGCGTTGCTGCTAACCCTCAACCGGAAGATTCACCGCGCCTACAACCGGGTCCGTGAGCACAATTTCTCGCTCAACGGGCTCACCGGTTTCGACCTGCACGGGAAGACCGTGGGCATCATTGGCACCGGCCGTATTGGACGGATCGCCGCCCAGATCTTCCGGGGCTTCGACTGCACGGTCCTCGCCTACGACCCGTTCCCGGCACCTGATTGGGCGACGCAGCGCGGAGTTGCCTATGTCGAGTTGCCCGTGCTGCTGGCCACCAGCGATGTGGTTTCGCTGCACCTGCCGCTCACCCCGCAGTCACACCACCTGCTCAACCGCGAGACGCTCGCGGCAATGAAGCCGGGCGCCTACCTGGTCAATACCAGCCGCGGCAAGCTGGTGGACACCACCGCCCTGCTCGAGTCACTGAAGACCGGTCACCTCGGCGGCGTGGCCTTGGACGTTTACGAAGAGGAGGAAGGCGTCTTCTTTGAGGATCTGTCAGCACAGGTCCTGCAGGACGACGAACTGAACCTGCTCCTGACGTTTCCCAACGTGCTCGTCACCGCGCACCAGGCCTTCCTGACCGCCGAAGCCTTGCGTGAGATCGCCCGCGTGACTGTGGAGAACCTCGTCCGCGCCGAAACCAAGCTCGCATTCTTGCCGGAGACCCAGCTTTAGCGCAGCGGCTTCCATGGACTGGGGCGCGTCGGGGTGCGGACGGTCTTCGTCCGCGTTTGCCGACGTGCGGCCAAAGACGGCGCACACTTTCGGGAACAGGCGGCGTTGGCGACTAGCCCGATCACCTCCGCAAGTCGGGGCACCCACGGTGAGCGCGCATTTCAGCCCGCAAATGGTCAGCCCAAAGCCCGTTGGCCGCGACCAACGGCGGCCAAGACGGCCCTCTGAATGGCAAAAGCCGGGTTGCCAGCGCGGGGCTTACGCCGCCAAGTTCGGGCATGAGAGTGCGTGGCATTGGATTTATCCGAGGACTGCTGGCTGGCGCGGTGATCTGGGCCTGTGGTCCGGGTTTCGCCGCGGACGTTTCATTCATGGGCATCGTCAAAGGCGTCGCCCATCAGCAGACCGGCCCGACGACCGTGGTGCTCGAAACAAGTCCCTACCAGTTCAACGCCTTCCTGGACTTGGCGGAGCCCGGAAGCGTCTTGGCCGCCTCGCTCACGCCGGCCGGCCGAACCGCCATCCCGCTGGAAGCCGACGGCGACGGCTGGAATCTGGAGTCTGAGTTCAGTTCGCAGGCGGCTCTGGACGCCGCGTATCCGAACGGGAACTTCACCCTCAGCATCACCGGTAAGAACGACGGGCCTCGCTCCGTCGTGGTGCTGCTCACCGGCGTCGCCTATCCCACAATTCCCACGCTCAACAATTTCGCCGACCTGCAGAACGTGACGTCCGGAACGCCGCTGACGCTGTCGTGGCTGCCCTTCACCGGCGGCGCGGACACGGATTTCGTCCAAGTCGAAATCCGGCGGATGAACGGCGAAATCGAGAGCGCCGTCTTTGAAACGGCCGGACCCGGCGAACCGGGGAGTCTAAACGGCACGCACACGTCGGTGACCATTCCCGCCGGCATCCTGGCCTCAGGGCAGACCTACACGGGCCGCCTGCTGTTCGCCAAGATCGTGGAACTGGACACCACTTCCTACGGCCAGGGCGTGCCGGCCATCGGTGCCTATTACCGGGAGACGGAGTTCAGCCTGTCCACCGGCGGCACGACCGACACGCAGGCGCCGCAACTGTGGAATTCCAAACCCTCTGCCCACGATGACGAACTCGTCCCGCGGAACTCCGGCGTGTCGTTCGAGTTCAACGAGCCGATGCAGGCCAGCCAGTCCATCAACTGGACCGGCCTTGACCCGGCCAAATTCACCTACCGCTGGACCGACGGTGGCCGGGTGCTGCTCTGCCTGTATGCGCAGCAGTTGCCGGCGGGCACGGTGGTCAGTTGGCAGTTGAACCGCGCGGGCTTCAAGGATGTCGCCGGCAATCCGCTGCCGTTCGATCCGCAGGGCGGGTTCACCACCGCAGTGGCCGACACCACCGGCACGCCGGACCTTTTGATCGCCGGCCTGTTCAAGGTGGAGATCTTCACCCAGGCACTTGGAGGCACGCCGCAGATTCGCAGCGAGGAAGGCTATGGCGCGGGCGCCTTCGCCGACTCCACCGGATTCAACACGCTGATCACGGGTTCCGTGCGCCAGCCCGGCGGAGGCACCTTTCCCATGGACCACAGTCAGGGCGACTCGCTGGAGAACGAGACGGAGGTGGATTCCAAGGCCGAGCAGGACGCGGTCGCGCCGCCCGGCACCTACCAGATGACTTTGGAAACGGCTCATCAAGGAACCAAGACCGTCACGCTAAACGTGCCGGCCGACGCCTATCCCTCCACGCCCGAGGTGCTCAACCTGGCGGCGGCCCAGGCCTTCGATCCCTCGCAGCCGCTGACGCTTTCGTGGAAGCCGATGACCGGCGGCACGGTGAATGACTTCATCGGCGTGTTCGTTGATCCGGAAAACGGCGGCCAGACTGTCTTTGAGACGCCCGAGTTCCACACCGGTCAGGGGCTTAACGGCACGGCCACCTCCGTGACCATTCCCGCAGGCACGCTCCAGGCCGGCCGCACTTACGAAGTGGAACTGGAGTTCGTTCATCCAACCACCTTCGACACCACGACTCTGCCGGGCAGCACCCTGGTGGTCGCGTTCGGCCGGCTGACGCACTTCAACATCACCGCCGCCGGCACGGTGGCGGCACCGGTGCTTCAGATTGCTCCTCTGCCCGATGGCCGGTGGCGGCTGCGGGTAACCGGCGAAAGCGGGGTGAACTATTTCCTGGAACACGCGTCGCAGTTGGGCGGTGGCTGGAACCCGCTGACCAGCTTCCAGATCTTCGGCGAAGCCTTTGAGTTTATCGACGGCGTGCAATCCGGACAGCGCTTCTACCGCGTGCGCGAAGGGTTCTGACCTGCAACCAATTGCTCACGCCAAGGACGCCAGGGTAGTGTCGTTGCGGCGCTGGCGATAGCGCCCGCATAACAGCGTTATCGCGAACACCGCTACGTTCCGGGCAACGCCCCCTTTGAAGTCGAAGCAGCGTCCGCCTTCGCAAGATTTGCGCTCTTCGCGGGCGGCTTTTTGCCCTTCACAGCCCCAGTTCCGCCAGCACCCG
>JAYUSF010000282.1:0-12065 GCA_043755815.1 Verrucomicrobiota bacterium
GGTGGCCATGTGCAGCGATAGACGCCGTCCGGGGCAATAGGTTGCGCCAGACAGCCGGAAAAAATCGGCTCCTAAGCCCGACAGGCTCCTAGGGGACCCGCCTTCCGCGGAGCAGGGGCAGGGGTGGGGGACTTGCCTTTCGTATGGGGCGTCAGGTCGCCGGCTGGATGCGAGTGGGCCGAGAGGAACGAAGCTTCGGCGGGGACACACCGCTGCCACAGGAAATACAGGAGGCGGAAGACTTCAGGAAGAAAACCCAATGGTCGGGGTGGTGAGATTTGAACTCACGACCTTCTGAACCCCATTCAGACGCGCTACCAAGCTACGCTACACCCCGACCGGGTGCCCGTTAAGGCGAGGCGGAAAATAGGGACTGCCCACTTCGCAGCAATCTCTTTCTTCCCGGAATTTGGTCGCGGCATGTTCGAGCCGGGCTTGATCCGAACCCGCGTCAGGGAAACTGGCTGGGGATTCGGGAAACCGCCGGTGGTCCAGTCCGCTCCGGTGGCCAGCAGTTCAGGCCGGTTCGAGCCCGCGCATCGTGCCGGTGGAAGTGGCGAACTGACCGGCCCCGATGCCCATCCGCTGCAGCATGGAGACAAACAGGTTGGGAAGCGGATAATTGCGCTCCCGGTCGAAGCCGAGGTGTTGCCCGTGCTTGAAGCCGCCGCCGGCGAAGAGCGTGGGCAGATTCGTCGTCACGTGCGTGTTTGCGTTCCCGAGGTTCGATCCGTAGAGGACCATCGTGCGGTCCAGCAGCGTTTCGCCGCCTTCCTTCACGCTGCGGAGTTTCGAGAAAAGCTCGGACAGGAGCTTCATGTGCCATTCGTCGATGGCCCGGAGCTGCGACAGCTTCTTCTCGGAGCGGCCGTGGTGCGACAGGTCGTGGTAGCCTTCCGTGATCTGGGTGCCATCAAGGTCGATCGCGGGCGAATTCACGCTGTCGAGCAGGAGCGCGATGGACCGGGTGGAATCGGTCTCGAAGGCGAGCCGGGCGAGGTCATACATCAGGCGGACCTTGTCCATGTATTCCCGGGGGCTGGCGGGGTCCAGCGGCACTGGGGCGGTGACGGCCGGCTTGGGTCTGCGTTCCCATTCGCGCGACATCTGCATGCGCTGCTCCAATTCGCGGACGCTGGTAAAATACTGGTCGAGCCGGTCGCGGTCGGAACCGCCCACCCGGCGTTGCAGCGTCTTGGCCTGGCCCGCCACGGCGTCGAGAATGCTCTGGCCGAGTTCGAGGCGGCGGACCTGCTTTTCCACCTCGTCGGGCGTTCCCTGGATGAAGAGCCGACGGAACACGTCGGAAGGCTTCTCTTCGCACGGAATCAGGATTCCGGATCCGGTCCACGAAAGGCTCCGGGCGCCGCGTTCCACGTTCACGCCGAGATTGAGCGAGGGGAAACGGGTCAGGTGTCCGAGGCGTTCGGCGATGAACTGGTCGAGCGAGATGGTATTGCGGAAGCCGCCGCGGCCGGGGTGGGGCGCGGCGGTGAGGAAGCAGTTGTCGGCCGGGTGTCCACCGTCCACGTCGGGATGCGACACGCCGCTGAACACCGTGAAATCGTTCCGGTGCTCCTTCAGGATTTCGAGATACGGCGAAAGCTCGTAGTCGCGGCCGGCGGTCTTCGGGAAGAACTGATCCGGCAGCAGGCCCAGATTGTTGCAGATCGCAAACATCCGCCGCGGAGTCGCGTTGGGTGCCGTGGCCGGCGCCGACGAGGTGTTCGCGGCGAAGGCGGGGAACATCGAGTCCAGCCACGGCAGCGCTAGGGCGATGCCGGTTCCCCGCAGGAAGCTGCGCCGCGACAGGGCGGTGCGGGTGGCAATGAAGGAGCCGGGGCGATTTGCTGAAGCGGAAATCTTCATGGCTGGCTGGTGGTCATTTGTTCAGAAACAGGTCGCTCTGCACAAGCTCGTGGATCAGGGAACGCACGCCGAAGCCGTGCGCCCGGTTGCGTTGCACGAGCCGTTCGATGGCCGCGCGGTCGGAAAAACTGATCGGTGCGCCCGTCGCGAAGATCGTCAACTGACGGGCGAGATTGCGGGCGAGCTGTTCCTCCTCGTTGACGAGACACCGTTTGAGCTGGCGGACATCGGCAAAGGCGCGGCCGTCGGGCATTTCGCCGCTGGGATCCACGTTCGGTCCCAGACCGAAGTGGTAGAACAGTCCATTGTGACCGATGCCCTTTACCGGCTCGCCACCGCCGACGGTTCGGTAGCGTTCGCGCCACGCGCCCATCACGTCAAAGCTCTCCAAGGCGAAGCCGGCGGGATCGATCAACTTGTGGCACGCGTTGCAGGTTTCCTGATTGCGATGCTGCGCGAGCTGTTCCCGGATGGTGGTGGCGCCGCGGATGTCGGGCTCCACGGCCGGGACGCTGGCGGGGGGCGGCGGTGGCGGACGTCCGACGATGCGGCTCATGATCCAGGCGCCGCGCTTCACCGGCGAAGTGGTCGTCCCGTTGGAAGTCACCTTGAGCACGCTCGCCTGCGTGAGCAGTCCGCCGCGAACGCTGTCGGCCGGCAGCGGCACGGACCGGAAGTTTACACCGCTGATCCCGGGCAGCTCGTAGAGCGTGGCCAGCCGTTCATTGACCAACGCGAAGTCCGCGGCGACGAGGTTGGTCACCCCTGAGTCATGCTTCACCAGTTCGGCGAAGAACCGCTGCGTTTCTTCCGCCATGGATTCCACCAGCAGGTCGTCGAGCTGGTAGTCCGGATAGAGCTGCTCGTCGGGTGCTGTCTTGGCGATGCCCCGGAGGTCCAGCCAGTAGTCGAGGAACGCGTCCACGAAGCGGCGGGACTTCGGGTCGTTGAGCAGGCGTTCCGTTTCAGCGCGCAGCACTTCGGGCCGATGCAGACCGCCTTTGGCGGCCAGGGCGCGGAGTTGACCGTCGGGCGCGGAGTTCCAGAGGAAGTAGGACAACCGTTCGGCAAGGGCACGATCCGTTAGCCGGCCGGGCCGTTCGTCGAAGTAGAGAAATCCGGGTGAACTCAGGACGGCGTTGTAGCCGGCAAGCATCGCGTCGGTGAAACTGTGTCCTGCCTTCAGCGCACCGCGGATCACGCCCAGGAACCGTTCCGCGTCCTCCTTGGTGGCCGGTCGGCGGTAGGCGCGGTTGAGGAACTCGGGCAGCAGGCGCTCGGCGTCGGCCTCCGGATCCTTCGGGAGAACTTTCACGCCGGCGGTCACCTTGGAGCGGCCGACGCCGGTGGTGACGGGATCGTCCTCCAGCGGCAGATCACCAAACAGAAGCTGGTGACCGGCAGGTGGCCATTGGTCGAGCAGGGGACCTTCGACCTCCATCCATTGGAATGCCACGCCGGGCATGCCCTCTGGCGTCGTGAGCGGGTTCTTGTGATCCGGCGGGCGTGAACGGTGCAGGCGCGCAGCGTCGGGACGGATGGTTTCGCCGGCCAGCAGCCAAGTCTCAAGCTCCCGCTCGGTGGGCGACGTGCCGACATCGAAGCTGCCCAGCTTGCGCAGGATGCGCGGCGAGGTGTCGGAATAGACCGTCACCGGTTCGGACCGGCGCCCGGCCGTCACATTGGTGAATTTGGGATCGATCCAAAAACTGAAGCCGGAAAACTTCAGCCGGTAGCGGCCAGAGACTGGCGCGCGGAACTTGCCGAAGCGGATTTCGGTCGGCTCGTAGGTGCTGACGACCACCCCCATCGCCTCCTGCCGGAGCCGTTCCTCGGAACGGTTTTCCGGGCGCTTCGGCTTCTCGGCCTCGGTCAGGTCGCGCTGCAGTTCGAGGGCAACGAGCGGCCAGGTCCGGCGTTCCTTCGGCCCGGCGAGCTTGATGGCGCCGAAGAATTCGCCCTGGTCCCAGGCGTAGAAGCGTTCCGTCTTGGTCTCCGGCCGCCGGACCTGCGGGGCCATCGCCTGGCGCAGCGCGAAATCGGCGGCGCCGAGATAGCGGGCCATCTGGACGTGTGAGACATCGAGCGCGTCACCAACCTTGTTGAAGCCGTGAGCGGTGGTGTCCTCGGGAAGGTAATCCTTCACCTCCAGATACGGCAACGCGAGCAGGTCGCGCAGGGTTGCCTCGTATTCATGGCGGTTCAGCCGGCGTTGGGTGGCACGGCCGTTTTCGCGGACCCGCTTCCGGTCGGCCGCGAACAACGAGGCCGCGAGCCCGTTGGTGAACGCGCCCAGTTCCTTGCCCTCCGGCCGCTGTTTCTGCTTCGCCGGCGGCATTTCGCCGCTGGCCACGCGGTCATGCACATTGACCCAGGTTGCGAGGGCCTTCGGCGAGCCGAATTCGAAACCGAGCGCCGTGAGGTCCAGCCCGCCTTTCTTCATCTCGGCGTCGTGGCATTCGACGCAGTGCCGGTCGACGAAGGCTTCGAGACGGCGGTTGTCGGCCTGGCCGATCTGCGGGCCGGCTAGGTCCAGCAGGCCGGCGAACAGGAGGATCGTCGTCTGCCGGAACTGCCAAATCCCGGCCCTGCGCTGGTGCGGTAGTGGCACAGTTGGCTTGATCAATTTCTCCATTTTTTCGGGGTCACGACGGGCAGCTTACCGATCCACCCCCGGCTGTCCACGCGGAGCCATCGACGCCGGTCAACCGCGCCAACTTCATGCTCATTTCTGACCAACAGCCGAATGCCCGCGCAACCCTTCAGCACGGCAAACGCTTCCGCTGCTCACGCCCATTGCCGGCGGCGTCCGGAAGTGCCGGGCTCGCGGTGCTGTAACCCGCGAAAATGAAGTCGGCCCTTCCATTCGCTGAATCATCGCTCCCGCTTTTTGCCGGACGGAACTGGCCGCGGGCGATTGGCGCCGGCTGGGCCCTTGGCGTCGCAGTAGGGGCCTCCGCGGCGGCTATCCTGGCCGACACGAAAATCTCGCGGCCGTATCGCGGCGTGACGCTCATTTCGCGGACCGAGGTTAAACCCCGCCCGCTCCGGATGAACATTGTGCGCGTGGACCTCACTGCGCCGGGGCCTGGGTTTCGGCTCACCCGACCTGGCGGCCCGCTCGACTCGGTGCGACAGCCGACCGCGGAATTTCCACTTCAGGAAGCGGCGCAATTGGCGGTGAACGCCCACTTCCACGTTTCCGCTGCGACGGGTCTTGACGCCGAATTGGTGGGCTTCGCGATGTGGGAGGGGAAGCTCCTTTCCAGTTTCGAACCGCAGCCGGTCGTGCCGGGCGGGCTCGACCAGGGCTATGCAATCCTGCCGTTAGCCGACCGTGAAGTTGCCCCTGACGGAACGTTCGCAGTTGTTCCGGCTGAGGGATTGACCGCGGACGATGGTCAAAAGCCGAGTCGAACCTGATTTGAATCGGCCGAAAGCAGCCGGACCGAAGTCACGCCATCCAGGCGAAAAAATCGCCGGTCCCCCGCAACCGTCGCCGTCACTTCCCTGGATTCGGAATCCACCGCATAGGCGTCGTGCTCGACAAAGGGGCCTTCGGGAGAGGCGCTGGAATGCAGCCGGGGAGTGGCCGCCGTCGCCGGAGCCGCTTGAGCCATCAGGGAGTCGAGGGTATCCGCGTATTCCGACACGCGGGTATGGTAGAGGGCGGTGCCGGGTTGGCGTTCGGAGGTCGGATCCAGCGCCCATTGCGACTGTTCGTCCCGTTCATAGAAACCCCTTCGGTCAAAGAGGGCGGCTAAAAATCCGTCGCCGGTCGTGTTGGTGTTGAACCCGGCTTGCACCGCAAAGGCCACGCCGGCCAGTTTCCAAAGTCCGTCCGTGTCGCGCAGAAAAAGGCCGCCGCCGGAGTCGCCGCCGGCGAGCATCGCCTCGTCGGCACCTGCGTCAGCGGTGAACAGAGAAGCAAGCAAGGCGCCGTCATTGGCGCCCCCGGGTGGCAGCGCCTCCTCAATGACGTTCGTGCCCCAGCGGTCCCGGAAATCGTTTGCTCCCCAAAGCCAGCCCCGGAGCTGATTCGTGCCGTCGGTCTCGCGAAAGACCGGCGCCCCCCGGGAGAGGCCCCGCCCAAAGAGGGTCGCCACCTTGCCCACCTCATCGGAGTTGCGATACAGCGGCGCCCAGAGGCGGAATCGGCCGGCGACGCGGATGAGACTGAGGTCGGTATGGGGAAGGCCCGTGACGGAAACCGTGCGGTAGACGAGCCCGCCGAACCGCACGATGGAATTGGTCTGAATGCCCATGTGGCTTGCGGTGAGCACGTGCTCAGGCCCGACGACGGTCGCAGTGAAGTCGGAGCGAACCTGATATTGCCAGCCGCTGTCGGCGAAGGCGCCCGAGGGCGTGCCCGTGTTGTGCAACGGATCGTCGCCGCCCAACAGGATCAACGCGTGCGCCGAGGGAGAGACGCCTGCCAGCGTCAGCCAGATCGTCATCCACAGTGGGCGCAAGAGCCGGAACACGTGCGAACGCTGCCCGAAGCCGGCGCGGGCGCAAGGGCCCGGACGGAGGGGAGGAGAGGCGTGTTCGAAGGGAGGGTAAGCAGTCGCCGCGGCTAGCCACCGGCCACGATTTTCACGATCTCCAGCCGGTCGCCCGCCCGGAGCATGCGGGCCGAGAATTCGCTGGGGGTGACGGCCTCGCCGTTGAGTTCCACCACGACACTGCGGGGCAGCAGTTGCTGCCGGACGAGGAAGGATTCCAGCGTGCACGGCAGTTCTACGGCGACGGCGGTGCCGTTCGCGCTGACCGTCGGTTCACTCATGCCGGGCCCGGGGCAACTGGCGGCCCACTTGTCGAAACCATGGACGGAAGAGTTCGTCCATGTCCGGCATGGCCGTGTCCGGAGGCGTGCCGCTGCGGAGGTATTGTGGAAAGGCCAGAAAAAGGCTTTCGGCGCCATGCCGGATCGGCTCGCCGGCGGCGTCGGTCACGAAGTAGTTGAAGACGGCCCGCGCGGGAAACTGGTCGGTGACCATACGAATCCGCCGCGCCGACATGGGGGGGATCTGGCCGGCGCGATCGATGTCGCTAAAGCGCAGCCGGACGTTGAAGCCTTCCGGAATGTAACTGTCGGCCAGCTCGATCACGACATCTTCCAACTGCCTTCGTTCCTGCGCGGCGGCATAGGGGCTGCCATCGGCCGAGCTGCCGAAATCGTTGAAGTTCGCGCCCTCCTCGAATTGAACCGTGACCGTTCCGCCGCCCTTGAATGCCGGCGTAGAACAGCCGCCCGCGGCTATTAGGACCAATGTGAGCAGCAGCGGAGCGGTGGGCGGGTTCGGTCTCATGAGGGATGCCGGTGGCGGCGGTTCAGATCGGTTCCTTGAGCAGTTGGATGAACTGCTTCATCGCGGGTGAGAGCACCTTGGTCTTTTTGACGATCACGGCCAGCGGGCGGGTGGGGAGGGCCTCCGAAAATTTCAATGCCGCCAACGTCTGCTTGGAGACCTCCTGCACCACCGTGCTCTCGGGCACGATGCTCACGCCGGCCTCGATCTCGACGGCCCGTTTCACGGTCTCGATGTTGTCGAACTCCATCGTGTTCTTCACCGCCACGCCGGAGTCGCGGAGGATCTTGTCGATGGCCTTGCGGGTGGGGATGTCGGATTCGAAGGCGATGAACTTCTGCCCCTCGAGGTGGGCCAGCTTGAGGTGCTTCTCCTTGGCCAGCGGGTGCTTCGGGTGGCAGATGAGCACGAGCGTCTCCTCGCGCAGAGGAATGATCTCCAGACGTGTGTCCTTGTTGGGGTAGGCGACCAGTCCGAGGTCCACCACGTTGCCCAGGACATCGTCGTATACCTGGTTCGCGCGCTGGTATTCCACGTGCACCGTAACGGTCGGGAAGCCCTTGAGGAACTTCTTCATGTAGGGCGGCAGATCGTGCAGGCCGATGGAATAGATGGTCGCCACCCGGATCGTGCCGGTGACGATGTCCTTCACCTCCTGAAGCCGGGCCACCAGCGACTCGTAGGTCTGGATGACCTGCTTCCCGTATTCGTAGAGGAGCTCGCCCTCGCGCGTGAGGCGGAACTTCTTCTTGCTGCGCTCGATCAGCAGCGTCTTGAACTGCTTCTCGAGCGAGCTCACCTGCTGGCTGACGGCGCTCTGCGTCACGCCGTTGATCTGCGCGGCCTTGGTGAAGCTTTCGGTTTCGGCGAGGTCACAGAAGACCTTGAAGCTTTGAATCTGCACGGCCGAAGTAAACCACATCGCCCAAAGCACGCCAGCGGGGAGAAGCGGGTAACGCCGGCCGCTGGCGTCGACTCGCCTCGCTACGGTCTCGGCCAAAGATTCCCGGGTGCCGGAACCGTCTCAGTTGGGACTTCCCGCCACGGCGGTCTTTGGAAGAGCGGATAGGCGTCCGGAATACGGTTAATCAAAATGGAGACGTGCGGTATCATCTCCCAATGCGCGTAGGGGCGGAAACCGAAGGTGGTTCGCCACGAAAGGTTCGTTTGGACGGTTACCGGAATCTCGAAGCCCTCGTCGGGCTCCAGGTCACCGCTCTCAGCAAGGCAATTCCACGCTGGAACGACAGTGTCCCAACCGTTCGTCGTCAGAACATCAACGAACACCCCGCCGATTCCCCGGAAGTTAGTGCGACAGTAAATCCGACGGTTTCCGGTATTGGTTACGCCAAAGATGGCGCACAGAACATGGGTCGGCCGATTGTTCACGTAGTCGAAGGCCGGGAACTGGCCGTAGCGCAGAAATCCCACCGACATCCCATACACCGGCTCACTCCGCGGCCACAGCAATCCAGAGACGACCAAGACGATTCCGGCCGTCGCCAGAATCGCCTTGGGTCCCGTCTTCATGCTGGGCCGGGCGGCTTACAGCTTCTTGATCCGCACGTTACGGAAACTGACCGGGTCGTTGTGGCCGGCGAAGCCGAAGTGGCCGCTCGTGCGGTCCTTGCCGGTGTGTGCCGAGTTGGCCATGAAGTCCTTGGCGTTGGCCAGGTCGGTGTCGAGGATCAGGGCCCCATTCAGCTCCACGCGGATCTTGGATCCCTTCACCGTCACTTCCTGAAAGTTCCATTCACCGGGCGGGCGTTGAAAGCCCTGGGCCGCGGCCGCCATGCCGTAGGCCGAGCCGTGTGCCTGGCGAGCGTCGAGCTTGGCCTTGTGGACCGTTTCATAGTCCTCGGCGAGCACCTGCAGTTCACACATGCCCGCGTAGGCCGTGTCACCCGTGCCGGGATAGCGGATCGCCAGCCCGTTGTTGCCGCCCGAAGGCACCATGAATTCAAGCCGGGCGGTGAAGTCGGCGAATTCCTCCTTGGTGAAGATCGTGCCCCCCTTGCCCGCCTTGCAGCGGACCGCGCCGTTCACGATCTCGTAGTTGTCGAGCGGGCCGGACCAGCCGGTGAAATCCTTGCCGTTGAAGACGGACTGGAAGCCTTCCTCGCCGTGGCTTGCGAGGATCTTGCCCGCTTCGGTGGCGCCGAGCTCGCGGATGAACACGTTGCGCCAGCGGATTTCACCGCCGTGGGTCTGGAGTTCGATCGGGCCTTTGGCCGGGATGGGCAGCTTGCGGTCGTAGTAGTTCTCCATCAGCGCATGCTTCACGACCGGCTTGCCGTTGAGCCACACGCTCACGCGCGAACCCACCATCTGGATGCGGAAGGAGTTCCATTCGCCGAACGCCTTGTCGGCCAGCACGAGCGGATCCTTGCCGGGCGCGCCGGGAGAATTGTTCCAGAGCCCGCCGGAACCTTTGTCGGCGCCAATGTTGAACTTGGCCTTTTCCGTGAAGTCCCAGATCTGCACCTGCGGCACGCCGCGCAGGTAGATGCCCGAGTCGGCGAGCGCGACCGTCTTGTAGTCCACCAGCAGCTCGAAGTCGCCGTAGTCCTGGACGGTCGTGGCGTATTTGCCGTGGCCGTCATTGACGAGTTCGCCGTTCTGCACGCTCCAGTGGGCGCGCATGTCGGCGGTCCATTCGGCGTCCTGCTTGGTGCGGGCCGCGGGTTCCATTGCCAGATACTTGCGGTGATCGAAGGTGTCACCGCCGCGCCAGCCGGCGAGATCTTTGCCGTTGAAGAGGGCCTTGAAGCCGGCGGGCGGCTGGTTGAGCGCCTGGGCAAAACCGGCGCAACCGGACGCGGCCAGCAGGGTGGCGGTGGCGGTCAGCGCGACAAAACTGCGGCGGGAGAACTGGGGATTCATGCGTGCCCGTAGGCTCTAGGCGGACGGACGCGACGGGTCAATGCGGGAGCTGATTTCCGCCCCAACTTTTTGCCGCCCGGAATTGTGGGCCTCCCGGCCGTTCGCCCACCGTCCTACGGCTTCCGTTCCAGCCAGGCCTTGAGTTCGGCAACCTCCTCGGGCTTCAGTCGACGGTTGGGCGGCATGTAGCCGAAGTCCACCAGCACGCGGATCGGGTGCGAGTGAAGCTGGTAAAGCGCGTCGCGGTCACCGTCCTCCGCGGAGTGGCAGCGGGCGCAGAACTTCAGTGCCAGCACCTCGCCGGTGGGCGCCTTGGGCGAATCCTTGGGGAAGACAAACTGCGAGCGCGGCTGCCCCGCAATATGCCGGCCGATTGCCGCGGCGAGCGGGGCATCGAGCACGAGGTCCTCGCGGGCCGGGTGGATCGCCAGCGGCCCGGACGAATGACACTTGTAGCAGCTCGTGCCCTCGAACTTCGGGCCTTCCTTCCGCAGTTCGGCGTAGTAGTCGAGCGCGGGCGTCACCGTGAGGTCCTGCACGATCGAGAACTGGGACCAGCCGGTGTCGGTCGAAGTCTTCTGCACGAGCAGGTAAACGCGGACGGCTGCGTTCGAAAAGGCCGAGATGTGGTTGAGCATTGGCTGGCGGATCACGTCCTCCTGCGTGCTGATCAGCCCCACGTCGGAGAGGGGCACGGCCTCGCCGCGATCAAACAGCCGCTTCGCCCCGACCATGTAGGCCTTCACCTCGTCCTCGGTGAGACCCTTCGCGCCGGCGCGCGGATGTGGCGGCAGGGTGACGACCGGCTGGGTCCAGGGCCGCTGGATCTTCTCGCGCCCGACGGTGGCCATGGCCGCGGCAAACTTCTCCCGGGTGAACTCCGGCAGCGTCAACGCCGGCTCCAGCAACAGGCCGGTCCCGGTGGATACCGCCGGGGCGATGAGCTTTGGAGCCTGGTCGGCCGCCGGTTCGGCGGCGTCAGCGGCCCACCACGGAGTCCTGCCCGGGAGCAAGGCCAACAGCAGGCAGAGGACGGGGAAAACGATTTTCACGTTGGCGGCTTAGGTAGAGTGGAACCAGGTCGCTGGCAAGGCGAGGACCGGCATCGGCTTCCGGCGCTGAACCGACCCCGCCCGGCCTTGCGCCGGGTGTTTTTGTTTCGGAGGGCGGTGGGGAATCAGCACGATCTCAAAGAGCCATTCAACCTGGAGGTCTTCGCCCAGGCGGAATCCCGGCAGAAAAGAAAGAAGCTCGCCCGCCTCCAGCACTTCGCCGCCGTCCTCGGCTTCACCCTCGTTCAATCCCAATGACTTCAGCGGGTAGTTTCTCAGGAGGCGTTTCGTTCATTTCGGAGTTCGCCAATGTCTGAGTGTAAAGTTGTAGGGTTTCGATTCAATGCGACCTGACCAAACTTTGTGTTCAGATGATTCGGGTGTGGCCGTGACTTGGTAGATTGCTTTCAACGTGATTTGCGTTTCGGCATCGGCAGCAAGCTCTGGACGTGTCTCCCACTGCTTGTCGAGACGGATGGCATAAACGCGGTGCTCGCCGACTGGAATAAGAAACGTGGATGGAAAGTTCCGGGTGAAGTCCTGAGGGCGCTTGGAAACGACGAGCTTCTTGCCATCGGGCATCGTGAACTCGAAAGAAACGTTCTGGTAGCCCCAACTGTTCCAATACTCAAAGACCGGTTGGGCGTCCTTGGACGCATTTGTGAGCACGACGTAGAACTCATCAGGCTTGTCATCTGCGGTGACGATGCTTCGGACTTGGGGTGAACTCCGAGACGGAACTACTGTCAGCGTGAAACGCGCAGCGGCGTCCTTGTCGGCGCTCCATGCGAGTGAAGCGACCGAAAAAAGAAAGGCCAAAAACGCAGTCTTCATAGGCCGAGCGCAGAAGCGCCTAACATTGTTATTGAGCCGCAGAATGGGGGTGGGTCCGGCGGTTCACGGGACGACGGAGCCGGCGGGGTTGCTCCAGGGGCTGGTGAGGCTGTTG
>JAYUSF010000283.1:0-37151 GCA_043755815.1 Verrucomicrobiota bacterium
ATCGCTCCGCTCGCCCTCCTCCAAGACGTGGGGCGGACACACCGGATTCCTGTTTTGCTAACTACACCACCTGTCCTGTTTTGCTCGCCCCGCGACAGATGAATTGGTTTGTGGCCCGGCCCGCGGGCGTTTCCACCACCACCTCGTTCCCAGTCGCGCCGAACTGCACAAGGCCGACCAGCTTGTCGCCGAGCAGCGTCGGGTTCTGGAACGGCTTCCCGCCGATGCTGCCGGCCACGGTAGCCACTTGGTTGCCGGCGTTGAGCAGTTCAAGGGTCACGGTGGTGCCGACGGGTCCGCTGAGCGGCGTGACGGACCTGATGACAGGCTGCCCCAAGATCGTGAGCACCGGGCTCTCGTTCGTCTGCGAACCACCGCCGGTCAACGTGTGCTCCACGCGGATGGACCCGGTGACGACGCCCGCCGGCAGAGTGAAGCTCACGTCGCCGTCCGGCCGGTTGTCGAGCACACCGGTCGCCGCCACTTCTCCATTGGCCGTGCGACAGATGAAACGGTCCTTCCGATTGAAGTTCACCCCCGTCAACCGCACCTGTTCGCCACCATACGGAGAGCCCAGAAAGCTCGCCGCCGGGCCAAAGGCCGAAGCGGGAATGACAGCCTGGATCGTCGTCGGGCTGACCAACCGGAACGGACCGCGGCCCACGCGGCCACCGGCACCCACCGAAACTTCGTAGTTGCCGGTGGAACCGGCAGGCAGGCCCGGCGGAACCCGCAAGGTGATGGCCTGGACTCCGTCGGCGTCCGGACCGGTGACGGATCGCACTTCGCCCTCGAAGAAGTCCGGTCCCCTGAACTCAACCGAATCCTGAATTCTGCGTCCAAATTGCGCCAGCCCGCGCGGTCCTCGGAAACGGAGCACGACCTCGTCACCGGACTGGGCGGCGGACGGCGTGATGTCGAGGAACTGGAGCCGGAACGGATCGCCCACCACCACGAAGGTTGTCTCCAATGGGGAAATGACGGCGATGCCCCTGATCCGGAGGGCGATCTGGCCGATGCCGCCCCCGATGTCCGCCGCCTTGAGCACCGGGGCCGCGTTTTCCAGGTAACCGGCGAGCGCCTCGCGGCCTTTCTTTTCCGCCAGCTTCTCGAGGTGCTCTAGTGCCTTGCCCTGCAACAGGTCGGCAAACTCCCCCAAGGCAAACTTCACCAGGTCCACGGCCGCCGGGGCAAATTCATCCGCCTTGCGGAACGAAGGAAGCTTCTTGCCGGCTTCCAGTCCGACTTTCGTGAACAATTCGATCAGCTCTTCCTTGAGGGTCGGATCTTCATCGGCCATCAGGCCCTTGATGTCGATGGCCACGCTGATGCTCTCCATCGCCACCGCCATCAGGTTCAAGATGTAAGCCCTCCGCAGTTCGTCGGCGAAGGCCGTCGTGGCCGTGGCCATCTCCGGGCCAGACGCAAAGGACGGCCCCACCGCCGTGACCCGATAAAGCGCGTCGCGATCCGGGAACGTGATCTCGTCCTTCGGCGGCTTGAGAAAGTCCGGGAAGCTGTCCGGCAGGTTTTTCTGAAGCTTGCCCAGGGCGAATCCGGTCAAGGTCTTCACCGGCACGGTCACCTCGTTAAAGGTCTTGGCTCCGACGGCACCAAAGCGGGGAAACGTCTCGTCCGCCGGGATTCCGGCCGGACTCGGCCGCGTCGGATACACGCTCCGCGAATCTGTCTCCAGCCAGGCCGCGTTGAACGCGGGCCGGCCGCCGGGGAACGCCGCCTCGACATCCACCTCGTCAATCCGCACGACCCAGTCCACCGTCGTGGCGTAGGGATAGGTTTCGCTCTGCCCGCGCCGGACCAGGCGTTGCCGCAGCCCCAGAGGCTCGCCCACGATCTTGCCCTTCAGCCGTGCCCTCACCTCATCAATGAAGTTGTCGGCCGCGGCCTCGAACCGCGATACCTCGATCCAGTCCGCGTCCACTGGAAAGTCCGCCACATCGGCCGTCGTCGTGGCCCGCCGCGCCCGGCTGCCGGCGGGGGGCGTGGGCGCGGACATCGGTGCGACCTCTTGCGCGAGCCGCCGCATGGCGGTGCTGCCCGAGACGCCGAAGACGGCGTTGGAATACGCGGCGGCGAAGTCCGGCTGTGCGGTGGGATCGAGTCCGCCGGCGAAATGCGTGCCCAGCAATTGTCCGAGGGCGCCGACCTCCGGCGCGGCGTGGATCAGGCTCAACGCCTGTTGCGCGAGTTGCCGGTGGCTCGTTTGGAAAAGAGGGTGCAGAAACACCAGTGCCTCCGCCGTCGAGGCCGCGTTGAAGACCAGCACGGGCGGCGGCTCGACCGTCACGGCGAGCAGCGTGCCGCGCGCATCGTTGGTCGGCACCGCCATCGATATCAACGGCACACCCTGCCGCACCGGCAGCCCGCCCGCACGCACGCCGTCGAAGGTGTTCACCACGACATATTCCGTCGCCGGGCGCGTGCCCGGCGGTTCAACGCGGACCGGCGCGCGCCTGAGCACCGTGAAGGTCGCCGGGCCGGCCGCGGCCTCCGCCGCCGTGCGGACAACGACCAGACCCGACTGGGCTTCCGCCGGCACGCGGACCGTGAGCCGCGTGCTCGTCGCCGTGGCGACTACCGAGGTCGCCCCGCCGAAGGTGACGACATGGTCCCCGGGCTTGCCGGCAATGAAGAACTGCCCCTCCAGAATGACCTCGTCCCCGGGTCCGCCGCTCAACGGGGTCACGCGCAACACCTGCAACTCGCGCTCCACCTCCACGGCCCGATAGAAGCGCGCGGCGGCATTGGTCTCGGGATCCAGTAAGGTCTTGGTCGCCGCCGTCGAGGTCAGCAGTTCCACCGGTGACCAGAACGGCAACCGGGCCGCGGTATCCACGCGGTGGACCGTGTTCACCGGACCGCGCAGCTCCACCGCTACGCCATTCGCCTGAGGGCGCGGGGGATCAAGCGTCAGCGACTGGGCGACGGCACCGGCCGAAGCGAGCAAACAAAGGAGGAATCGTGGGACCAGTCGGGGAAGCGAAGAAATTATCATGGCATTCCGTTTCCGTTAGGGGCCTGAGGAGGACTCTTGAACCTTGAAGCGTGCTGCCACTTTCTTCGAAACAGGGCAAGCCGTTAATCCCGGCCCGTCGCGGGGGATCGGTCCGGGTCGCCAGCCGCCACCAAGAGTTCATTCCTTCGGCGTGCTGGGGATCATCGGGCCAAACAGCTCGCCCGCCGGTGCGCCTTCGGCTAGACCAAGCGCATGGAAGCCCGCCTCCGCTCCCTGCTCTTTGCCGTCATGCTCACGCTCCCCGTCTTTGCCACCCAACGTCCGCTCGGCCGCGCCTTCGCCACCCGCTCGGAAACCATTGCGCCGCACGCGCTGGCCTGCACCAGCCAGCCGCTCGCCACCCAGGCCGCGCTCGACGTGATGAAGGCCGGCGGCTCGGCCGTGGATGCCGCCATCGCGGCCAATGCCTGCCTCGGGCTCATGGAGCCGACCGGCTGCGGGATCGGCGGCGACCTGTTTGCCATCGTGTGGGATCCGGCCACGAAGAAGCTGCACGGCCTAAACGCCAGCGGACGTTCGCCCCTCGGCCTCACGCTGGAAGCGCTCCGGAAGCTCGGCCATACGAACATGCCCAGCTACGGTCCGCTGCCCGTCACCGTGCCGGGCGCCGTGGACGGTTGGTTCGCGCTCCACGGGAAGTTCGGCCGCGTGCCGATGGCGACCAACCTCGCGCCCGCCATCGGCTATGCCCGCGACGGTTTTCCGCTCAGCGAAGTCATCGCCGAAGGCTGGGAACGCAATGTCGCCCTCCTCGCGACGTATCCGAACGTGACGAACCTCTGGGCGCCGGGCGGACGCCCGCCGCGCAAGGGCGAGCGCTTCCAGAACCCGCAACTCGCCGCCACGCTGACCCAGATCGCCACGGGCGGACGCGACGCCTACTACCGCGGCGACATCGCCAAGACGATCTGCGCGTTCATCCAGGAGCAGGGCGGCTTCCAGAGCGATCGCGATTTTGCCGAGCACAACTCCGAATGGGTGGACCCGATCTCGACGAACTACCGCGGCTACGACATCTGGGAACTGCCGCCGAACGGCCAGGGCCTCTCCGTCCTCCAGATGCTGAACATCCTTGAAGGCTACGACCTCAAGACGCTGGGCTTCGGCACCACGGCCTACCTGCACACGTTCATAGAGGCGAAGAAGCTCGCCTTCGAGGACCGCGCCCGGCTCTACGCCGACCCCGACTTCTTCAAGACGCCCATCGCCGAACTGAACTCCAAGGACTACGCCGCCAAACGCCGCGCGCTCATCAAGCAAAACGCCGCCGCCAAGCGCTACGACCCCGGCATCCCGGCGCTCCGCACCAGCGACACGATCTACCTCTGCGTCGCGGATGAGCGCGGCATGATGGTCTCCTTTATCCAGAGCAACTACCGCGGCATGGGCAGCGGCATGGTGCCGCCCGGACTCGGCTTCGGCCTGCACGACCGGGGCGAGGCGTTCGACCTGACACCGGGCCGGCCCAACAGCTACGCGCCGCACAAACGGCCCTTCCACACGATCATCCCGGCGTTCGTCACGCAGGGCGGCGAACCGGTGATGGCGTTCGGCGTGATGGGCGGCGACATGCAGCCGCAGGGCCATGTGCAGGTGCTGGTGAACTGGATTGACCACGGCATGAACCTGCAGGAGGCCGGCGACGCCCCGCGCATCTACCACACCGGCTCCAGCGATCCCGACGGCACGGCGATGACCGACGGCGGCACCGTGAACCTGGAGGCGGGCTTCCCGTCCGAGAGCGTGCGCGACCTGCAGAAGCTCGGGCACAAGTTCGGCGCGGCGAGCATCGGCGCGTTCGGCGGCTACCAAGCCGTGCTGTGGGACCGGACGAACCGCGTGTGGATCGGCGCCAGCGAAAGCCGCAAGGACGGCATGGCCGCGGGGTATTGAAGATAGGCCGGTTCAGCGCCCGGCAGCCCACAGCACCGCGACCGGCGCCAGCACGCCCAAGACGAGCACGGCCCACGGCAACCAGGCCGGTTTGGTGAAGCGGAACGCCAGCACCAAACCCAGCAGGGTCGTCAGGATGATCGCCACGGACATGACGACCACCAGACCGCGGAAGAGGGCGGGTTTGGACTTCTGCCGCAGCACGCCGGTCTCGGGATAAATCTGGTCCGTATGCACCACCCGGAACTTTTGCAGGAGAGTCTCCGCTTCGCCCGGCGACTTGAGGCGGTCTTGGTCAACGGTCTGATTCCAGCCCGTCAGCACGAAGAAGAGCAGCAGCGGCGTGAAGAAGACACCCAGGTAGAGGTGAAGCTGGCGGAGGCGTTTCATGGCTGGACTTTGGCCGGAATGGGATCGGCCGGGCGAGCCGCAATGTCGCGATGCAGCGAAGGCGCCCCCAATAGTCGGCAATCGAGTCAACGCAGCCGAGAGCCGTCCGGATTGGCAGCCTCCTCGTCCCGACGGGATGGGTAATAGGATTTCTTGTGTTCGAGTTGGTAAAACAGCGTTCCGTGAACGCCCTGCACCTCGGCCTTGCGCAATCGCCTGCCCCAGATGGAAGTCAGGGCTCGATTGATCGCGCTTTGATCTCCGCGGCCGAATACCTCATCCGCAAATGCGATGTCTTCGCCCAAAGGAAAAATCAGGCCAAATTCATCGTCAGTGGCGGCGAAGATGTCGTATGCGCAGTTGTCCGCGCCGTCGATGACCTGGATGTTTTTCAAGCAGCCGATGTGCCGGCGAAGCCCTTCACTTGATCTCCGGAATCCACAGCTTCTGGCCCACGAAGATCTTCTTCGGATCCTTCAGCTTCGGGTTGGCTCGCAGCACGTCGGCCGGCTTCACCTTGAGCTGATACTTCTGGTTGTAGGCCGAGATGATCACGCCGAGCGATTCGCCGGACGCCACGACGTGGTCGTAGCCTTCGGTCGGCAGCGCCGGAAGGTTTTCGTCCTTCTTCTCCTCCTTCTTCGGCGGCACCGGCTCGGCCGGTTTCTCCCGGCGTTTCGGGGGTTCCGGCACCGCGATCGGCTTGCTCACCATCTCGGCGATGTCCTTGAGCTGCCGCTGCACCAACTGGGCGTCGGCCTGACGCTTGGTGTCCACCTCGCGCACCTGTTCGACCACCTTGGCCAGCTCGAGGCGGGACACATTGTCGTGGCCGACGCCGGCGAGCTGCTGCTTGAGCGCGGCGTTCTCCTGACGAAGCTGGGCAATCTCCTGCCGCAGATCTTGCAACTGCTTGCGGAACGACTCCTGTCCTTCGGTGAGGGATTCCGTGGTCGAGTTGAGCCGGCGGATTTCTTCGGCTTCGTTTTGGGCCAAGGCCGGCGCGGAGCTGCCGGCGAGCAGGACGCCGGCGAGCAAAGGGGTGAGGAACCGTTTCATGTGCGCGAAGCTAGGAAGCCGTCCCGCGGGGGGCAAGGGCCGCGCGCACGACTTGTTCACCGCCGGCAAAGTGATGCCACCGGTGTCCCGCGGCTTTCCATCCGGGACGGCCAAAGGCAGGCTCACAGCGTGCGTTGTCTCCGCCGCCTCCTGTTCTGCTGCGTGATTCTCCTCGCCGGAGTCCCGCGCGCCCACGCGCATCCGTTCCTCCAGAACTCCTGGTGGGTGCTGGTCGAGACGAACCGGCTGGTCATGCGCGTGAGCGCGACTCTGCGCGAAGTGGCCGTTGTCCAGAAACTCGACACCAACCGGGCGCCCGCCCTCGACGTCATCACCGGCGCCCTCGAAAAGCACGGCGACTACCTGCTGAAGGCACTTCAGGTCCAGGGCGACGGCCAGCCGCTACCCGGCGAGGTGCTGGATTCCCGACTTGTCACCGACGGCGCCGACACGGCACCCGCCGATTCCCCGCTCTACCTCGACCAGGCGCACGCCGCCTTTGACTTCGAGTTCCGCTTCGCCACGAACCCTCCGCCCCGCGAAATCACCCTCGGCCACGCCACGCTCAAGGGACAGAACTACGCGCCGGGCGTGCCGTGGGACGTGACCTACGCACTGCTGGTCAAGGGAGCGGACCGCAAGGAACTCGCCGCCGGAATTGTCCGCGTGGATCTGCCATTCGCCTTGGCGCTGCCAGGCTCGGCGGACACCAACGCGCCAACCTCAAAACCGGCCCCAAATTCCATGACTGACTTCGGCCCCGCGAACGGCACGCCGCCCTTCGGAGCCTACGTCAGACTGGGCGTGCATCACATCCTGACCGGCTGGGATCACCTGCTCTTCCTCGCCGCCCTGGCCCTCGCGGCCGTGAAGCTCGCGGACTTCTTCAAGCTCATCGGCATCTTCACGTTGGCCCATTCGATCACCGTCACGCTTTCCGCGTTGAACTGGGTGCGCCTGCCGCCCTGGTTCGTGGAGCCGGTGATCGCGGGCAGCATCGTGTTCGTGGCCCTGCAAAACATCTTGGCACCGAAGGCGGCCCGTTCGCGCGGCCGGTTGGCCGTCGCGTTTGGCTTCGGTCTTGTGCATGGACTCGGTTTCGCCGGCGGCCTCAACGACGCCATCGGTGGGGTCGGGGGAAAGGCGCTGGCGGTCGCAATCGTTGCCTTCTGTCTCGGCGTGGAACTTGGCCATCTCCTCGTCGGGCTGCCATTCTGGAGCGTCGTGCGGGCCGGCCGGGCGGAACTCGGCGAAAAATTCGGCGAACGTGCGCTGCGCTGGGGTTCCGGACTCGTCGCCCTCGGCGGCGGGTTCTTTCTCGTGGCGGCGCTGCGGAACTACCTCTGAACGCGCACTCGCTGGAAGGTGGTCCGGGGGGGATTTTCCTCGGAGACCGCTGCGGGTTGCGGGGCAACCCGCCCACAGTTTCCGGCGGTTGCCTCCGATTTATGAACCTACCTCTGAACGCGCACGCGGACAAAGCCCGTCAAGCCGGTTCCGGCCAACGTCACCGACTTCAGCGATCCATCCCCGGGAATCGGGCTGCCCCATGCGGCGAAGCCCGCCGCCGACAGCGAGGGTGCGGTCTCCACCACATAGCTGACCTCCAGTTGACTCTGCCAGGTCAGGGTAATCTCCGCAGCAGACGGGTGGCTCACCGAGATCCGGAACACCGAGGCGGAACTGGTCGGATTGGTGCCGGCGATGAACTCGTTAAGATTGTTCCGACCGTCTTCGTCGGCATCTCCATCTGCGGTCTGATTCAGGTTGCCGAAATGGGTCAGCTCCCAGGCATCGGCGAGCCCGTCACGGTCGGTATCACCGGCAACCGTGGCTTCCAGACTTAGCCCGAAGACGTCGGGCCTATCATTGCCATCGCCAGGGACCAGGTCCGGAACGGTGGAGACAAACGTCACGAACCGTCCGTCGTCACTGATGGCAGGAATCGTGGACAGGCCGGCGCCTGGTTGCCCGCTGGAGGGCCTGCCGCTCAGCAGGGTCGTCCTTCCGGTTCCCACTTCATAAAGAAAGACGTCGGCCTGACCGTTGGCGTCGCCGTCCACCAGATTCGAGGCTTCGCTGCGGAAGACGATCCGGCGTCCGTCTCCGCTGATCTGGGGCTGGCTGGCTGCGCCGTTTCCGAGCCGGCCAACCACGCCACCGCTGACCAGTTTCAGGACGTCGGAACCGAGGTCGTAGTGAAAAACGTCGCTCACACCATTGGTATCAATCCGGCCGGTGCGTTCCGGCGGCAGCGCTTCGCGGGTCACGAAGATCAGGCTGCGTCCGTCCCGCGAGAAACGGAACGGATCCACGGCACCAGTCCCGGGGAAGGCCCAGCGTGCGACCCGCGGGCCGCCAAGAAGTTCCTGAAGAAAAAGCCTTCTCGTAGATGAAAAAAACCCGACACATAGGCAACTCGATCCCCGGTTGGCGCCAGCGCGAAAGCGATGACGGCCTGGTTCGTGGTGACTCGTCGGAGGGTTTCGGTCGGCACGTCGTAAACGTAGGCATCCCGCTGCGTGCCGAGGCCGGCGACAAAGGCGGCCACGCGGCCATCTGTGCTGAGCGCCAACTGCACCACCCGGCCCTGAACCTGGATGCCGGCCGCGAGGTTGTCCTGGCTCATCTGCAAGGTCCTTTGACTTCCCGGCAGGCGCAGGAACGCGTTGTTTCCATTGCCGCCGGTCCCCACTCCCGAGACGAGGTCGCGCGCAGTGCTCAGAAATGCGATCTGGTTCCCGTCGGCCGACATGGTGGCGACGCTGGCCGCCGAGGTCGCACTGATACCGTCGCCGCCATCCTTTGCACTCACGAGGACGGTGGTGCCGGTGGTCAGGTCGCCGAGGAAGACGTCTTCCAGGCTGTTGGTGTCATTCAGAACGAGGTTCTTGGCGCTGCTGGTGAACAGGACCAACCGCCCGTCGGGCGAGACTTGGAGGGTGGTAGAAGTCCCGTTGGCATTCTGTCCGTTCAGCCCATTGCTCACGCGCACGGTCTGGCCGGTTTGCCGGTCGAGGCGGAAGATGTCCCGAAACCCGTTGGTGTCCCCGGCCACCACGTCCGCGGCATCGCTCACATACACCACAAACCGGCCATCCGCCGAAAGCGCCTGTCCCGGAGTCGAACTGAATCCGGTCGGCGTGGCCGGTGCCACGGCGCCCAACGCCTCGGACACCAATTCCAGCGCACCGCCGGCCAGATCGGCCCGGAAGACGTCGAACGTCACGTTCTCGTCCAGTTCCTTGCCCAGAGTCATCTCGGTCTGGAACAGAAGTTTGGTTCCATCGGGACTGAACTCCGGGAACGGCAGGTCGTAGGCGAAATCAGCCCCGGCGACGGGCAACGCCAGCGTCCGGCCCGTGACAAGCGTCCGGACGATGAGCCGGTAATCGCCTCCCACCGTGATGTCCGTTCCCGGCACCGGACTCGAAGTCAGGAAGGCAATCTGCGAACCGTCGGTGCTCAGCACCGGCGACTCCGAAGTGGCCGGCTCGCCGCCCGTCGGCGGGACGGTCTGCATGAGCGACTCCATCGTGTGCAAACCTGAATCCGCCTTCCACAGATACACCTTGGGGCTGAACGCATCGACCAACGCGTCGAAGGCAATTGTCCGGCCGTCAGCGCTCATGACCGGACCCCGGGAGTCATCAAGGCCGCTGTCGATGGAGACGCTCAAACCGGCCGAGGCCAGGGCGTTGGTGCCCGCCACCAGGTCGTGCCACCAGACCCCGTTGGCGTTGGCATCCGCCACCCCGGCTGCCGTGCGGAACGCCAGATAGAGTCCGTCCGGGCTGAGCACGGGATTTATCGCACGCACGGGCAGGCGATTGGCCGCGAGGGGAGTGCCGGGCACGACAAACCGCCGGAGCGAGCCGTCGGCGCGGGTCCAAAGATAGAGATCGGTGACATTTCCCGTCGTCGGCGGGGTCAGGTCGGTGGCGTTGCTGCGAAAGACCACCCGGCTGGCGTCGGCGCTCATCACCGCGTCATGCGAACCGGCGTTGCCCGCCGCGCCGCCGCCAGCCCGGCTGCTGAGGCGTTGGGTGGTCCGGGCCTGGAGATCGCGCAGGAAGATGTCCGCCGCCGAATTGGCATCGGTTCCGGCCACCAGGTCGGAGGCCAGGCTTTCAAAGACGACGAAACGGCCGTCGGCGGAAATGTCCGCGTCGTTCACCACCCCGTTTCCGGTGCCGTTGCCATCTGCGCGAACGGAGATCAATTCCGTGGCCACCTTCCCATCTGCCACCCCCGCGAAATGTCTTACGAAGACGTCCGCCCCTTCGTTCGCGTCTGGGAACCCGTGCTCGTTTCCTTCACTCAAAAACACGATGTCCTGTCCGTCCTCGGAAATGGAGCCCCGGTAGGAATGTCCCGAGGAAGCCCCGAAGCCAAACTGGCTAGCCCACTCGGTCTTCCCCTCGACCAGGTCCCGGCGGAACACGTCCAAACGGGTGCCGTTGCCGTCGAACGCCACCAGATCCGCCGCGTCGCTGGAAAACACCACGTAGCGGCCGTTGCCGCTGTGACTCGCACCGGTGGACGCTCCATTCGCGGTCCGGGTCCCCGGGGACAAAACGCCCCGGCGCGAGATGAGCTCCGGAGGCGCCGCGACGAGGATCACCGAGAGGGACACAAATGCGCTCACATTCCGGAGGCTGGCTTGCATGGCGGATGGCGGGGTTGAATTGGGTCGGCCAAGGCTGCGGATCAGGGCGGTCAAATCGCAGGGCCGCAAGGGTGATTGTTCGGCGCTTTCAGTGCCCCAATCCCGGCCGCATTGCAAGGCTTTGTTTACAGATGAGATATTTCAGCTCAATCCGTCCGGCTGGAGTCGCGCCTTGAAGTCCCGGTTGCCTCCGTCTCGGGAACACGATCTCCTGAGGCCGTGAACCTTCCCCGGCCGTCCCGACCTGCTGGCTTCACCCGTTCCGACCTGCTCAGTGTCCTCGCCAGCGTGGCGTTGCTGGGCCTGCTGGCGCTAAACGTTGCCGGCACCACGCGCGCCCGCAGCAGTGCCACGCGATGTCTGGCCAACTTCAGGTCCCAAGCCACGGCCTGGACTTCATTCGCCATGGATAACGTGTCCCTGCCAAAGGTGCTCGGATTGGGTGAAGTGTATAATGCCACGGCGGTTTTTGCCGACGCCTGGGCTTCAGGCTGGCTTACGTGGTCCACAGAATTCGAAAACACCAATCATGCCCTACTGCGCAGCCCCGGGTTTGCCCCCTACCTCCCGGGTGGCCTGAAGCAAGTCCGGGACTTCTCCGTGTTCCGCTGCCCGGACGACCGCTATTGGAGCCAGGCTCAGGTCAGACGGGGTTGGGTTGCCACAGGTCCGGGCCGTGTGCGCAGCTATGCGCTGAACGCGGCTGTCGGGTCGGTAAACGCGGCGTCTAATGGACTACTGGACACCAGCTACAAACAGGTCACCCGGCTCGCGGAAATCAGCAACCCCGCCCGCATCTTTTTCCTGACCGAAGAACATCCCGACAGCATCAACGATCCCGCGCTATATCCGCCGCGCCCAGGCCTATGGATCGACATCCCGGCTTCCTTCCACGACGGCGGCGCCCATTTTGCCTTTGCCGACGGCCACGTGGAACCCCATCGGTGGCGGGCCGTGCAAACCGTGATGCCGGTGAGGTTCAAATTTGCCCAACCGCCGCCGAACCTGAAGGACCCCGACGTGCTCTGGGTGAGCGAGCACACGCCGCGGCGTTAGCGGGGTTTGGTCGGAGCAGCAGGCGGCCCCGGCGCGGGTTCAGCCGGAATCGCCACCATCCGCACGGCGCCATTCTGCGGGTTGTAGTCCCAGCGCATGCCCCGTGGTGCGGCGGGCGGAGCTTGCAGGTAGTGCTGTTGCACCAATTCGTTCAGGTCGCGCGGAAAGCGTTCTTCCATCGCGTTGAATTTCTGGATGGCCGAGGTGAGTTCCACGCCGGTGATGGTCTTCTCGGCAAACTTCTTCGCCTTGCCTTGGGCCGACAGGTAGTCGAGCGGTGCCATGGCCGGATTGCCCGAGAGCGCGGTGTCGTCGCCTGCCTTCTTTGCCTGATCTTTCTTGCCGCAACCGACGAGCAGGAGAGTGGCGAGCAGCGGGAAGATCCAGCGGGCTTTCATGGGAGGAACGCTAACCATGAACCGGTCCGACACAAGCGCGGGCTGAGGTCCGACATCCCCTTCACGGCAATGACAGGGGTAACCGGCGGAAACCCTCCTGCTCGACCCGCATCCGGCCGTCGAAGCGGGACAGCACCTTTCGGCCGGTGGCCCGGCTGTCTAGCAGCAGGTTCACCCACGTGCCGTCGTCGAGCCGTTGCCGGCGCAGATCGAAGTCGAGCTTGTCCAGCGAGGCGATCACGCCGCCCCAGAAGGTGAATTCACGGCTGAGCCGGGCCTCCAGTTTCACCAATTCGAACTCCTCGGCATCAATCCAAATCCGGCCGTTCAGCAGGCCCAGAACCTTGTCGGCGATCTCCTTGTTCTCCCGCGCCGCGCCTGGACGGAAACGCATCCGATAGGTCTTGCGCCCGTCCACCTCCTCGACTCCCTCGACTTCGTAGTCGAAGCGCCGGATCAGTTTCTCGTCGAGGTAGTCCACATTGCTGCGGCGACGGCTCCGATCGCCCCGCCCGGTGTAGCGCTTGCGCCGTTCGCCTTCGTCCTCCGATTCCCGGTCCGCTTCCGTCACCGATGGGGCCCGGCCGTTGAGCCGCAGGAGGCGGACTTCCTGTTCCATGCCGCGCAATTCAATCCGCTGCTCCTTGCTCCGGCTTTCGACGACCTGCCCCTTCGCGTCGAACTGCTCCGAGGTGGTGCGCCGCACGAACACCAGCCGGATGCCCGCCATCCGGTTGGAGGTGGACCGGGAGCGCTCGATGAAGCGGGCCAGCACCTCGTCCGAGGTCAGGTTCGTGACCGGCCGGTCGGCCCGGACGGCGAGGGCAAGCCCGAGGCCCAGTGCAAAGACCGCAAACAGGCGCATGGGAAACTGCCTAGCCCGCTTCGCCCGGCGAGTCAAACGGCACGACATCTGAGTCGTGTCCTGATCCGGCCGGCAAGCAGACGGGAACGGGTGGATTTCCTCCTGCCTGCCTTCCTTCCAAATCCAAAACAGGACATTGCCAAAGCCGCACTCGCCGATTGGACAGCGGCGCCGGAACGACCAAGCTCACGGGGTCGAGAACGGTTTCGGACTCACGCCATGATCACCCTTCGCCGCGCCGCTGAACGGGGCCACGCCAACCACGGTTGGCTGGACGCCCATCACTCCTTTTCCTTTGGTGACTACTACGATCCGCGACACATGGGCTTCCGCACCCTCCGCGTGCTGAACGACGACACGATTGCCGGCGGCGGCGGGTTTCCAACCCATCCGCACCGCGACATGGAGATCATCACCTACATCCTCAGCGGAGCGCTCGAACACAAGGACTCCATGGGCAATGGGCGCGTGATCCGGGCCGGCGAATTCCAATACATGGCCGCCGGCACCGGCGTGCAGCACAGCGAATTCAACCACTCGGCCGACGAACCGGTTCACCTTCTGCAGACGTGGATCGTGCCGGACCGCAAGGGAGCGACGCCGCGCTACGCGGAGAAATCCATGGCCGACGCCGCACCCGGGCAGTTGCATCTCGTCGCCTCAGGGGACGGACGCGCTGGCTCCATGTCCATCCATCAGGACGCCGATCTCTGGCTCGTCCGGTTGCAGGCGGATTCCGCCGTAAACCTCCCGCTGAAGCCCGATCGCCACGCGTGGGTCCAGGTAGCGGAAGGCCAAGTGCTCGTGAATGGCCAAACCCTGTCGGCCGGCGACGCCGCGGCGTTCTCGGGCGAAGAAACGGTGATCCTAGCCGGAGTCGCGCCCGCGCAGGTCCTCATCTTCGATCTCGCCTGAACTCCCGGCGCGGAGAAAGCACTCCGCGGCCTTATTCACCGAAAATCTTCAGTCGATGCTGCCGTAAGGCTTGAGCGCGGTCGGCCGAGGCGTGCAAGCTCGCCGGCATGACTCGCCGCTTGTCGCTTCCGCTGGGGCTTTGCCTCGGGTTCGTCGCCACCGCCGTTTACGGCCAGATCAAGGACGAGGCCACGCCCGTCGCCTCGCTCAAGGTCGCCAAGGATTTCAAGGTCGAACTGCTTTACACCGTGCCCAAGGGCGACCAGGGCTCCTGGGTCTCGATGTGCACGGACCCCAAGGGCCGCCTCATCGTCTCCGACCAATACGGCAAGCTCTACCGCCTCACGCCGCCCGCACTCGGCACCACGGCGGCGCCGGCCATCGAGCTCATCGACGTTCCGGTCGGCATGGCGCAGGGACTTCTCTACGCCTTCGACAGCCTCTACGTGATGTGTGCCAACGACAAACCGTATGCCCGCGGTCTTTACCGGGTGCGCGACACGAACGGTGACGACAAGTTCGACGACGTGAAGCTGCTCCGCGGGCTCGACGGCGGCGGCGAACACGGCCCCCACGCCATCCTCCCCTCACCGGACGGCAAGACGCTCACGATCATTTCCGGCAACCAGACCAAGATCACCGAAATCGCCTCGTCCCGCGTCCCGTTGAACTGGTCGGAAGATCACCTGCTCCCGCGCCTCTGGGACGGCAACGGTTTCATGAAGGGTGTGCTCGCGCCCGGCGGCTGGGTCGCCAAGACCGATCCCAACGGCGAGAAGTGGGAGCTGATGGCCACCGGCTTCCGCAACGAATACGACGCCGCCTACAACCGCCACGGCGAACTCTTCACCTTCGACGCCGACATGGAGTGGGACATGAACACCCCGTGGTATCGGCCCACGCGCGTGAACCACGTCGTCAGCGGCGCCGAGTTCGGCTGGCGCAGCGGCGCCGGCAAATGGCCGGCTTACTACCCCGACAGCCTCGGTGCCGTCGTGAACGTCGGCCCGGGCTCGCCCACGGGCACGGCGTTTGGCTACGGCGCGAAGTTCCCGGCGAAATACCAGGAGGCCTATTACATCGCTGACTGGAGCTACGGCAAGCTCTACGCCGTTCACCTGAAGCCCGACGGTTCCGGCTACACCGGCCAGCTCGAAGAATTCATCTCCGGTTCCCCGCTGCCGCTCACCGACCTCGTCATCAGCCCCAAGGACGGCGCGATGTATTTCGCCATCGGCGGCCGTCGCACGCAGTCGGCGCTCTACCGCGTCACCTACGCCGGCAAGGAATTCACCTCGCCCTCCCTTGGCATGAAGGGTGGCGAACAGGCCCGTGAACAGCGCCGCAAATTGGAATCCTTCCACGGCTCCCAGAATCCCGACGCCGTGAAGGCCGCCTGGCCGTTCCTCGGCAGCAAGGACCGCAACCTGCGCTTCGCCGCCCGCGTCGCCCTCGAATGGCAGCCCGTCGGCCTCTGGCGCGAAAAGGCGCTCAGCGAGAAGGACCCGCAGTCCAGCATCACCGCGCTGATCGCGCTGGCCCGCGTCAGCAACCGCGACGAGTTCCACCGCCCGCCCGCCGCCACGACGGTGGACCCGGGCTTGCAAAGCCAGATTCTCGGTGCGCTCGACCAGATTTCCTGGGCCAAGCTCAACGACCCCCAGCGCCTCGAACTGCTCCGCGCCTACACGCTTGCCTTCACCCGCCTCGGCAAGCCGGACGGCACGGTCAGCCAGCGTTACATCGCCAAGTTCGACCCGCTCTATCCGGCCACGTCCCGCGAACTGAACGCCGAACTGGCGCCCTTCCTGGTCTATTTTGGAGCCCCAAGCGCCGCGGCCAAGCTGACCGCCGCCCTCCAGTCGGCACCCACGCAGGAGGAACAGCTCGACATCGCCCGCGCCGCCCGCGTGCTCAGGACCGGCTGGACGCCCGAACAGCGCAAGGCCTACTTCGGCTGGTTCCTCAAGACGGGCAGCTTCCGCGGCGGCGCCTCGCTCTCCGGCTTCCTGCGCGACATCAAAAACGACGCCATGGCCACGCTCAGCGACAGCGAGAAGACCGAATTGGCCGCCATTCTCGAAGCCAAACCCGAGCGGAAGAAGCCGCTTGAAACCCTGCTCGCGGGCCGTGCGGTCGTGAAGGAATGGACCGTGGCAGACCTCGCGCCGGCGCTGGAAAAGGGCCTCGCCAAGGGCCGCAGCTTCGAGCGCGGCCGGGAACTGGCCGGCGCGGTGGGCTGCTTCACTTGCCACCGCTTCGCCACCGAGGGTGGCGCCGTCGGACCCGATCTCACGGGCGTATCCGGCCGCTTCAACGCCAAGGACCTGTTGGAATCCATCGTGGACCCGAGCAAGGAGGTCAGCGACCAGTATGCGCCGACGGTGTTCACGCGGAAGGACGGCACCTCAGTGATCGGCCGCGTGGCGAACCTGAACAACGACGACATCAGCGTCATCGAGGACATGAGCGCGCCCGGCGACTTCACCAACGTGAAGCGCACCGAACTGGTCAGCGCCGAACCCTCCAAGACCTCGCCCATGCCCGAAGGCCTGCTCAACACCCTCAAGCAGGACGAGATCCTCGACCTGATGGCCTTCCTGCTGTCCGCCGGCGATCCGAAGGCGAAGATGTTTAGGTGAACAAGTGCCTTCCTGCCGGCTGCCAGTGAATCCATCGTTTCAGCGACACCCGCGCTATGCAGAACTCCACGATGAGTTTGGCTCGCACCCGAATTGGTTCACGCCGTGGTCCGGCACCCTGTTCCGGTTTCAGACAGTTGAGTTTCCCACGCCCAAGGACATTCTGAACGGAAGGGGTGCCGCCCAACGTGGCGGGCGTTGGAATCCACCAGGCGTGCCGACTCTGTATGGCAGCACCACGGACGCTACAGCACTGGAGGAATGCAAGGCCAACGACCGCTACTCTGGCGTGGAAACCAAGGGACCACGCCTGCTGGTCGCCATCGAGGCCCGCCTGGCCCGGATGCTGGACCTGACGAACCCGGACATCCGCCGGTCGCTGGATTTGACCTTGGCCGAACTCGCGGCCGAAGACTGGCGCAAGCTCCGTGCCGCCGGCCGGGAAAGCCTGACCCAGGCGCTCGGGCGCGCTGGTGCGGGCGTCGGTGGGAGCGGTGTGCTGGTGCGGTCCGCCGCGGTGAGGCGTGGGGTGAATGGGGTGATCTTTCCCGGCAACTGTCAGGCCGGGTGGCTGGAGGTTGTGGAAGGGGTCCGGCTGGAACGGCTGGGGATGCGGACGAGAGTTTGACACCTGCACTAATGCAGGCCAATGTGCAGGCAATAAGATCATGCCAACGGCCACCAAGAAAATCAGGCCCGCTCCTCCTGCGTTGAACGGTTTCCGGTTCGCCCACCGGGGGGCAAAGGACTATGCCGGCCTGCTGCAGCACTATCGCTCCGAGTTCAAGATGCCTCAGCCCGTCGTCGTGCGGCTGACCGGCTTTTCCCCCCGCTCCGTTGCCAAATGGAGTGAAGGCGTGGCGCCCTCACCCAAACAGGAAAAGGCGCTGGTGGAAATGGACCGGTTGCTCGACGGGCTGGCGCGCGTGATGCGGCCCGCGCAGATAGGCACCTGGCTCAAGTCACCCAATCCCGCCTTTGACGGTTCCACTCCGCTGCAAGTCGTCGAGCGCGGCGAAACGGATCGCCTCTGGTGGATGCTCTACGACCTCGAGTCGGGGCAACCGGGATGAGCGAAGGTGCGGTAAGTCAGTGGTCTATCGATTCCGAAACCTCGCTCAACACCCTCAAGCAGGACGAAACTGCCCGTTTCCCCCGTCCCTACAGGCGTTGCCAGCCACCGATGAGCCGCTTGCTGAATTCAAACGCCCGCGGTAAACCGTCATCGTGAATTCACCACTCCAATCCCTCGCGTTTGCTGTCGCCATCGCGTCCTCGTCTATCGAGCTTCGGGCCGCTGACTTACCACAGAACCCATTCTCGGACGGGTTGTTCGCGTTCTACAGGTTTGAAGGAACCGCCGAAGACCAAAGCGGCAACGGCAACCACGGAACTCTGGGAGGAACCCGCAGTTTCTCCGCGAACGGCCTCCAAGGGCAGGCGCTCCGAATCACGGGGGACGGTTCCATTTTCTACGCCGGTGGTGGACACATGCTGCTGCCGTCGCTGCCTGCTACCGCCAATTCGGGTTTCTCGGTTTCGCTCTGGGTCAAAGACGATGTGCGGGGCGTGGACAACGAAGCCTATGTAGCGTTGGGAGACGAGTCTTCCGCCTCCATGAACATCATGCTGCGGTCGGAACGCGACCATCCGCTCATGTTCAGCGGGTCCAACGGCTCTGGCGGCGGATTCCAGATCGCACCACTGCTGGATGAAGCCGAATACTTCCAACCCAATCGCTGGAAGCACCTCGTCCTGACCTATGGTGCGGGTGTCATTCGGGCCTACTTGGATGGAAAGCCGATGGGCGAGGCAACGGCGGTTTTTGAGCTCTTTCCAGTTTCGGTGGCAGCCGTGGGGCGCCATTGGTGGAACGGTGGAAGCTCCTCATCCGCCCGGATGTCAGCGACTGTGGATAATCTGCGCCTCTACCAGCGGACACTCAGCGCGGCTGAAGTTGAGGCGCTATACGTCTTTGACGCCACGCCCTCTTCCGGCTTCATCACCAACGGCCTCGTCGGCTACTACCCGTTCAGTGACAGCACCCAAGACGAAAGCGGCAAAGGTGCGCATGGAACTTTTCAAGGACCCGGCCATGAGTTCGTTTCTGGTGTGCAGGGCAAGGCGGTGAAAATGGTCGGAGACACGAGGATTTCTGGCACAGGAATACAGGTGGCCAACTCGTCGCACACAATCAGCTTCTGGTATCGTCGCAACTTCACGCCTCGCCCCAGTCTGCCCGTCTATGGTGGGGGCTTCGGGCTGGGCAGTGGCAGTCAGGATGTAGCCGGCACTCGACTGCACATTGGTTTCGACTACGCAGACAAGCTTCTGCGCTATTCCTTCTGGTATGACGACTTCGATGTTATGGACACGCCGCTGGGCGAGACCGGCTGGGAGCATGTCGCCTTCACTTTCGACAAAGCCGCCCTGCAAAGGGCGATTTACCGCAACGGCGTGCGGATCGCCACGCAGGCGGCCGCTTACGGTTTCTCTGGCAATTCTGATTTCGCAATTATCGGTGGTGATGCGCTGCGCCCCGCTGCATTTGACGAGTTCCGGGTTTACAATCGAGCACTGAGTAATCTGGAGGTAGGCGCCCTTTTTAGAACTGAACTGCCCACCGCAAACCCAGACCAAGACCGTGACGGTCTTCCCGATGACGACGAAACCTTCACCTACAACACCTCGCCGACCGATGCGGACACCGACGACGACGGACTGAACGACGGGGACGAGGTGAAGACCTACCGCACCAACCCGTTGAAGGCCGACAGCGATGGCGATGGCTACACCGACTCGACGGAAGTCTTCGCTGGCAAAGACCCACGCGACGCCAACAGCCATCCCGCCGCCACCCTGAGCGTCTTCCCCGCCATCGAACTGGAATTCTTCACCCAGACCGACAAGCAATACCTCATCGAATCCTCCGGTGATCTGTCCTCGTGGAGTCCCTTCGAGGGCCCCATCCCCGGCGACGGCAAAGTCTGGAAGAAGACCTTCAGCGCCCGGGAGACGGAAACACGGTTCTACCGGGTGGTCTTGGCGCCTTGAAAGCAGTTGCCCGTCAGCCGCGGAGCGGCGCCAGACCGTAGCCCACAGCGTGAGCTGTGGGTTCCCCGATCCCAAAATGTCGAGCCCCGGATGGGGCGACAGAGCGAACCTTCTGCCGCCCCATCCGGGGCCGGTTCGTTTTCCCGCCGGCAACCCACGGCTCACGCCGTGGGCTACTTTCTGCCGCGCCTCGGACGCTGAACCCGCGTTCCCGGAGGGGCGGCTTTCCAGCCGCCCCATCCCGGCGACCCGAAAGCCGCCGGCCATTGCCAACGGCAGGATGCATCACTAGCCTGACTGCATGAAAGTCACCGCGGTTTTTACGCCCGTCCCCGAGGGCGGCTATTCCGCCTACGTCGAAGAAATCCCCGGCGCCATCTCCGAAGGCGACACCCTGGACGAAGCCCGTGAGAACCTCACCGACGCACTGCGGCTGCTGCTGGAGTGCAACCGGGAACTGGCCCGCCAAAACACCGACCCGCGGGTCCGGCGCGAAACGTTGGAACTGACGATGGCGTGAAGCTGGTTGACCTCCAACGTCACCTCCGCCAGCACGGTTGCACCCTGTTCCGCGAAGGCAGCAAGCACTCGGTGTGGTGGAACCCCGCGAACCGCAAAACCACCACGGTTCCACGACACCGGGAGCTGAAAGAATTCACCGCCCGCGGGATTTGCCGGCAGTTGGAGATTCCAGAACCGTGACAGGTGCGGCGTTCCAGCCGCCCAATCCCGGCGACTCGAAAGTCGCCGCTCCGAAACCCGATCACCCGCGTCCGCCCACGTGAAGCGTCTTGGAGTGCGCGCGGCTTGCCGTCGCTTTCGGCCGCCGGGCGCGTTTCGTTATAGCCCTTGCTGTAACCAGACTGCTTGCCCCGCCCAAGCCGCCGCTCCGCGCCGCCGCCGCACTTCACGTCGCTGGCGCATTTCGCCTCAGCCCCATTCCGAGCCGAGGCGGTGTGTTTTGGACTGCGGCGACATGTCTCCGCTTTGGCTTTGATGCCAGCCACACACAAACCGGAGGAAGCTTCCCGCGGTGAAGCCAAAGTTCCAGCTTGGCTGCACCTGCCAAGACAACGCCGCGCCCGCCGGGGCGGCGTTCGCGAGCGTGCCGCACCTCACCCCATTCCGATCCCACGACTGCGGCCAAGAACCCCGTTCGCGTTCGAAAGAGAAGGAATAACCCCTTGGGTCGCTGAGCCGGTCCGGTCGCTTCGAACGGCCACCCGTCTATGGCCCCAACCGAAGATGTCGCCGCACCACTTCGCGGGCGAGCTCCACAAGCTGGCGGTCGCTCACAAGATCACCGAAGCGGAAGTCCGGCAGCCCGCTCTGGTTGCGGCCGGTGAGTTCGCCGGGGCCCCGCAGCTTCAGGTCCGCTTCGGCGAGCACGAAGCCGTCGTTGGTCTTCGCCATCACATCGAGCCGTTCGCGCGCCTCATCGGTCTTCTGCTCGGCCACGAGGATGCAGTGGGAATCGTGCGCGCCACGGCCGATGCGCCCACGAAGCTGATGCAACTGTGCCAGCCCGAACTGCTCGGCATTCTCGATCAGCATGATGGTCGCGTTGGGCACGTCCACGCCGACCTCAATGACGCTCGTGGCGACGAGAATCCGGATGTCGCCGCGGCGGAAGGAATCCATCACCGCCTCCTTCTCCTCGCTCGGACGCCGGCCGTGCAGCAATCCGCCCCGGTGCGGCGCGAGTTCGCGGCAGATCTTCTGGAACTCCACGGTGACCGCCTTGACGTCGTCCTCGGATTCTTCGACACGCGGGTAAACCACGTAGGCCTGGCGCCCCTTCTCCAGTTCGCCACGGATGAAGGCCCAGACCTTTGGCAAGGCCTCCGCCGCCCGCACATGGGTCCGGATCCGCCCGCGCCCGGCGGGCAGTTCGTCGAGCACGCTCACGTCGAGATCGCCGTAGAGCGTGAGCCCGAGCGTGCGCGGAATCGGCGTGGCAGTCATGACCAGCAGGTGCGGTGCGGTGTCGTCGCGCCGGCCCTTGCGGATCAGCTTCTCGCGCTGGGCGACCCCGAACTTGTGCTGCTCATCAATGATGGCGAGCCCCAGCCGGTCCGGCTTGAACCCAGCTTCGATCAGCGCGTGGGTGCCGACGGTCAGGGTGCCGCCACCCAAAGTGCCGCCGGCATCCTGCCGGCGGAACCCCGGGCCAACTTGCTCGCCGCCGTTCAGGATTAACTCACCGCCAGTCGGCCGTTGCGCTTCCGCCGGCTGGAAGCCGGCGGCACGTTCTCCAGGCCACACAAAGCTTCCACGCCCCAGGTGAAACTTCCCGGCGGCGAGTTTGGACTTCACTGGATTGTTGCGGATGTAGTGTTGGAACCACTCCAGTTGCCGATCCGAACGAACGAGATGGTCGAAATACTCGTCCCGCCAGAACGCACCGGTTCGTTTCAACGACTTGTTGGCTTCCTTCGCCGAATAGCTCTTCCATGAATGAAGGATCGCAGCGAGTTCATGTCCTGGCGCCGGCCGGGCCAACGCGTGGACATGGTTGGGCATGACCACGAAGTCGCCCAACTGGTAGCGGTCGCCGTCGAAGTGACGCAAAGCCGTCGCCGCAAGTTCGCCAATGTCCGGTTGCGCCAGCCAACACTCGCCGGCTCCGGCATCCAGCAGGTCTTCCATCTTCTGGGTGAACCTCCGGTGATATTCGGCCGTCGCGTCCCCATCCCAAGGTTCCGGATGCAGCTTCAGCCAAAGATCCCGCTCGTGCTGCCACCGCTGGAGCACGGGCTGGGCAACGGAATCCGCGAGCCGGAAAGTGACGTAGTAGAGTTTGTCGGCCTGACGCCAATGCGGCAGCCAGTCGGAGTGGGAATCTTTGGTGGCGCTTCGGTCGAAGAAGGGGTCGGTCAAAGTGCCGCCGGCATCCTGCCGGCGGAACCCCGGGCCAACCTGCTCCCCGCCCTTCAGGACTAACGCAGCGCCAGTCTGCCGTTGCATTTCCGCCGGCTGGAAGCCGGCGGCACTTTGAGGGACAGCCCTTTCCTGGCGGCTCCCGGTCCGCAGGCTCACGGTGATGCCCAGCGGGACGAACCACTTCCGGAAGTTTTGCCACAGCTGTTCCGCCAGGATTTCCGTGGGCGCCATCACGGCCACGTCGAAGCCGCTTTCCAGCGTCATCAACGCAGCGCACGCGGCGACCAGCGTCTTGCCGGAGCCGACGTCGCCCTGAAGTAGTCGGCGCATGGGCACCTTGCCGCCGAAGTCGGCGCGGATTTCCCGGAGCACCCGCTGCTGTGCGCCCGTCAGTGAGAAGCCCAGTTCGGCGAGGAACGGCCTCATGAGCCGGTTGTCGCCGGTGCAGGGCAGGGCTCGCAGGTTCCGCTCGAAGTTCAGTCGCCGCTGCTGGATCTCGAACTGGAGTCCGATGAATTCGTCGAAGGCCAGCCGCTGGCGGGCGCGGTCGGCGTCGGTGAGTTCGGCGGGGAAATGCAGCGAGCGGACCGCCTCGGCGCGCGGGAGCAATGGCCGGGCTTCGAGCGCGAGCTGTTTGCCGCGGGCGTCGTCCGTCGGGTGGATGTGGATGGCGGCGAGGTCGAGTTCCGGATGCGGATCGGCGAACTCCGCCGCGTGCGCCTGCAACGCGCGCCACGTCAACCCGCGCAGCACGCGCTGGCTGAGTCCTTCGGTGGCGGGATAGACCGGCACGATGCGGTTGAGGTGGACCTGTTCCTCGTCGTCGGCCAGCACCTTCTCGGTCTCGGGATGGTCCATGGTGCGTGGCCGCAGCGTGTGGAGCTTGCCGAAGACCAGCACGTCATCGCCGACGGCGAAGAAGCGCTCCATGAACCCGAGGTTCCACCACCGGCAATGCAGGCGCGCCGAGCCGTCGTCCACGATGAGCTCGAAGACGAACTTGCCCGACTTGAAGCGGTTGGTGCCCATCGCGACGACCTTTCCACGGACAGTTCCGGGCACGCCCTCCTCCAGCTCGCGGATGGGCTGGAAGTTGCGGCGGTCCTCGTAACGCCGCGGCCGGTGCAACAGCAGGTCGCCGACCGTCTGGATGTCCAAGCGCGCCAGCAGCGCTGCCCGCTCCGAGCCGACGCCCCACACGCACGTCACCGGCGAGGCGAGCGTGGGCGCGGAGGCAGGCTCCGGCTTGGGCGTTTCAGGACGCGGGACGTTCATGGCACCGGCGGAGGCTCACGCAAAGGCGCGCCGACGCAAAGCGGGGAAACGTGCTGCCAGCCCATCAGGAAGGCCTGGTTTCACGCATCGCGAGAGCCTGAGGATCGATGAGCCCCCAGCCCGTCAGCTTTCCTTCTGTTGTTTTCATTTCTATCGACCGAACGCTCTTTTCACGGTCGTAGTGCCACGCCTTATCGGGAACCCCGTTTTGGCGAGCGAATGCCACCATCCGACAACGAAACTCGTCCTGCTGGGCGTAATACTCCGTCGTGAGCGAGTCTTCCTCGCCGCGCTTCGACTCGAAGATGAATCGGCCGATGGCTTGACCGCCCGCTTCGAGCACTTCGGTCGGAATCATCTGGATGAACCGGGCAACGAGGTCCGCCCGTTGATGCGCTCCAATCTTCGTGAGGAGCTTGACGATAAGGCCAGGTTCCCATTCGTCGCAGATGAATCCCTGAGCGAGTCCGCCATCGCAGACGAGCGAATCGAACCACGCCAAGGTGTAGAATCCCCGTTCCCACGGCGACAGCGCCGATTCTGCCAAAACAAGGCGGCGGTCCCTGATCCAGCTGTAAACGTTGGAGTAGCTTCGGCGCTCCGGGCTCATTGCTGCGCAGGTTGGATCAAATCCCCAAATCCAGCCCGAACAGCCGGCGGTGTTCCTTCATGCAGAAGCGGTCGGTCATCAGGGCCACGTAGTCGCACACGGCGCGGTGCAGTCCGTCGGTCTTCACGCGCCGGCGGGCGCCTTCGCCCATCTCGGCCGGGTTTTCCAGGTAGCTCTTGAAGACTTCCGCGAGCATCCGGATGGCGCGTTTGTTCGGTTCGTCCACGGCCTGGGAGTAATAGAGGTTCTGGTAAAGATACTTCCGCAGTTCCTGGTTCTGCTTTTTCCGCTCGGGGCTGTAGCGCACCAGTGAACGGCGGCAGGCACGGACGTCATCGGCCGACTTCACCTCGGCGGCGGCGATGGCGGCCTCGGTGTTCAGCACGACATCCGTGACCTGTTGGTCGATGATCTGTCGGATGGTGTAGTAGCGGCGGCTTTCGTCGGGAAGGTCGCCGAACTCCCGCTTCACATGCCGCGCCGCCAGTGCCCAGACCTTCACCTCCTTCAGCAGCTTCTTCTCGTCGAGCAGGCCGCAATCGAGTCCGTCGTCGAGGTCGTGGCTGTAGTAGGTGACCTCGTCGGCGAGGTTGGCGATCTGCGCCTCCAGCGAGGGTTGATGGTGGGGGAACGATTCGCCGCCGGGCGGGGTGTCGTAATGGGTCTGGTGCTTGGCGAGGCCTTCGCGGACTTCCCACGAGAGGTTCAGGCCGGGAAAGCGCGGATACTTGCGTTCCAATTCCTCCACGATGCGGAGGCTCTGGCGGTTGTGCTCGAACCCGCCGTGCTCCTTCATAAGCTGGTCGATGACGTGTTCGCCACGGTGACCGAAGGGCGAATGCCCGAGGTCGTGCGCCAGCGCGATGGTTTCGGCGAGATCTTCGTTGAGCCGGAGCGCGCGGGCGATGTTCCGCGAGATGGCGGCGACCTCCATCGTGTGCGTGAGACGGGTGCGCAGATGATCACCGGTGCCGTTGAGGAAGACCTGCGTCTTGTATTCCAGCCGGCGGAAGGCGCGGCTGTGGATCACGCGGTCGCGGTCGCGCTGGAATTGGGTTCGCCAAGTCGGGGGCTCTTCGGCGTGGACGCGTCCGCGGGTGTCGCCGCTCAGCTGGGCGAAGGGGGCGAGGAACTGGCGTTCGCGGGCTTCGAGTTCGGCGCGTGTGACCGGCATGGCGCGAGCATAGGCGGCGGAAGGGACGAGGCGAGCGTCTTCCCAAAGTGCCGCCGGCGTCCCGCCGGCATTCTTCAGCAGGCAAGCAGGCGGTTGAGTCTCCAAACACGACCGCGTCATCATCCCGGCAGCGCTCTCGAACTCCAACCTTGTTTGCCGGCCTGTCTCGGCGAACCTCCGGCCAACAGAATCACACTCCAGCCTTGAGCGCCTTGCTGACACCAGAACTTCTCCGCCGCCTTGAGCAGGTCCAGATGCTCGCGGCGCGGCGTGCCAAGAGTTCGCTCAAGGGCGAGCGCCGCAGCAAGGCCCGCGGCCTGAGCGTCGAGTTCGCCGATCACCGGAACTATGTCCTTGGCGACGACCTTCGTTACCTCGACTGGAACCTCTTCGGCCGGCTCGACCGCCTGTTCCTCAAGCTCTATGAAGAGGAACGCGAACTGCCGGTCCGCATCTTCCTGGACGCCAGCGAGAGCATGAACTTCGGCGAACTCTCGAAGTTCGACTTCGCCCGCCAGATGGCCGCGGCGGTCGGCTACGTCGCCCTGTGCGGCTTCGACCGCGTGACCGTGGACCTCTTCCCCCGCGCCGATTCACGACCCGCTTCTGCCACGGACAATTCCGCAATCCGCATTCCGCAATCCGCATTCGAAGGTGCCCTGCGCTCGGTCCGCGGCAAGAAGTCCGCGATGCAGTTTTTCCAGAACCTCACCGGCTTGACCGCTGGCGGCACCGCCGACTTCAACGGCGCGCTCAAACGCGGCGCCATGGAGGCCCGGCAGGCCGGCGTCGCGATGGTGCTCAGCGACTTCCTCGATCCCGCGGGTTACGAGGCCGGCCTGACCGCCCTGGTCGGACGCGGCTTCCAGATCAACGCCGTGCAGATTCTCGCGCCGGAGGAACTCGACCCGACCACCTTCGGCGACCTGCGGTTGGTGGATGCCGAATCCGGCTTCGAACAGGAGGTCACCTTCGGTAAATACCGGCTCAAGGCCTACCAGCAAACCGTGGCCAACTACGTCCAGCGCCTCCGCGAATACTGCGCCGGCCGCGGCATCCGTTTCTTCAGCGTCAGCAGCGCCACGGACCTCGGCGACCTGCTCCTGAAACAGCTCCGGGCGTCGGAGGTGTGGGCGTGACGAAGGCTGACACAGGCGGCGGGAGTGGTGAACGGCTCATGGGCTACACCGTGTGGGCGCCGGACAACGGAACCCATATGTGGGCTGATCCGAAAACGCGCGGCACTCCCCCGCCGGGTGTGCTCTGTGACGCCTGCGGCCAGCGGATTGACTACCACGCAATCAATCCGAACTACAAACCTCCCCGGAGCTACTACGACCTGTGTCGCGCTTACGATGGAGATCTCTTCGTCTCTCCAAGGTTGCGCGAGTGGCTGGAGGCTCAGTCGCTGGAAGGCTTGAGGTTTGTTGAGCTGCCCAAGTCTGAGCGCTACTTCGTGCTGCAAACGACAAACATTCTGACATACATCCCCGCACCTACCACAAAACGGGAAGAGTTCTGCGCGGTCTGCCGACAACACAAGTCAGTCTGGGGCAACCAACCCGAGACGGCGCGTTATGAAAACGTTCCCGACCCGATCCAACGGGGAATCTACTTCAGCGACATCAAGGTCGGCTATGGGCCACAGATGGGACCTTTGCTGATTGTTGGCATCGACACTTGGCAGAACATGCTAGCCCAAAACTTCAAAGGCCTGAACGGCGGAAAACCGATCATCAACTGATCGTGCCACGCTCCCAAACACCAACGCCACAGGCTTGTCGCCAGAGCCTTTTTGCCTAGCCTTTCCCCATGAGCGCAAAAACCGTCGAACAGATCATGGAGCGGGTGAAAGCCCTGCCGGAGCCAGCGCAACTGATCTTCCTGCATTCCTTGGAGAATTATCCCGCCGAGCCCAAACTTGGACCATTGGCCAAACACTTCGGCGTGATTGACCAGGAAACAGGCAAAGAAATGGAGCGCATCATCGAAGAGTGCTTCGAGCAGGTGAATCCCGATGAATGGAACCGTCTGCCTTGATAGCAGTGTCCTGATCCGCTGCCTCCGCGGCGACGCCGACTTTCGATCCAGAGTCGTCGCCGTTCCTCTGCCGATCATTCCGGTGATCGTCCTGGCCGAGTTGCTGGTGGGTGCCCTGCTGTCCCGCAAGCCGGAGGAGGAACGCCAGCGGGTCGAACAGTTGGCAGCCGATTGCCAAGTCGCGTCTCCCAACGTTGCCACGGCGGTTCGGTTCGCAGAAATCAAGGCTGCTCTGCGGAAAGCAGGAACACCGATTCCCGACCACGACATCTGGATCGCCGCCCTCTGCATCCAGCACGACTGGGAACTAGCCTTTCGCGACAAGCATTTTCCGCTCGTCCCCGGCCTCCGCTGCCTGCCTTGGTGAACCGCATGAACCTTTTCCCGCATTCCGTCTCCCGCCGCGACTTCCTCCGCGCCGGCTCATTGCTGGCCGCATCGCTACCGGCGGCGCAGCTCCTCGCCGCCGACTCCATCACCCTGCCCTTCACCAACGGCGAACGCCCGCTGGTGAAGTATCCGCAGAAGCGCCCGCTCATCCGGCTGACCACGCGGCCGCCGCAGTTGGAGACGCCCTTTAGCGTCTTCAACGAAAGCCTGCTCACGCCGAACGACGCCTTCTACGTCCGCTATCACCTCACCAATTCGCCGCCCAAGCCCGAGGCGCTCCAGCCGGAGACATTCCGCCTGACCGTGAAGGGCAAGGTCGCGACGCCGATCACCCTGTCGGTCGAGGAACTGAAGACGCGCTTCGAGAATGCCGAGGTCGTCGCGGTGAACCAATGTTCCGGCAACAGCCGCGGTTTCTTCCAGCCCCGCGTGCAGGGCGGTCAGCTCGGCCACGGTGCGATGGGTTGCGCCCGCTGGCGCGGCGTGCGGCTGGCCGACGTGCTCAAGGCCGCTGGCCTCGACGCTGCGGCGAAGCAGGTCGTCTTCAACGGCCTGGACACACCCTTCCTGCCCGCGACGCCGGACTTCCTGAAGGCCATCGACACCGACCAGGCGCTGGACCCGGAAATCCTGCTGGCCTTCGAGCAGAACGGCGAGCCGCTGCCCTGGCTCAACGGCTTCCCGCTCCGCCTCGTCGTGCCCGGCCACTACGGCACATACTGGATCAAGCACCTGCACGAGATCACGGTCACCGATGCCGAGTTCAAGGGCTTCTTCATGAACCCCGGCTACCGCATCCCCGACGATCCGTGCGCCGCCATCGAACCGGGCACTACGCCCAAGCGAACCGTGCCGATCTCGCGCTTCAACGTGCGCTCGTTCCTCACCAGCGTCGAAGCCGGCGCGACGCTAAAGGTCGGCGTCCAAACGCTCGTCCGCGGCATCGCCTTCGACGACGGCCACGGCATCCGCGAAGTCGTGTTCTCCGCGGACGGCGGCCGTTCCTGGCGCGCGGCAGAACTCGGCAAGCCGCAGGACAAATTCGCCTTCCGCGAATGGACCGTCGCCTTCACGCCGGAACGTGCCGGTCCGCTCACCCTGATGGCCAAGGCCACGAACCGCCTCGGCCAATCCCAGCCGCTGGAACCGCTCTGGAACCCGTCCGGCTACATGCGCAACTGCGTCGAACCCATCTCCGTCCATGTCGCCTAAGCTCCGACTCAAACTCACCCGCTTCGCCGTGCGCCGCCTTGTCGCGGCCTTCTGCGTGCTCACCGCGCCGCTCGCCGAGATCCCGGTCGAGCCCGCGAAGAATCCCTTCGCCGCCGACGCCTGGAAACTGCCCGAGGGCCAGCCCGCCTTCCGCGCCGGCCCCGACGCCGACCTCGCGACGAACAACTGCCTGCTCTGTCATTCTGCGGACTACGTCGCGACGCAACCCCAGCTGACACGCGCCCAATGGCAGGCCGGCGTGGAAAAGATGCGCGGTAAGTTCGGTGCCCCGATCACGACCAACAACGTGCCCGCCCTCGTGGACTACCTGACCGCCAACTACGGCAAAGAGAATCCGGCAAAGTGATGAGCATGGTGCATCCAGCTTGGGTGAAGGGACAGGAAGTGACTCCTGGCCCGCCCTCACCCCGGCCCTCTCCCCCGGGGAGAGGGGGAAACTCACGACGCACCGATTCGTCCTCACGCCACGATCTTCGATTCAGCACTTCCCCTTTCCCGCAAACCCACCGCAGTCCTCGCCAGCCAACCTTGCGGAGTCTTGTGGCGACCGCGGGCTGCTCCCTCTCCCCGGGGGAGAGGGCCGGGGTGAGGGCGGGCCACTTCACTCTTTCCTCCGAGTCATCCGCCACGGACTTTGAATTGGCTGTTCGCGGCTCAGAGAGCCGCGCTCCCGGCGCCAATTCCCCCTGCCCGTTCTCCGCTTCGCACCTTCGCGCCTTCGCTGTTCAATCCGCTTTCCCTTCGTGAGCTTCTTAACTCCATTGGCGTTTCTGTTCGCGCTGTCGCTCCCGGCGGTGGTGGTGTTTTACCTGCTCAAGCGGAAGCGCGTGGTGAAGCTCGTGCCCTCGACGCTGCTCTGGCAGAAGTTCCTCGCCGAGACCCAGGCCAGCGCGCCGTTCCAGAAGCTCCGCCACAACTGGCTGCTCCTCCTACAGCTCCTGCTCCTGCTCCTGCTCGTCCTCGCGCTCGCCCGCCCCTACTTCGCGGGCAAGGCCGGCGAAGGCTCGCTTCAGGTCGTCATCCTCGACGCCAGCGCCTCGATGCAGGCGACCGACGAAACACCCAGCCGTTTCGAGAAGGCTCGCGCCGAGGCGTTGAAGCTCGTGGACGGCCTGAAGACCGGCTTCGGCAAGGACAGCCAGCAGATGCTCGTGATGGTTGCCGGCGCCAACGCCGAGGTGAAACAATCCGCCACCTCCGAGAAGGCCGCCCTGCGCCGCGCGTTCGAGTCAGCCAAGGTCACCGACTCGCCTACGCGCCTCGCCGAAGCGCTGCGCGTCGCCGAAACCCTGACTCGCGACCGGGCCGGCGCGGAGATCCACCTCTTCAGCGATGGCGCGGGCGTGGACCTGAGCGAGTTCGAGAGCAAGGACCTGAAGCTGTCGTTCCACCGCGTTGGGTCGCGGGGCAACAACGCCGCCGTCACGACGCTCGACGTGAAGCCGAATCCCGAGGACCCGACCCGCCGGGCCATCTTCACCAGCGTCGCCAACTACGGCCTCACGCCCGTGGACGCCACGTTGGAGCTCCGATTCGACGATCAGGTGGTCGAGACCAAGGCCATTACCGTCGGACCGACCAACACCACGCCGGTCGTCTTCGTCGCCGGCCAGCCGCAGGACGGCGTCTTCACGGTGAAGCTCAATCACGACGACGACCTCGCCGCGGACAACGAGGCCCGCGTCGTCAGCCGACTGCCGTTGCCGGTGCGGGTGCTGCTCGTGACCAAGGGCAATCGCTTCCTCGAAAAGGCGCTCGTCGGAGCCGGCCCAAACGTCGAACTGGCGACCGCCACCGACTTCACCGACACCGACGCCAAGTTCGACCTCGTCGCGCTTGATGACATCACGCCCACCGTCTGGCCCGGCGGCAACGTGCTCGCCATCCACGTCGCCAACACCAATTGGTTCCCGGGCGGCATCGGCGAACTGGACGGCCCGGCCATCGTGGACTGGCGCAACACGCATCCGCTGCTGCGCTTCGTCAGCTTCGACAACGTGCAGATCGCCCAGAGCCTCGCCGTGAAGACGCCGACCTGGGCCGTCGCGCTCGTGGATTCGCCGCAGGCGCCGCTCGTGCTCGCCGGCGAACTCGGCCGCCAGCGCATCGTCTGGATCGGCTTCGACACGCTCCAGAGCACCTGGCCGCTGCGCATCAGCTACCCGATCTTCCTCGCCAACGTGGTGGACTGGCTCAACCCCGCCAGCGCCGCCGCCGCGCAATTCTCCATCCGCGCCGGCGACGCCTTCCGGATGCCGCTCGGCGACTATCTCGCGCCCAGTGCCGGCGCGCTCACCGCCAAGATCACGCCGCCCGGCGGACCCGAACGCACCATCCCGCTCGACGCCACCGCGCGCGAACTCGTCTTCGGCGACACCGGCAAACAGGGCGTCTACCGCGTCACGCTCGGCACGAACCAGCTCGCCTTCGCCGCCAACCTGCTCGACCCGGTAGAAAGTAACCTGAAGCCGCGCGACGAACTCAGCCTCGGCCGCCGCGGCGAAGTCACCGCCACAACGCTCAAGCGGGCCAACCTGGAATACTGGCGCTGGTTCGCCCTCGCCGGCCTCGCCGTGATGATGGTCGAGTGGTGGTGGTTCCACCGGAGGACGGCGTGACAGAATCCAGCGTCAGCAGCGATCATCAGATGGGAAGGCAAGCTGCCAAGTCAGGCCACTCCCGCCCTCACCTCGTCCCTTTCCCCCAAGGAGAGGGAGAAGCTCACGCCGCGCTGCGACTCCATGCACACCGCGCTTTGATTCAGCAAGGACAGGACAGTATTCGGCCGTCTGGATTGTGGAGGCTTCCCGGTCAGGAGTGCTTTCCCCTCTCCCCGGGGGAGAGGGTTAGGGTGAGGGCGGGCGAACCTCTCGCTTCAAAGCCCGCTTCACCCGCCATGTCGCTCGGAACCTCAAAGCTGTCTCCCGGAAACGAACCGGAACCTACGACGATAGCCGGCCGCACCTTGCTGCTGTTCAAGTCCGTAAAGGGAATTGGCAGGAGGACAATGTCATCTCTGAAGCAGCTCATTGAAGACGTCGTCAGCCGAGTTGTCCCAAACCTTCATCAGCGTGCGCTCCGACTGGGTGAGCCATTCTTGACGCTCGACGTCGTTGGCTGTCTCCGCGGTCAGCGTCAATTGCACGCGGGCGTGCTCCGGCAGCAGCAGCGGCTTCAAAGGCTTAAGCCAACCCTGCTCGTAAACGGCATCCACGACGGTTGTCATGGCGGCACGCTACCGGAAAGCTCGCCTTGGACAAGCCGGAGCTTTGTCACCGCGCCTAGTGTGATGAGGGTCGAGTGGTGGTGGTTCCACCGGAGGACGGCGTGAAGACGGCGTTGACCAAGATAAGAAGCCTTGGCCGTTCGGTTGGATGGGCGCTTGTCGTTGTGGCAGCCTTGCGCTTGGTCATCCCGGTTTCACCCGCGGGCTACTGGCGCGGGTCCTATTTCGACTGCCTGTGCAGCGCGGACATGGTTGGCGAATTTTACGGCAGCGCCGCGCAATTCCATCTGCTCCTTTGGGAATCCGACGATCTGGAGACACATCCTTGGGGCAGCTACAAACGTTCAGGATGGAATTCGTTCTCTTGGACTCAGCCCCCACCCTACGACACCCACAAGTTGATGTTGAAGCCGGGTTGGCTGTTTTGCCGCATCGTTGACCCAAGGTCCGGTCAGGTGTGGTGGGCAACCCGCGAGTTCAATTTTGCCCGCCTGTTCAGAATCCATCAGCAAAGCGACGCAAGACCCAAGACCGCAGCCAGCCAAGAAAGTATCCCGTGAGCCACGATTCCGAAGACAATCCAAAGAAGGATCGTTGGTGCCATGACTTCTGGGTCTACGGCGGCGCTACCCACGCGAACCTGCTGCCGGTGATTGTCGTGGCGCTCGTCACCGCCGTGACGATACCGCTCTTTTCAGTCATCTCGGGCTGCCGGAACGCAAACCCGCCAGTCATCCTCTACTGCGCCCAGGACCAGGTCTTCGCCGAGCCCATCCTCGCCGAGTTCACGAAGCAGACCGGCATCGCGGTGAAACCCGTCTTCGACAGCGAGGCGGTCAAGACCGTCGGCCTCGCCAACCGCCTGCTCGCCGAGCGCGACCATCCCGTCTGCGACGTCTTCTGGGGCAACGAGGAGTTCCGCACCCGCCAGCTCGCCGCCGCCGGCGTCTTCCGCGCCACGAACGGCTGGACCGCCTTCGGCCAGCGGAGCCGGCGCCTCGTGGTGAGGCAAGACCGCTTCGCGGAAGTGTTCAGTAATCAGTATTCGGTCAGCCAGTCGCCGCGCCCACTGAACACTGACTCAGTGAATACTGAACACTTCGCCTTCACTACCCTGACGAACGCCACCTTCCACGGTCGCGTCTCGCTCGCCTTCCCGCTCTTCGGCACCACGGCCACGCACTTCCTCGCGCTGCGCCAGCACTGGGGCGAATCCAATTGGCTCGTCTGGTGCCGTGCTCTCGCCGCCTACCGGCCGTTCCTCGAGGAGGGCAATTCCCATGTGGTGAAACGCGTCGCCCGCGGCGAGGCGCTGATCGGCCTGACCGACTCCGACGACATTACCGCCGCCCAGCGCGAGGGCCTGCCGGTCACCGTCCTGCCCATCTTCCCCGAATCGCTGTTGATCCCGAACACGCTCGGCCTCATCGCCAAACCGAAGCCGAATCCCGCCGCCGTGAAGCTCTGCGAGTTCCTGCAAAGCCCGGCTGTCCGGGAGCGACTCATCACCGCCGCTGCGCTGGAGCCGGACCCCCCCCCCACCAACACGCTGCACCCCGACTGGCCCGCCCTGCTCCGCGACCTCGACCGCGCCACCGAACAGCTCAAGGAGGTCTTCCGGCGATGAGGGATAGTTACGCACCGGCGTGCCAAACGGCCACGGGAGCGCGGCTCTCTGAGCCGCGTCAGGCGTTCTTCTATCCAGATGGAATGAAGACTCGCGACTCAGAGAGTCGCGCTCCCGGCCGCATCGCGCGCCGTGCCTTCACTCGAAGGGCAATTTCAGTAACGAGCCCCACTCCGTCGCCATCATGACCCTGACCCTCTTGCTCAACTCACTGACAGTCGGCTTGGGCACCACGTTGCTGGCCTTGGGCGCGGGGCTGCTCTTTGCGCTGGCGGTGGCATCAGCGCCCCGTGGACGCGGACTCCTCCTCGGCTGCGCCGCCGCCTGCCTCGCCCTGCCGCCCTTCCTCGCCACCAACGCCTGGCTGGACGTCACCGCCGGCTGGCGCGGACTCATGTCGCCCGAGGTCGTCGAGCGTGGTTCGCTGTTCCTGACCACGCTCACGCTGGCGTCCCTGCTCTGGCCGCTGACCACGTTTCTCGTGCTCGGGGCTTGGGCCAGGCTTCAGCCGGAACTCCTCGAAGCCGACCCGCAGTTGCGTGGCACGCGGCTGCTGCGCGGCCTGCTGCTGCCCGCCGCCCGCCCGGAACTCACCGTCGCCGCGGCGATCACGGTGACACTGGCGCTCGCCAACTTTACCGTGCCCGTGCTGTTCCAAGTCCGCGTGTTCACGGAGGAATTCTGGATCCGTTTCAACACGCAGTTCGACACTGTCGGTGCGTTGCGTGCTACCTGGCCCCTGCTGTTGCTCCCGCCGGGACTGCTCTGGTTGCTGCGTCAACGCGAGGTCGCCTGGCCCCGGTGGCATCGCGCCGCCATCCCCCCGGTGTTGAGCCAGCAACTCGGTGGCTGGCGCACGGGCAGTCTGGCTTTCGCGTTGGGCTGGCTCACGGTCGCCCTGGTGTTTCCGTTGGCTCGTCTGTCACTGGCTGCCCGCACTTGGACTGAACTTCCCGGGGCCGTCGCGGCGGGACAATCGGCGCTGGGGAACACCCTGTTTACGGCTCTCGAAACCGCCACCATCGTCACGCTGCTGGGGGTGTGGATTGCGGTCGTGGGCGGCTTGCCCTGCAAGCCGGATAGGTGCGTGCCCATGCGGTTTGCGGGGCAAACCGCCCGCTCTTCGTCGGCCCGCACGGGCTTTGCATGGCTACGCCGGTTGCTCTGGCTGCCGTTCCTGTTGCCCGGAGTCTTCCTCGGAGTTGTCCTGATCTGGCTGTTGAACCGGCCGGCATTCACCGCAATTTACCAGAGCCTCGCCATCGTCCTCGTCGCGCTGGCGATCCGTTACTTCGCGCCGGGTTCCGCGGTCATTGCCGGAGCCGTCCGCGCGGCCGATCCGTTGTTGGCCGACGCCGCGAGTTCGCTCGGAGCATCGCGGTGGCAGGTGCTGCGGGACGTGGTTTGGCCCCAGACCGCGCCCGGTGTCGCGACGGCGTGGTATGCCGTTTATCTGCTCTGCCTCTGGGATGTGGAAACCGTCGTGCTGATCCAGCCGCCGGGTGGCGAAACGCTCGCGCTGCGCATCTTCAACCTGCTCCACTACGGCCACGGCGCGCAAGTGAACGCACTGTGCGTGGTGATGGTCGGACTGGCCGTCGCGCCGCTGGCGGCATGGGCGGGATGGCCGGGTTGGCGACGAATATCGAAGCACGAATGACGAATGAGAGCGTTTGCCGACAGCGTGAAACGGTTGGGGAACGGAGTGACGAGGTTCCGAACGTTGGTTTGCGCCAAGCCGTTGAAACCCATTTGGGCTGTCGCGTGGGGGCAGCATGTGCGGCGGTATATTGCCAGAACGCGCTTCTCCCTCACCCCAGCCCTCTCCCTCGGGGAGAGGGAGAATTTCGTCACTGCGATGGGTTTTCCACTCCGGGGCTCTTCGATTCAGTCATGTCTAACACGTGCACTCGAACACCCGTGGCAGTCCTCGTCAGCCTTGCCTGTGGAAACACAGGACGGAAGCGGGCGGCCCCCTCTCCCTGAGGGAGAGGGCTGGGGTGAGGGGGAAGCGGGTGTTACACTAGACCGCCGCCCAACTCGCACACAACCGCCGATCTGGACTGGCAATTCGTGGGCGAGGGTCAACCTTCCTTCGGGCACCATTCCCCGACGGCTGGAAAACCGCCGTGCCGTGTGCCGCACCGTCATCCGCCACTCAGCGTTCGTCGTTCTCGCCTCCTCGTTGGGCTGCTCGCCGGACACTGCCCCCAACGTCACCACGCTGCTCGATTCGAAGCTCTTCTCGGCCGTGCAGGTCATCGGTTCCCGCGGGGTCGCGCCGGGGCAGTTCAACAAGCCGCGTTCCCTGACCTGCGACCGGGATGACAACCTCTACGTCGCCGACATCACCGGCCGCATCCAGAAGTTCAGTCCCGACGGCTGCTTCCTGCTCCAGTGGCAGATGCCGCAGACGGACCTCGGCAAACCTAAGGGCATGGGTCTCGACAACGACGGGAACGTCCTCGTGATCGAGCCGCACTACATGCGGGTAAACCACTTCACGACTAACGGCGAACTCGTGCGGCAGTGGGGCGTGAAGGGCACCAACGCCGGCGAGTTCATCCTGCCGCGCGGCGTGGCGCAGAACGCGCACGGGGAGTTCTACCTGAGCGAATACACGCTGGTGGACCGCGTGCAGCGGTTCAACGTAGGGCAGGCTGCTAGCCTGCCAGCGGGATGAATTCCGGGGCGCGTGACGAACACGAACGACTC
>JAYUSF010000284.1:0-36867 GCA_043755815.1 Verrucomicrobiota bacterium
GGATTGGGAAACCGGGAAAATCTACCTCAGCCTCGTCCCCAAAACCCCACTCACCAACTGATGCTCACCGAATTTACAGAAAGAGCATTGCGCGGCCGGATGAAACACCTGCCCGGCCCTGAGAACACCTCCAGATAAACCCGGCTGGCCCACTTTTTCTTCATCCCGGTGGCGAACATGTCAGCGTAGTAGGTGAGCAGCTTGTGTTTGGTTTCAATCCATGGACCGCTGGGTCGGGCTGGTAACCCGTCCACGGCAGAAACGCTTTCGGTCCACGGAGTCGGATCGGCGGATTGTAGGCGGCAAATCGGAACTTTCATTGCCGGTGGCGGTAGTAGTTTCGGGGCTTTTGAGCAGCCTACGGACGAATCTGCCCGGAAGTCTAGGTGTTCAACTGCGGCAATTGCGGTCCGATGCCCGCGATCCTGACGAATTCGCATGGCAAGGGGCTTATCCCGTTGCATCCCCCGCATGGCGCCGTGCCTCGCGGGCATGGTTCCGGACCGAATCCCCGGCACGCTGGCTTCGTCATTCCCGGCGGTCCGCTTTTCCTGTGTCCCGGTCGGTCCCGTCCGGTCGGCAAAACCTCAGCCGGCCGGCGTGCAAACTCATGGACGCTGGGACGCGGCTGCCTAGAGTCGTCCGCATTGCCAAAGTTATGAGCATCCGAAACCGCCTTGTCCTCGTGTGGCTGGCCGCCCTGCTGGCCGCCGTCACCCTGCGCGCCGAACCCCTCCGCGTCTTCATCCGCGGGGGCTTCAAGACCCACGGCCCCAACCAGCATGACCATCCGCGCTTCCTCGGCGAATGGACGAAGCTGCTCGGTGAACGCGGCGTCACCGCCAACGGCGCGATGGAGTTCCCCACCGCCGCCCAGCTCGACGCCACCGACGTCGTGATCATCTACGCCGCGGACGGCATGAAGATCGTCGGCGACGAGCGCACGCGCTTCGAGAAGTTCCTCCAGCGCGGCGGCGGCGTGGTGGTGATCCACGACGGCGTGGTGAGCGCCGACCAGCACGAGTGGTGCAAGCGCATCATCGGCGGCGCGTGGCGCTGGGATGGCGAGAAGAAGACCCAGTGGCGCGAGGGCGAGGTCGGCCTCTACTTCGTGAACCCGGAGGACCCGATCACGAAGGGCATGTCGAACTTCGACTGGAAGGACGAGGTCTACAACCAGATGGACATGGCCACGGACGTGAACGTGCTCGCGCAGAGCTTCGTGGACGTCTTCAGCATCTGGCCGCAGGTCTGGACCTACGAGAAGACCCTGGCCGGCGGCGCGGCGCCCTACCGGGTGTTCGTGAGCCTGCCCGGCCATGAGTTCGACGTGTTCAACACGCCCCACTACCGCACGCTGCTGCTACGCGGCCTGGCCTGGGCCGGCAAGCGCGCCAACGTGGACGAATTCTCCAAGGCCGAGGAACTGGCCTCGCTGAAGTATCCCGCCGGCGGCCCGCGCAATGCGGCCGACGCGATCAAGACCTTCAACACGCATCCCGAGTTCAACGTCACGCTCGCCGCCGACGAAAACGTCGCCGAGAAGATCATGGCGGTGGACTGGGACTCGCAGGGCCGCCTGTGGGTCGTCGAAACACCCGAGTATCCCGGTGGGCTCGACGTGAACAAAAACGACTTCAAGGCCTACTGGAACCGAGTCAACGACCCCGCCAATTTCCCCGTCGGCGGCAAGCAGACCCGCAAGCCGAAGGACCGCATCTCGATCTTGGAGGACACGAACGGCGACGGCGTGATGGACAAGAAGACGGTCTTTGCCGACGGCCTGGAGCTGCCCACATCATCGGTGTTCTGGAAGGACGGCGTGATCGTCTCCCAGGCGCCCGACATCCTGTTCCTCCGCGACACCAACGGCGACGGCAAGGCCGACAAGGTCGAGACGCTCTACACCGGCTGGGGCACGTTCGACACGCACGCCGTCATCAACAACTTCAAGTGGGGCTTCGACGGCTGGGTTTACGGCACGGTCGGTTACACCCGCGGCCGGGTGACCTCCGGCGACGGCTCGAAGAAATTCGGCGACATCGCGGCCGGCGTGTTCCGGTTCCGTCCCGATGGTTCGGCGCTCGAACAGATCGCCGCCGGCGGCTGCAACACCTGGGGCTGCGAAGTCGCGCCCGACGGTGAAATCGTGTTCACCACCGCCACCTGCGGCGAACCGATCTGCCACGTCGTCATCCCCGAAAAGGTCCTCGCCCGCGGCCAGGTCGGCGGCATGAAGGCGTTCCTCAACGTCATCGAGGAGAACAAGATTTACCCGGCCTTCGACGAGAAGCGTCAGCCTTACGTGCAGATTGACTGGGTCGGCGCCTGGACCGCCGCCGCCGGGGCGACCATCTACGACGGCGGCGCCTGGCCCGCCAAGTGGGCGCCGGACGACCGCTATTCGTTCTTCATGAGCGAGGCGACCCGCCAGCTCTACCACCACGAGTTCCTCGACCCCAAGGGCGCGACCTACCAGGGCCGCAAGGAAGACGGCCGCAAGCAGACCGAGTTCATCGCGAGCACCGACTATTGGTTCCGCCCGATCACGGCCCGCGTCGGCCCGGACGGCGCGATCTACCTCGTGGATTTCTACAACCAGATCGCCGTCCACAACGACACCCGTGGCCCCGCCCACGGCGCCCGCAACGCCGCCACCCGGCCGGACCGAGACCACCATTTCACCCGCGTCTACCGCATCCAACACAAGGAAGCCAAGGCGCTGCCCGCCGCGAAGTTCGACGTCAAGGATCCCGCCGGCCTGGTGAAGCAGCTCGAACATCCCAACGGCTGGGTCCGCGGCACCGCCAACCGCCTGCTCAACGAGACGCAGGCCCCGCAGGCCGTTGCGCCGCTCGTGCAGACCGCCAAGGGCAGCGCCAGCAAGTATGGCCGCCTCCAGGCACTCTACGCCTTGAACAACCTGGGCCGCCTTGAAGACGCGGTTTTGCTCGCCGCCTTGCAGGACAAGGACGGCGCCGTCCGCAAGAATGCCGCGAAGATCGCCGGCGAACGCACCGAGATCAGCAACCCGTCCCGCGCCGCCATCCAGGCCCTCCTCAAAGACCAGGACGGCCGCGCGCAGATCAATGCGCTGATGGCCCTCGGCTCCTTCCCGGCCACGCGCGAGACCGCCGACGCCGTGGTCGCTGTCTGGCCCAGCCTCAAGGATCGCTGGGTGGAATCGGCCGCCGTCGGCGCCGCCGCCAAGGATCCCCTGCTCTACCTCGAAGCCGCGTTCGGAGCGAAGGATCCCGCCTTCCTGGCCGGCTTCGTTCCTCATCTCGCCCGACTCGCCGCCAACAGTGCCGACGCCAGCACCGGAGCCAAACTCGTTTCCTTGCTCGCCAACGCGGCTGCGAGCACCGACGGCCTGAAGCAGGCCACGCTCGACGCCTTCACGGCGAACCTCAAGGGCGACTCGGCTCCCGCGTGGAGCGATTCCCTCGCCGCCTCGCTCAAGAAGCTGCTGGGTTCCGAACGCACCGCCGGCTCGGTCCTGCCGCTCGTCGCCCGCTGGGACCAGGACGGCAAGCTGTCCAACGACGTGAAGCCCGCCGTTGCCAAGGCCATCGCCGCGCTCGCCGACAAGTCCATCAATGACGACGCCCGCGGCCAGGTCGCGGCCAACCTCGTCGGCGTGCGCAAGCTGGACGCCAGCATCGTTCTGGCTGTCACCAAGCTCCTTGGCAGCGAAGCCAGCATCGCGCTGCAGAAGCGCATCGTGGACGCCCTCGGCGCCGCCCCTGACGCCGCCGGCGCGATCATACCCGTGTTCGGACGGCTGGCGCCCGATCTCGTCGAGCCGGCCTTTGGTCACGTGCTGAAGCGCGCCGAGACGACGACCGCATTCCTCGACGCCGTCGCCGCCAAGCAGATGGACCTGCTCAAGCTCGGGCCTGCCCGCCAGCATCGCCTGCGCACCCACCCTGACCAGGGCGTCGCCAAGCGTGCCAACCAAGTGATCGACGATCTCAAGGGCCCCGAGGCCAAGGAGAAGGATGCGCTCATCGCGAAGCTCACCCCCGAGGTGCTGAAACCGGGCAATCTGGAGAACGGCAAGAAGCTCTACACCGCCAACTGCGCCGGCTGCCACGTTTACAAGACCGAGGGCCGCAACCTTGCGCCTGCCCTCACCGGCATGGGTGCTCACGGTCCCGCCGACCTCCTGATCCACATCGTGGACCCCAACCGCCTGGTCGAACCCAACTTCGTCTCGACGCTGATCGAAATGAAGGACGAGCAGACCTACGACGGCACGATTGACCGCGAGAACGCGAGCGAGGTGGTCCTGCGCAACGCAACGGGCGACTTCACGCTCCGCACCGCCGACATCAAGTCCCGCAGCTCGACCGGCCGCTCGCTGATGCCCGAAGGCTTCGAGCAGCTTGGTGCCGAGGGCCTGCGCGACCTGCTGGGCTACCTCTGCGCCGACGAGAGCCGGTTCCGCATGATCGACCTGACCAGCGCCTTCACGGCGAACAGCAGCCGCGGCCTCTACATCAGCCCCGACAACGTGGACGAGACCGTGACCTTCCGCAGCTACGGCCTGAAGAAAGTGGGCGACATCCCGTTCGACGTCATCAGCCCGCAGAAGGCGGTGGCGAACGTCGTCCTGCTCAAGGGCGGCGCCCGCGATTCCTGGGCGAAGAAGACCCTGCCGAAGCAGGTCGAGGTCAAGGTCGGCGTCGCGGCCGCCCAACTGCACTTCCTCGGCGGCGTCGGCGGCTGGGCCTACCCGGCCGTCAGCGATGAAGTGCCCGTCATGAAGGTGACCCTCCACCATGCCGGCGGCGAGACGCAGGAGCTGGTCTTCCGCAACGGCGTCGAGATCGCCGACTACAACGGGGCCCACGACGTGCCGGGTTCGAAGAGCCTGCCCCAGTTCGTCCGCGGCCGCGGCCAGATCCGCTGGTTCAGCAAGGCCGTGAAGAATTCCAAGGCTGTCATCGAGAAGCTCACCCTGGAGAGCTACGACAACGCCGTTACCCCGACCTTCTTCGCCATCACGGCGGACACGGAAGCCGGTGCCCCGGCCCCGGCAGAGCCGACCAAGCCAAAACGCGCCGCGCTCCAGTGGGGCCAAGGACTCAAGACGCTGCTCATCGGCGGCGGCGCGTCACACGACTACGAACGGTGGTTCAACCTCGCCGACGTGCGGATGCTGAACGCGACCGCCAAGATCAGTGCCAACTACCTCGAACCGCAGGACGTCACGGTGGACGACGTGAAGACCGCCGACGTGCTGCTCATCAGCGCCAACAAGGCGTTCCCCGATGCCGGGGTGCGCGAGGCCATCTTCGCCCATGCGGCGGCCGGCAAGGGCCTCGTGTTGCTGCATCCCGGCCTCTGGTATAACTGGCCCGATTGGTCCGCCTTCAACAAGGAGCTGGCCGGCGGCGGTTCGCGCGGCCACGACCGCTACGGCGAATTCGACGTCACGGTGACCGACACCTCGCATCCGCTGCTCAAAGGTGTGCCCGCCAGCTTCAAGCTCAGCGACGAACTCTACTACTTCGAGCCCGACACCGCCGGCACGCCCATCCAGGTGCTCGCCACCGCGACTTCGACGGCGAAGAGCAAGACCTACCCGCAGCTCTTCGTCGTCAAACATCCCCAGACCCGCATCGTCGGCTTCACGCTGGGCCACGACGGCGTCGCGCACAGCCACCCCGCCTATCAGCAGTTGCTGAAGAACTCGGTCCTCTGGGCGGCCAAGAAGGATGACCTGATCACTACCGGCCCGCAGTAAGCGCCGCCGCTCAGTTTTTCCAGAACGCCGGACGGGCAACCGTCCGGCGTTTTGCTTTCACGATCCCCGCTGCTCGCGGGTAGGAATGCCCGTGCCCCCGGCAGGTCAGGGGGGCGGACTTTCCAGTCCGCCCGCGAGCGCCGTAGGCGCGAGCAGTCGGTATCCCTGCTTCCCAAAATCCAAAACCCGCACCCACAATCCTCCCGTGAACTCCCCCGGCCACGCCGACGACACCCATCGTCGCACCCGCCGCGCCCACATCCGCGCTGTCACCGCCAACCTCGCCGAGTTTCACACGCCCCTTTCGCCCGCAGCCGCCATCCAAGGCTTCCGTGGCTGGCATTCACGCGGCTACCTGCCGCACTTTGATCAACCCGACACCGTCCAGGCCGTCACGTTCCGCCTCGCCGATTCATTGCCCGCGCATGTTGCCGTGCGGCTGGCGGCGATGGCCGATTCGCCCGCCAAGCGGAAGCTGCGCGAAGACTGGCTGGACCGTTCGCGCGGTGCCTGCTGGCTGCGGCAGCCGGAGATCGCCCGGCTCGTCGAAGACGCGCTGCTGCACTTCGACGGCGAGCGCTACCGGCTCTGTGCGTGGTGCGTGATGCCCAATCACGTTCACACGCTCTTCGAGCTCAGGACCACGCCGTTGGGGGAAATCCTGAAAAGCTGGAAGGGCTACACCGCCCGCGAAGCCAACCGACTGCTTGGACGGCAAGGGGCCTTCTGGGAAAAGGAATACTGGGACCGTTTCATGCGCGACGAACGGCACTTCCGGGACACTGTGCGTTATATCGAGAACAACCCGGTGAAGGCACGGCTCACGAAGACCTCCGATCCGCGCGAGTGGTTGTGGAGCAGTGCGCGAAAGCGGGACGAGTATGAACGGCTGCCTTCGGAGCGGGGGGGGAGGCCGCTTGAACCCACTGCTCGCGCCTGCGGCGCTCGCGGGCGGGTAAGAAAACCCGCCCTCCCGGGAGAAGCCAACTGCTCGCGTCGGCGACGCTCGCGCGCGGGCAGAAATGACCGCGCTCCCGGCCCGGCGGCGCGACGCACGCCCTTTGTCAGGGGGGCGGACTTTCCAGTCCGCCCGCGAGCGCCGAAAGGCGCGAGGAGTGGGAAACGGGACTTGAGCGTGACGGACGACGGGCGGTAGGTTTTGCACACTCGCCAAAGGAAACCTGCCATGAACTTCTCCCGATTCCGCTGCCTGCTCCTGGTTTTGTGCGTGCCGTGGCTGGCGCACGGCCAGACCGTGAACCGCGGCAGCGATGGATATGGTCGCTTGCGATTCGGCCGGAGCGGTTGCTAGGTTTCCTCCATGAGCACCGTGGCCGAACTTCAAAGCGCCGTCCGCCAACTGCCGCGCCAGGAGGCCTGGCGGTTCAAGACCTGGCTCGACGAGCAGATGGCCGACGAGTGGGACCGGCAGATCGAGACCGACGCCCAGGCGGGCAAGCTCGACCCACTTTGGCAGAAAGCCCTGACCGACATTCAAGCCGGTCGCACCCGTCCGCTGGATGAAGTCCTCCACGACCAGTGATTTCTGGCGGCTTTACCGCGACCTGCCATTGGAGGTGCGGCAGCAGGCGCGCAAAGCCTACCGCCTTTGGTCGGAGAATCCCGGTCATCCCTCCCTCCGCTTCGAGCGCAAAGGCGACTACTGGTCCGTCCGCATCAACCGCGGCCACCGGGCCCTGGGCCGGGAATATGGCGGCACGCTCTACTGGTTTTGGATCGGACCGCACGACGAATACGAACGCCTCATCAACCCCTGAACTGCGCGCCCAGCGGACGCTGAACTCGAAGCGACGGATTCGATCCGGCCGGTGAGCGGAGCGCCAGTTTTCAACCGGCCGGGAACGGGTGAAGCCAGGGGCCGGTTGCAAACCGGCGCTCCGACTGCGCGGCGTGTGAAACGGGGCTTGAGCGCGGCGGACGACAGGCGATAGGTTCGCCACGCTCGCCAAAGGAATCCTGCCATGAACTTCTCCCGACTCCGCTGCCTGCTCCTGGTTTTGTGCGTGCCGTGGCTGGCGCACGGCCAGACCGTGAACAGCGGCAGCGATGGCAGCGATGGCGCGTTCAACCCGACGCAGGACACGGTCATCAACATGGCCGACCACCCGGATGGGATTTACCATTACACCTCGGTCAACATCCCGGCGGGCGTCACGGTGTCGTTCATTCCGAATGCCAAGAACACGCCGGTGGTTTGGTTGGTGCAGACGACCTGTGTAATCAATGGTGGAATCAACGTCTCAGGGCAGGCCGGTGCAAATCACATCGGTGGCCTCGGAGGGCCGGGCGGCTTCCGTGGTGGCAGTTCAGGAAATACCCACAGTGGCGGCCAAGGTCCGGGAGGCGGCAGCAGTGATGGCGACTATGCTGGGAATGCCTCTTTCGCAACCTATGGAAAGACAAACGCAATACCACTGCCGGGAGCGCTCTATGGGAACACGTTCATATTTCCACTAATTGGAGGATCGGGGGGCGGCGGCTCTGCCATCGAAGCAACCAGCACACACGGACTAATGCCCGGAGGAGGCGGAGGGGGTGGTGCTATCCTGATAGCAGCGTCAAACGAGGTTGCCTTGAATGGAAGCATTGGAGGCACTGGTGGTCGGGGTGACTGGATCATCAATTGGTTTGGCGCAGGGAGCGGGGGCGCGGTCCGAATCATTTCAGCCAAGATCACCGGTTCGGGAGCAATCAACGTTGAAGGAGGAAGTGCTGGAAACGGAGCGCCACAACCAGATGGTGGGAATGGGCGGATTAGATTCGACGTGTTTGAGAATCTGTTTGGAGGCGCAATACAGGGCGCCTTCACTAAAGGCTTTCAACCCATCATCCTTCCTACCTCGGGCCAAGGCATCCAACTGGCCATCGCCAGCGTCGCGGGCGGGGGCGTCCCTGCGAGCCCATCCAGTTCTCTCGCCAACCCGGCGGTGATTGTTCCCGCTCAGCAGGCCGGCTCCGTGCCCGTGGTGGTGCAGTGTTTCAATGTCCCGCTCAACACGCCCATCACCGTGACGGCCCAGCCCGCCAACGGGGCGGCGGTCTCGGCCAGCGGCTTCAACAGCACCGGCACACCCGCCAACAGCACCGCCACCGTGAACCTCAACCTGCCGCGCGGCAGCGGCATCCTCATGGCGAAGGCGACCGTGGCGGTGGCGCAAGGGGGAACTGGCGGACTCGAAAGTCCGCGCTCCCGGGGGTGCGGCCAGGCTCGCCGACCTGCCGTTGTCCGTCACCGGCCTCACCACCGACGGCGAACGCATCGCCGCCGTCGAGGTGGAGGCGACGCTCGGCGGCGGTTCGCGCACGGTGTATGTCACGGAATCGGGCAAGCGCATCCCCGCCCCCACGGGCAAATGAGCGAGGAGCGCCCCAACGTAGGGCAGGCTGCCAGCCTGCCCGTGCTGAAAGGAGAGCACGATCCAGGCAGGCTAGCAGCCTGCCCTACCTTCTCCCCACGCCGCCGCGCTCCAAGCGTGGCGGAGCGTCTTGGACTGCGCCAGTCCTCTGGCGCTTTGGATTCCGGCCGCCAGCCGTGGCCCGGACCGCCTCGTCCGCCGATGTCCTCTTGGAATCAGCCTGTAGGGACGGGGCTGTGCCCCGCTTCGTTGGCGGATCAGGCCACGGAGCGGGCCATAGGCCCGTCGCCACAGCAGTCGCCATCGCAGAACGAGGTCACCGCCTTTTCGTTACGTCTTGTCGCGAAAGCCAAAGCGGCAGAGGGCTGCCGCACTCCAAGACGCTTCGCGACCTCCCTATCCTGGCTGCTGCTCACGCTGCTGGGCCTGCTCTTCGCTTCGGCGCTGGCCCGCGCGCAGGGCACTTACGAGGCGTATTCGCCGGTGGTCAGCTATGTGTTCGAGGATTCGCTCGCGAGCGCGGACGCCTACAGCCCGGCGGTCAGCTACGTATTCATGGAGGCGCTGCCGGACGACGTGACGAGCGAGTTCAGCAGCGCGCCGGTGAGTTACTTCTACAACATCGCCCCGCCGGGTTTGCCTGCCTTGGTCAGCCTCGCCGGACGCGTGCTGGATGAAGCGGGCCAAGGGGTGACGGGCGCACGGGTGCAAGTGCTGGAAGCGGGCCGGGAGGTGGCAGCCGTGAACACGCTGGCCGGGGACGACTGGTTCTTCGCCGCGCTGCCGCCGGGCGTCTATGAACTCAGCGCCACCGCACCGGAGCGGGTGACGGATCGCCGGGTGTTCACGCTCACGCCGCTGACGGGCTGGCAGGTGTTGCAGCTTCCGGCCCGGCCGAGCGCACCCGTGCTGGAGCGTCTGCCCAACGCAGACGAGGTGGCAAAGATTCCACTGCCGCGTCTGGATGCCGAAGGGAGCCGGCTGCTGCGTTTCAGCGGCGGTGGGTGGGTTCCGGTGGTGAACGCGGGTGAACTGCTGGGCGACCGGATGACGGTGGCGTTCACGCACGGCTGGAAATCCAATCCGAACGAGTGGGCAAGCAGCATGGCCGCCGCCCTCGTGGCGCGGGAACTGGATGACGACTTGAACCTGGTGGCATGGGACTGGACCGAGGCCGCACGCGGACCGCTGCCACCGGAGGAGAAGACACCGCGTCAGGGTCTGTTTCTCGGGCAAGCGCTGCGGAACGCGCTGGGGGCGTCCTACACCGGACGGATTCATCTGCTCGGGCACAGCCTGGGCACGCTGGTCAATTCAGCCGCGGCGAATTTCCTGCATGGCGACCGGACGGAGCGGCAGGAAGTGGCGTCGCCCGCGTGGGCGGCGGGCCAGACGCATGTGACGCTGTTTGATGAGGCGTCCATCGCCCGGGTGATCGGCAAGGAGGTGTTGTCGGAGGCGCTGGAAGGAACGCTGGATCACGGCGCGAAGGCGGGCCTGCTCTTGGCGGGCCTGGAGGCGTTGAAGGGCTGGAAGACGCCGATGCCGGTGCGCGCGGGCTGGGCGGACAACTACATTTCGGCCGTGGGCTTCTATCGCAGCCGGGCGCTGAACGTGTGCCTGTCCAAGGCGATTCCGCTCACGGCGAGCCTGCAAGACGCTCACAGCTATCCGCAGCGCTGGTATGAGGACACGATCCGCACGCCGGGTGACTTGCCGGCGGGCTTCCGGCGTTCGTGGGAGGCGAACCTGGTGGACGCGCTGCCACGGATCACTTTCCCGCCCTTGGAAACCGAACTGGTCCGGGGCGACGCCTACGATCAAGCGCCGGCCAGCGGTGATCCGCTGGTTTTGGCGAAGTTGCCCGCGGGGCGCATTTACGAATGCCTGTTTCCGGCACTGGGCGTGACCGCCGCGATCACGTTGCAGGAAACCGTTTCGGCGGTGGCGCAGGGTGCGCGGGCCACGGCGGATGTGGTCCTCGAAGTCGTGGATTGGGCGGGCGACCAGGCGCAGCGCGGTGTGAACTACGTGGCCGGGCGCGTGGAGGCAGGGGGCGAGGCCATCGTGGATTTTGGCCGGCGAACCACGCTGCGGATCGTGATGCGGACCCGGCAACTGGTCGGTGGCGGGTCGCGCCAACGGGCGTCACCCGGACTCGTTCAGGGTGAGGAAACCGGCATCTGGCTGACGTTGCTGGTCCCGGATGGGGCGGCGCTGCTGTTGTTCGACTTCAAGGTCGAGGGCGACGGCCGCGAGGACACGCTGGTATTCGCGCTGAACGGAACGAATCAGTTCAGCCTGGAGACCAAGTTCATCCCCGTAGGCGAGCCGCAGACCAGCCGGGCGATTGAGGTGTCCGGGCTGGCCGGACGGACGAACGAGTTTTTCTTCGGCATCGTCGGCGGCACTTCGACCAACTGTGTCGTCACGGTGGAGAACCTGCGCTTCCTCACGCTCCAGCCGCCGCAGCTGGCGGTGGAATCGGCAGGCACGGACGTGCTGCTGTCGTGGCCGAGCACGGCGAATGGCTACGTGGTGGAGTCCGCGGTGACATTGACTCCGTTGAAATGGCAAACGGGAACCAATCCGCCGGCGTTGTTTGGCGGGCGGTTCTGGCTGACCAATGCGGTGACCGAGGAAGGACGTTTCTTCCGGCTACGGCAGGAGTAAGCCCCCGGCGCAGTGGAAAGTCCGCCCGTCCGGGAAAGATACCAACTGCTCACGCCGGCGGCGCTCGCGGGCGGACTAGAAAGTCCGCCCTCCCGGCGGCCGGCGTTTTGCTTGGCAGCGGTTCGTCCACATCGCACGGTTTCGCCATGCTTTCCCCCTTTCGTGGAATGGCGGCCGCATGGATCGGGATCGCCACCTTGCTTCCCGGCTTCGCCGCCGAATCGCATGAACTGCCCCGCAGCACGCCGGAGAAGCAGGGCGTGTCGTCGGCGCAGGTGCTGGCGTTTGTCGAGGCGCTGGACTCCGTGGACCAGGTCCACAGCGTGATGATCGTGCGGCACGGCAACGTCGTCGCCGAAGGCTGGTGGACACCCTACGACGACGCGACGAAGCACGAGCTATATTCGCTGAGCAAAAGTTTCACCTCGACCGCCGTCGGTTTCGCGGTCGCGGAGGGCAAGCTCACCGTGGACGACGAAGTGCTGAAGTTCTTCCCCGATGACGCCCCGGCCGATCCCAGCGCCAACCTCAAGGCGATGCGCGTGCGGGACATCCTGAGCATGTCCACCGGTCATCAGGACGAACCGCCGACTTCGCCGGACAAGATGTCGCCGAAGAGCTTTCTCGCGCAGCCGGTGCCGCACAAGCCAGGCACGCATTTCAAATATAACACCGCCGCCACCTTCATGCAGTCGGCCATTGTCCAGAAGGTCACCGGGCAGACCGTTCTCGACTATCTGCAACCGCGGCTGTTCGCGCCGCTGGGCATCACCGGCCAGACGTGGGACTCAAACCTCCAGGGCATCAACCTCGGCGGCTACGGCCTGCGCGTGCGCACGGAGGACATTGCGAAGTTCGGCCAGCTCTACCTGCAAAAGGGTCGTTGGGACGGCAAGCAACTGCTGCCCGCCGCGTGGGTCGAAGCCGCGAGCGCGAAGCAGGTCTCGAACGGCAGCAATCCCAAGAGCGACTGGGACCAGGGCTACGGCTACCAGTTCTGGCGCTGCCGCCACCACGCCTTCCGCGGCGACGGCGCCTTCGGCCAATACTGCCTCGTGCTGCCGGAGCAGGACACCGTGGTGGCGATCACCAGCGGCCTCGGCGACATGCAGGCCGTGCTGAATCACGTCTGGGACAAACTGCTTCCTGCTTTCTCCGCCAAGCGTCTTCCAGCGAACAAAGACGGCAACGAACGGCTCGCCTCCAAGCTGCGGAACCTCACCGTCAAGCAGCCCAAGGGCGGGGCGACCTCACCCCTGGCGGAAACGGTTCTCGGCCGGACATTTGTGTTCCCCGCCAACGACCAGAAGCTGGAGTCGCTCAGTTTTTCCACGCTGGTCAGCGACGGCTGGCTGGTGACCCGCTCGATCAACGGAACCGAAACCAGCCTGAAGTGCGGTCACGGCCGTTGGCTGAAGGGTGATGGGCTGCTCGGCGCCTCACCGCGCGGACCGCTGGGCGCCCTGGCCACCGAACCGCTCGCTGGCAGCGCCGCGTGGACCGCGGACGACACCTTCGTCATCAAGATCTGCGCCCGTGAGACCCCCTACCAGACGACTTTCACGCTGAAGTTCGCCGGCGACGAGGTGTCCGTGCAGTCGCAGACGAATGTGGGTTTCGGCAAGACCAAGGGAGCACCGATCACGGGGCGGAGGAAGTAAGCCGTAAGCCTCCCGCTCCGCCCCGTCGGTTCGGAGCTCAAGCGTTATACGTGCTCGAGGCCACGCGGCCGCCGGTGCCGGTCCAGTTGGTGTGGAAGAACTCGCCGCGCGGCTTGTCCACGCGCTCGTAGGTGTGCGCGCCGAAGTAGTCGCGCTGCGCCTGGAGCAGGTTGGCCGGCAGGCGGGCATTCCGGTAGCTGTCGTAGAAGGACAGCGCGGTGCCGAACGCCGGCACGGGAATGCCCTTCTTCACCGCGAGGGCGACCACGTTGCGCCAACCCTTCTGGGCCGCCTTGATTTCGCCGCGGAAGTAGTCGTCGAGCAGCAGGTTCGACAGCTTCGGGTTCTGGTCGAAGGCCTCCTTGATCTTGCCAAGGAAACGAGAGCGGATGATGCAGCCGCCGCGCCACATGAGGGCGATGCCGCCGTAGTTCAGGTCCCAGCCGTATTCCTTGGCCGCGGCCTTCATCAGCATGTAGCCCTGCGCGTAGCTGACGATCTTCGAGGCGTAGAGCGCGTTCATGATGTCGGCGATGAGCGCCTTCTTCTTCGCGGAGTCCTTCGCCTGCGACAGCACCGGGCGCGGGCCCTTGAGCTTGCGGGCGGCCTTGACGCGTTCGTCCTTCATCGCGCTGACGCAGCGGCTGAAGACGGCCTCGGCGATGAGCGTGACCGGCTGGGCGAGGTTCGCGGAATCAATGACCGTCCACTTGCCGGTGCCCTTCTGGCCGGCGGTGTCGAGGATCTTGTCCACCAGCGGCGTGCCGTCCTCGTCCTTCTTGGCAAGGATGTTGCCGGTGATCTCGATGAGGAAGCTGTCGAGCGCGCCCGCGTTCCATTCCTTGAACACGGCGCTCATCTCGTCGGCGGTCATGCCGAGGCCGTCGCGCATCAGGCTGTAGGCTTCGCAGATGAGCTGCATGTCGCCGTATTCGATGCCGTTGTGGACCATCTTCACGTAATGGCCGGAGCCGCCGCTGCCGACCCAGTCGCAGCAGGGCACGTTGCCGTCCACCTTGGCGGAGATGCCCTGAAAGATGTCCTTCACCGCGGGCCACGCCTGGGTGCTGCCGCCGGGCATGATGCTCGGACCGAAACGGGCGCCCTCTTCACCGCCGGACACGCCGGTGCCGATGTAGAGCAGACCCTTGGCCTCGAGTTCCTTCACGCGGCGGTCGCTGTCGCCGTAGAGCGAATTACCGCCGTCGATGATGATGTCGCCGGGTTCGAGCAGCGGGACCACCTGCGCGATGAAGTCGTCCACGGCGGCTCCGGCCTTGACCATGCACATGATGCGGCGGGGGCGCTTGAGCAACCCGACCATCTCGGCGATGGAATGGGCGCCGACGACCTGGGTGCCCTTGGCCTCGTTGGCCAGGAAGTCGTCCACCTTGGACGTGGTGCGGTTGTAGGCCACGACGGTGAAACCGTGGTCGTTCATGTTGAGGATGAGGTTCTGACCCATGACGGCCAGACCGATCACTGCGATGTCACCAACTGGAGTGCTCATGTTAAGTTGCGGAAACGGGGCGGAAACGAGGCGGGAATCTAGCGGTGGCGGAAGGTCTCAAGCCAGCGGGAATTTCTCATGCCGGTCCGCGATCAGGCTCATCATCCCCGGACGAATTCCTATTCTGGCCCGGCACCAGGTTCGGGAATTCCAAAAACTGGATCGATCACATCGCGGAGCGCGACGCCTTCAATACGTCGAGCTGAAGGCGGTCGCGGCGGCGCCCCAGCCGGACCGGACTGGCAAAGAGGCGGGTCAGCTCCCGCGAATTCAGGACCTCAGAACGAGCCCCGCCGGCGGTTACCCGGCCGTTCGCCAACAGCAGCGCGTGAGTGAAGACCGGCATGATCTCCTCCACGTGGTGGGTCACCAGAACCAGGGCCGGCGCCTCCGGACGCCGGGCAAGCCGTTCCATGAATTGCAGGAAATGCTCCCGTGCGACCGGATCGAGACCGGCGCAGGGTTCGTCCAGGATCAGCAGGCGCGGCCGGGACATCAGGGCCCGGGCAATGAGCACGCGCTGGCGTTCGCCCTGGCTGAGCACGCCCCAGACGCGGTCGGCGAGGTAGCCGGCCTCGACCAACTCCAGCAGCCCGCGCGCGGCGCGTTGATCGGCGCGGGTCGGGTCGCCCCAAAAATCGATCATGGCGTATTTGCCGCTGGCGACAGTGCAGAGGGCCGGTTCGCTGTCCGCCATGAGCTGCCGCACGGAGGAACTGACCATTCCAATGCGCGTGCGGAGGTCGCGCCAGTCGCTTTCGCCATAACGCTCGCCCAGCACGACGATTTCGCCGGCCGTCGGCATCAGGTAACCGGTCAGCGCCGCCAGGAGGGAGGTTTTTCCCGAACCATTGGCCCCGAGGATCACCCAGTGCTCGCCTGCCTCCACCCGCCAGCCGACATCCCGGAGGATCGCGGTGCCGTCCCGGACAACGGTCAGGCCAGCGACCTCAAGGATCGGCGGCACGGGGAAAGGGCGGCGGCGCGAAGCCGGTTGCTTCATGGGGAGGGAGGCGGCAACCAAAAGATCACCGCTTGGCGAAGATGCGGTTCGCCTCGTCCAGTGTCTCCTTGGACCCGATGTCATACCAGATGCCAGGCACGGCCCAGGTGAGCACCGGCAGGCGCGGATAGAGCCACTGAATGAGCCGGCCGGGCTGGTCGGGGTTGTTGCCCTCGGCCAAGTATTGCTTGATCAGCGGCAGGACGGCCCGCGGGTAATAGTAAAGCGCGATGCCGATGAGCGTGCTGGCCGGCTGGGCGGGCTTCTCCACGAAGCTGGCGATCCGGCCCGCCGCGTCCACGTCCACCACGCCGTATTTCTTGGCCTGGTCGAGCGATCCGACGTCAAAGGTGCCGAGCACGGGTTGGGCGTGCTGCCGGCAGAAGGTGCCGAATTCCTGCAGAGACTGGCTGAACAGGTTGTCACCCGCCACCACGATCAGGTCGTCCTCGAGCTTCTCCCGGTCGAGCACAAGGTTCAGGTCGCCGATGGCGCCGAGCTTGTTCGTGTCGTCGGTCGAGCCGTCGTTGACGATGGTGAAGTCGAGCTGCGGCGATTTGGTCGCGCGGTAGTCATCGGCCCACTTCTGGAACTGGCCCGCAAACTTGGCGTTGGTGACGATGATCACTCGGTCGATGCCGGGAATCGGCGCGAGGTTGTCGAGCACGTAGTCGATCATCGGCTTGCCGGCGACGGGCAGCAGCGGTTTGGGCTGCGTGAGCGTCAGCGGAAAAAGGCGCGTGGCGTAACCGGCGGCGAGAATCAGGACTTTCATGGCGCGGGGTGAACTTACGCGGGAAGCGCCACGGGAACTCAAGGGATTTCCCCCGGCTTTCGCCGGATGAAGTGGTCTTGGAAGGGCTGTAAGCCGAATTCTGTCCCGGCCCTTGCGGACCGGTGAGCATCATTTGTCTCTGCAGCCGATACCCGGAACCTGGACCGCTTGCGCAGTCCGTGACGCGGGCCGCGTCAGGGTTCCCTATTGGGCCTTGCTCCCGGGCAGGTTTTCCGTGCCCCGCCGCTCACGCGTCGGGCGGTGGGCTCTTACCCCGCCTTTTCACCCTTACCACCGGCCTTGCGACCGATGGCGGTTTGTTTTCTGTGGCACTGTCTGTCATGCCGGACTTTCGCCCGGCGTGCCCGCGGTCATGCCGGCTTACCGGCTGGCCGAGCCAGCCGTGCAACCGGTTTCCGTGGGCCCGCGCCCTATGGAGTTCGGACTTTCCTCCCGCAGCTTGCGCCACGAGCGACACTCCGCCCCTCCAAGACCGCTGTGAGCCTAGGAGGAAAGGGCGGAAGGCAAAACGGAATGTTCAAATGATTTGCCCGGCTGCGGGACATGGAATCACCGGGGCTAACCCGCCTGCGATACCGGGGCGGAAGACGCGTCGCGCTGAGTTCGGACCACCGCCGCGGCCCGGCAACATGCGCCGCCATCTTTTCGCCGCTTGCACATCGGCGCACTTGGGTTACCGATGTCCGCAACTTAATACGTCCACGTATGATTTCTGAGAGCTGCGACGTCGTGATAGTGGGTGGCGGTCCCGCCGGATGCGCGGCGGCCTGCGTGCTCGCCGAACAGGGACGCAAGGTCGTGGTCCTGGAGCGCGAAAAGTTTCCGCGCTATCACGTGGGCGAGTCGATGATTCCGTTCACTTACCCGCCGCTGGAGCGGATTGGATTCATCTCGCGGCTCAAGGAGTCCGCCTTCGTCAAAAAGTTTTCCGTCCAGTTTGTCGCGCCCTCCGGCAAGGCGAGTCAGCCATTCTACTTTTTCAACCGTTACGACCGCGAGACCATCGCGCAATCGTGGCAGGTGCTTCGCAGCGAGTTCGACCAGATGCTGATGGACCACACCCGGACCAAGGGCGCCGATGTCCGGGAGGAACATGAAGCCGTGGAACTGCTGCGCGACGGCTCCCGCCATGTCGGGGTCAGGGCCCGCAATGCCGCCGGCGAACCCGTCGAGTTCCATGCCCCCATCACGATCGACGCATCGGGTCGCGAGGCGATGGCGGCCACGCGCAACGCCTGGCGCCGCGGCGACCCCAAGCTGAACAAGGTGGCGGTCTGGACCTACTACGAGGGCTCGAAGCGTGATGAGGGCATCGACGAAGGCCAGACCACGGTGGCGTTCATCCCCAACAAGGGCTGGTTCTGGCACATTCCGCAGCATAACAACCGGGTCAGTGTCGGGGTGGTGGCCGACGGCAAGTATCTGGCCCGCGACGGATTCAAGGACCCCAAGGCCATCTTCGACCGTGAAGTGCCGGAAAACCGCTGGATCGCCGACCGGCTCGCGACCGGGCGGTGCACCGGTGAATTCTGGCTCACGGCGGAATACACCTTCCGGTCGGAATACAGCGCCGCGGACGGCCTGGTGCTGGTCGGCGACGCGTATGGTTTCCTTGATCCGGTCTTTTCCAGCGGACTAATGCTGGCGCTCAAGAGCGGGGTTGCCGCGGCGGATGCGGTCCACGCAGCGCTGGCCGCGGGCGACTGTCGGGCGGAACGTTTCAGCGGCTACAGCACGATGATGCGCGAGGGCATCGAGAACATGCGGAAGCTGGTCTACGCGTTTTACGATCCCAACGTGAGCTTCAAGACGGTGACCGACCAATCACCCGAACTCGCCGGCGACCTGACCGACTGCCTCTCGGGTGATGTGAACAAGGACTTTTCCCGACTGTTCAGCGCCTTTGCCGACATTACGGAAGTGCCGCCCTCCCTGCCCTACGGCGTGCCAAAGGTATCGGCCGGTCCCCAACTTGTGGCGACGTGAACCGCCGTTAGGCTCCCGCCCGTGAAGCTGGTTCAGATCACCCCCGGCGCCGGCGGCATGTATTGCGGCAACTGCTTCCGCGACAATGCGCTCGTCGCGGCCCTCCGCCGGCAGGGGCACGACACTCTGATGGTGCCGCTCTATCTCCCGCTCACGCTCGACGAAACGCTGACCGCCAACACGCCGACCTTTTTCGGCGGCATCAACGTTTACCTCGACCAGATTCTGCCCTTTCACCGGCATCTGCCGCACTGGTTCCGGCATTTGTTTGATGCCCCGGCACTGTTGAAGCTGGCCTCCGGACGGGCCGCCAAGACCCGCGCCGAAGACGTCGGCGAACTGACCCTTTCGATGCTCAGGGGCGAAGCTGGCAACCAGGCGCGCGACCTCGACGAACTCGTCGACTGGCTGGCCGCCCAGCCGCATCCGGACGTGGTTTTCCTGTCCAACGCGCTGCTGGTCGGCTTGGCGCGCCGGATCAAGCAACGGCTCAAGACCCGCGTGGTCGTCTTTCTCCAGAGCGAGGAGACATTTCTCGATTCCATTCCCAATCCCTGCGGCGAGCAGTGCTGGAACGTGCTGGCCGAGCGCGCCGCTGAGGTCGACGGCTGGATCACGCCCACCCGCTATTTCGCCGACCAGATGGGTCCGCGACTGCGCCTCCCCGCCGAGCGCGTGCGGGTCGTGCCCAACGGCATCAGCCTCACCGGCTATGACCGGCTACCGGCCCGGGTTGCGAAACGCCCCGGCGATCCGCTCACACTCGGATTCTTCGCCCGGATGTGTCCGGAAAAAGGGCTCGATCTCGTGGTGGACGCGTTCATTGAGCTGCGCCGCCGCGGGCGCGGGCCGAACCTGCGACTTAAGATTGGAGGCGGCTGCAGTTCGGTGGATGAACCCTTCGTCAACCAGCAGCGCGAGAAGCTGGACCGTGCGGGGCTGGCCGACGCGATCAGCCTCCATCCCAATGTTTCGCGCGACGACAAGGTCGCGTTCTACGCCGCGTGCGACGTGCTCTCCGTGCCCTCACGCATCAGCGAAGCTTTCGGACTTTACGTCATCGAGTCCCTCGCCGCGGGCACCCCCCTTGTCCAACCCGACCGGGTCGGCTTCCCGGAACTGCTCAAGGCCACCGGCGGCGGCGTTCTCTACGGGCCCAACACCGCCAACAAACTCGCCGACGAACTGGAACCGCTCCTCCTGAATCCGATCCGGCTCCGCGAACTCGGCGACACCGGAAGGGCGGCCGTGTTTGCCTTTTATTCCGATGAGGCGATGGCCCGCGCGATCGCCCAGGCCGCCGGCGAATTGGTGGCGGCAAGTCCCGGCTGAGAGCAATCCTCAGCCGAACAACCCAGCGTTGCCCTGCGGCTCCGGTTTCAGCCATTCTGCGCCGTGCCCTCCGAGTTCAAAGCCACCCGCCGCGTCGAGTTCAGCGACACCGACATGGCTGGCATCGTCCACTTCGCGAACTTTTTCCGCTACATGGAGACGGTGGAGCATGCCTTCTGGCGTTCGCTGGGAACGTCCGTCGTGATGCGGCAGTTCGACCCACCGCTCGGCCTCCCTCGGGTTCACGCCTCGTGCGACTACAAACGCCCGCTGCGCTTCGAGGACACCGTGGAAATGCACCTGCGCGTCGTGGAGAAACGCGCCCGCTCGCTCAGCTTCCAAATCCGGTTCAGCCGCCTTGAACCCGGCCCGGCGGAAGAGGTGGCCGTCGGTAAGCTCACCGTCGTCTGCGTGCAGAAGAAGGCCGATGGCACCTTCCAAGCCGTGCCGTTTCCGGAGAACATCGCCGGCCAGATCAACGTGGCGGCCGAAGCCGACGGCGCACAAATTGACCGATGACGTAACCAACGCAACGCCCCTTTCCTCAGCCTCAGCCACTTTTATGAGTCCCCGAATCCACTCGCTGTGCGCCGCCTTGGCCGTCGTTCTGACGGTCCACGCGGCCGAACCCAACAACCGCCCCCACGCCCCCACGGCCGAGCCCGTGGCCGCGAGTTCCGCCCGGCCCCAGAACATTGCCGTGCCCGGCGCCGGCGAGCGGATCGTCTTCCTCGGCAATGGGCTCGCGGAACGCGACGTCTATTACAGCCGCCTGGAAACGGAGCTGCACCTGCGGTTTCCTGACCAGAAGCTGATCGTGCGCAACATGGGCCGGCCGGGCGACACCCCGGGCTTCCGGCCGCATCCGGCCCGCGTCTCGCAGTGGGCCTTCCCCGGTGCGGACCAGTTTCATCCGGAGCTTAACTCGCACTTCGGCAAGGGCTTCTTCCCGACGCCCGACCAGTGGCTCACGCACCTGAAGGCCGACACGATCATCGCCTTCTTCGGCTATAACGAGTCGTTCGACGGTCGCGCGCGCGTGGCGAACTTCGAGGCCGAGTTGGACGCCTTCGCGAAGCACACGCTGTCCAAGGCCTACAACGGCGTCGCCGCCCCGCGCCTCGTGTTGGTGACGCCGCTGGCCTTCGAGAACCTTTCCGGGAAGCGGGACCTGCCCGACGGCAAGCGGGCGAACGCCAACCTCGCGCTCTACGCCGAGGCGGTCCGCAAGGTCGCGGTGAAACACGGACTGACGTGCGTGGACTTCTTCAAGGCGACCCAGATGCGTTACGCGCAGAAGAAGGTGCAACCGTCGCTGACGATCAACGGCTTCGCGCCGACCGAGGCCGGCTACCAGGAATTGGCCGTCATTCTCGCGGACGGCGCCTTCGGAAAGACGAAGCCGAAATCCAAGGCGACCACCGGGCTGGTGAACGCCGCGGTGAAGGAAAAGGACTACTTCTGGAACAACGACTACAATCTGGTGAACGGCGTCCACACGCACGGCCAGCGTTACGATCCCTTCGGTCCGCAGAACTACCCGGCCGAAATCGCCAAGACGCGGGAGATGATGGCGTTGCGGGACACGCTCATTCACGAAGTGACCGCCGGCCGGACCAAGACGGTCGCGGTCGACGATTCCCCTACGCCTGCCCTGCCGGCCGTGCCGACCAACTTCAAACGCCCGGTGGACTACCTCGACGGCGTTGAGGCCATCGAGAAGATGAAGATCATGCCCGGCTACAAGGTGGAACTGTTCGCGTCGGAAAAGGAGTTCCCCGACCTCAAGAAACCGGTGCAGATGTCCTTCGACAACCGCGGCCGGCTCTGGGTCGCCACCACGCCGACCTACCCGCACTACACTCCCGGCGAATCCCGGCCCGACGACAAGCTCCTCATCTTCGAGGACACCGACGGCGACGGGCGGGCGGACAAGCAGACCGTCTTCGCCGACAAGCTGCACCTGCCCATCGGCTTCGAGCTCGCCCCCGAGGGCGTCTATCTCTCGCAGGAGCCGAACCTCTGCCTGCTGATCGATGACAACCACGACGACAAGGCCGACCGCATGGAGATCCTCATGCACGGCTTCGACACGCACGACACGCATCACGCGATCTCCGCCTACAGCGCCGACGCCTCGGGCGCGTTCTACCTGCTCGAAGGCCGCTTCCTGCACAGCCAGGTGGAAACGCCCTACGGCCCCCAACGCGTCAACGACGGCGGCGCCTGGCGGTTCGATCCGAAGCGTTTCAAGCTGGAGCGCTACATCCAGACGGACATCAACAACCCGTGGGGCATCGCCTTTGACGACTGGGAACAATGCGTCATTTCCGACGCGTCGAGCGGCGAGAACTACCACGCGCTGCCCATCTCCGCGAAGATGCCCTACGGCGTCGAGATCCAGCGCGCCGGCGACTACGTGCCCAAGCGTTCGCGCCCGACGTCGGGCTCGGAGTTTGTTTCCTCGCGGCATTTTCCGGCCGAGCGGCAGGGGCAGTTCATGACCTGCAACAGCATCGGGTTCCTGGGCATCAACTTCAGCACCCCGCGCGAGGACGGCGCCGGCTTCACCGGCGAATTGTCCGGCGACCTGATCAGTTCCAGCGACCCCAATTTCCGCCCCGTGGACCTGGAATTCGCCCCGGACGGCTCGCTCTATTTCCTCGACTGGCACAACGCGCTGATCGGCCACATGCAGCACAACGCACGTGACCCGAAGCGCGACCACGAACGCGGCCGGATTTACCGCGTCACGTATCCGGCGCGTCCGCTGGTGCAACCCGCGAAGGTCGCTGGCGCCAGCGTCCCCGCGCTGCTGGAAAACCTGAAGCTGCCCGAGTATCGCAGCCGCTACCGCACCCGGCGGGAGCTGCGCGGTCACCCGGCGAAGGTGGTCATCCCGGCCGCGAAGGCGTGGGCCGCGAAGCTCGACAAGACCGATCCCCTCTACGAACGCCACCTCTGCGAGGCAATGTGGGCGACCTGGGCGCAGAATCAGCCCGATACCAGCCTCGTGCTGGCCTGCCTCAACGCCCGTTCGCATCAAGCCCGGGCCGCCGCGGCGCAGGTGCTCCGTTACTCCACGGACCAGATTCCCAATGCCGTCGCGCTGCTGCGCCAGGCCGCCAATGACCCGCATGGCCGCGTTCGCCTCACCGCCATCGTCGCGGCCTCATGGCTGGACAACCAGGATGGTGCCCGGATCGTCCTGGATGCCCTGCGGCATCCCTTCGACAAGTGGATGAGCCCGGTCACCAAGCAGATCTTGGAAACCACGCTCAAGGACGACGTGGCCGCTCTTGCCAAAGCCGACCCGCAGTCGATCACCGGCAACCCCAATGCCCAGGCTTACCTCGCCGGCACCTTCAAGCTCGGGGACGCGCCGCCCGCCGCGGACCAACGCGAATACGGTCCCACCCGGCCGCTCAACGCCGGCGAGGCGAAGCTCTACGCGCTGGGCAAGGAGGTCTTCCACCGCGACGCCCATTGCGCCACCTGCCACCAGCCCGCGGGCACCGGCACGCCCGGCATCTACCCCCAGCTCAACGTGCCCGGCAATCCTTGGCTGGCCAATGATGAGCGCCTGATCAAGGTGGTGCTCAAGGGCCTGTGGGGCCCGCTGGAACTCGGCGGCCAACGCCTGAATCCGGCCAATGGTGTGCCCCCGATGATGGGCTTCGGCGGCCTGCTGAACGACGAGGAGGTCGCGGGCGTGCTCAGCTATGTCCGGCAGTCCTTCGGCAACAACCTGCCGCTCATCACGCCGGCCCAGGTCGCCAAAGTCCGCGAGCAGACCAGGGACCGCGCCGACTTCTACATGGTCGAGGAGATCATGAAGCAGCACCCCATCCCCGGCTGGGAGAAGTGGGGCAAGATGGCCCGCCCGAAGGACAGCGCGTATGAGTGAACGGGGGGCGGGGAAGTGTTCAGTGTTCAGTGTTCAGTGTTCAGTGTTCAGTGTTCAGTGTTCAGTGTTCAGTGATCAGTAGTCAGTGATCAGTAGTCAGTTTTCAGTGAGGCAGTCAGGTGGAACCCGACGCATGGAAAGGTCCGCCGCCCCGCTGATTACTGAAGACTGATCACTGATTACTCCCCGCCCACCGAGCCTTGCCCGCGCCGTCCCGCTCACGCCACAGTCCGCCCATGCAGACACGCCCCCTCGGCAAGACCGGACTTCAGCTTCCCATCCTTGGCTTTGGCGCCAGTTCGCTCGGACAGGAGTTCCGCAGCGTCACGCTCGACGAGGCGCTCCGAAGCGTGCGTGTGGCGCTGGATTGCGGGCTCAACTTCATCGACACCTCGCCCTTTTACGGCCGCGGCATGAGCGAGGTCCTGCTCGGCATCGCGCTCAAGGGCGTGCCGCGCGACCGCTACACTCTCTGCACCAAGCTCGGTCGCTACGACCTCCAGCACTTCGATTTCTCCGCCAAACGCGTCGCCGAGTCCGTAGACGTCTCGCTCCACCGGCTCGGCACCGATCACCTCGACCTCGTGCTGTGCCACGACATCGAGTTCGTGGAGATGCAGCCGATCGTCGATGAAACCCTTCCGGCGCTGCGGAAGCTCGTTCAGTCCGGCAAGGTTCGCTTCATTGGCTTCAGCGGCTATCCGCAGAAGATCTTCCGCTTCATCGGCGACCAGACCGCCGTGGACTGCGCGCTCAGCTACAACCAATACACGCTCCAGAACACGCGCTTCGCCGACGAGACCGTTCCCTACCTCAAGACCAAGGGCGTGGGCGTGCTTAACGCCGGTCCGTTCAGCGCCCGTCTGCTGACCAACGCCCAGCTGCCCGCCTGGCTCAAGGAACCCGAGTCCGTGAAGGCCGCCGCCCGCGCCGCCGCGGCCCTGTGCGCCCAACGTGGCAGCGACATCGCGAAGCTCGCGCTCCAGTTCTCCTGCGCGAACCCGGAAATCACCTCGACCATCGCCGGCAGCGCGAACCCGGAGAACATCCGCAAGTGGGCCCAATGGCTCGCCGAGCCGATCGACCGGGAGCTCCTGGCCGAAGTGCAGGCGATCTTCGCGCCGGTGAAGAACCTTGGCCACACCGAGGGGCTGGCGAAGAACAACTGACCATGAACCCGACCAACGATCTCGGGGACTTGAGCAGCTTTAGCCCTGTGTTGCAGGAATGGCTCCGCCTTCAAGTTGGGCGGGCCGAACGCGAGCCGGAGTGGCATCTCTGCGCTCCTTTGCCGCCCGGTTCGACCATGGATGACAGCATCCGGGTCAGCGGGTGGTTGCTGGTTCGCTTTCGCGAGCGCATCCGCCAGCGTCTGGAAGCGGAGAGTCTCCACGACGTTCCCGAGTTTGTGCTCTGATTGGCAGACCGTGGTCGCCTACCGGCTGAGCCCCCAATGCGCCTCCGAATCCTCAGCGACTTGCACCTTGAGTTTGACGACTGGGTTCCGCCCGCCGCCGACGCGGATGTCGTGATCATTGCGGGCGATCTCCACAAGCAATCCCGCGGAATCCCCTGGCTGACCCGGCACTTTGGCGGCACGCCCGTGGTTTACGTGGCCGGCAACCACGAGTTCTACGGTGCGAAATTCCCGGATGAGCTCGGCAAACTCAAGACCGCCTCGGGCAGCCAGTCGGGCCTGCACTTTCTGGAAAACGAATCGGTCGTGATTGGTGATGTCACGTTCCTCGGCTGCACGCTTTGGACCGACTTCAACCTCCACGGCGACCCGGCGCTGGCTGGCCGAACGGCGGCCGGCAGCATGAACGACTACCGGCAAATTCGGGTAACGCCGGGATACCGCCGGCTGCGCGGGCATGACACCGCCCGATTCCACGCCCGGTCGCGCAGTTGGCTCGAACAGGAGTTCGCCCGACTCCGGGCAACGAAGATCGTGGTCGTTTCCCATCACGCGCCCAGTCCGCTTTCGCTGGACCCGGCGTTTGCCATCGACCCGCTCAGTCCCGCCTACGCTTCACGGCTCGACGACTTGGTCGCGGCCAGCGGAGCGGTGTTGTGGGTCCACGGGCATACCCACCGCTCCGTTGACTACAAGATCGGAGCCACCCGCGTCTTCGCCAATCAGAGGGGGTATCCCTTTCAGCACGACACGGGCTTCGGGCCGGATTGGGTGGTTTCGATCTGAGTGTAGTGCCGCCGGTTGAACACCAATTCGGCCCGCCGCTCCAAGAAGCCCGAATCGCTGGTGGCGGGGATGTTTACCTCCTGCCAGCAACTGTCGCCGGTCTGTCCCTGGACCGTGGCCTGAAGTGTCCCCGACAACAGCCCGGCGGGCGTGCACTTCTGAACGGGGATCGGCGCTCCCTCCCGGTGGGGCGGCGCTGCCGCGCCGCCCTGACTTCCGCCGGAACGAGCCCCACAAAGTTCCGGCGGGTGCGGCCGAGGCCGCAGAGCGGCGGCAGACAGTAGCGCGCGGCGTCAGCAGTGGGTTCCCGTCACCAATGCAGTCCAAGCCCCGGCAGGAGCGACCGATTCATGTTACGCTCTTGAGCGGCAGGATCGTCTGTCGCCCCCTCCGGGGCTCGACCAATCCGTCCCCCAACCCACGGCTGACGCCGTGGGCTGCTTTCTTTCGCGCCTCCGGCGCTGCGAACGGAAGCCGAAGATCCGGCGGCAACCGCCCGTTTCGCCCCGGTCATGCCCGGCAATCTCAGGACCGCGCCGCAGCACCCCACCATCAGGCATTTTCAGGGAACGAGGGAACGATCACCCCGCCTTGTGCCCCGTCCAATCCCCGGTGCTAGGAGACAAGTCGTTCCACCTCAGCGCGCCTTGGGCAGCCGGACCAACGCCGCTTCCCGGTCGTTGCGCGCCAGCAGCAGGTCGCCGCTCAGGGCGATCGGGTTCCAGGTCTTGTCGCTGAAGACCCGGAAGCGGCCCCGTTCGTTGGGACCTCCCGGTGAGGGTTGCAGGAGCAGCAGTTCGCCGCTTTCCGCCATCAGCAGAAACACGTCACCGGCCAGCAGTCCCTGGCCGTGCCCGTGCCGCCCTTCCTTCCAGCGCTGCGAACCGTCCTTCAGATCCAGGCAGGTGAGCATGCCATCGTCCAGGCCATAGACGAAACCGCCGCGGACGTAGGGGTTGGCGAACTTCGCCTTCAGGCGTTTCGATTCCCACGCCGGAGCAACTCTGAACGCGCCGTCCGCCTCCCGCTGGAAGTCAAAGAGCGCGGCCCCGACGTTATAGCCGGCGGTGACCAGCAGCTGGTTGGTGCCCACCGCCATGGGCATCGCGACCATCGGATAGTGGGTGCCCCACGGTTGCCGCCAGAGCAGGCGTCCACTGACGGGATCGTGGCCGGTGAGCGAGCGGTGATTGAACAGCACGACCTGCCGAACCCCGGCGAGAGTGAACAGGTTTGGTGAACCGTAGTTCACCCCGTCGTCGCCGGCGGACCAGACGGGCTCGCCGGTCTCGGCGCGGTAGGCCAGCAGGGATTTTCCGGATGAACCGCCCGCGTTGATCACCACCAGTCCGTCCGTCACGAGGGGCGAACCGCTGAAACCCCATTCGGGCACCCGGGCCGAGGCGTCGTTGGTGAGCGAGCGCGACCACAGCGGTTTTCCGGACTCCAAATCCAGACAGAAAAGCTGCCCCAACGAACCCAGCGTGAACACGCGGTTGCCCACCACCGTCGGCGTCGCGCGCGGGCCGTCACCCGCGATCGGGCTGAGGAAGCGTGCAGGATAACTGTGCCGCCACAGCGGCTCCCCGCTGGCGACGGCGTAGCAGGTGACCAGTTCCCGGTCGTCCACCTGTTCCTGCGTCAGTGCTCTCGAACCGACGAGGGCGAAACCGCTCCATCCCGTGCCGACCGGCCGGCGCCACAGCACGGTCGGCGGCTTGGTGCCCCAGTTGGTGGCCAGTCCGGCAGCCGGAAGGATCCCGTTGCGGGCGGGGCCGAGGAACTGCGGAAAGTCGGGCCCCAATTCCGCGGTCGGCAGTGCGGCGGCAGGTTGCGCGATGACGGGAGCGGCCGAAGGCGCCTTGCGGGCCCAGCGCGGTTCGAAGGTCGGCACCAGATCCCCGCTCATGCCCGAATGCCGGAAGCAGGCGAAAAACAGGCCGACGGCCGCCAGCATGGCGAGACGCCACTGCCAACGGACCCGCGACAGGAACAACCACCACAACAGCAGCAGGCCCGTGGCGACTAGCCCGACCACGGCGGAGAACAGGTCCACCGTCAGGTGCGGTCGATCACGGAGCAGCGCCGCCCGCATCGCGTCGGAGCGGACCACCGCGAGGCTGATTGCGGCGATTACCAGAATGGCCACGGCCGGCCACCAGCGGATTCCGGGTCTCGACGGATGGGAGGTGGGCTGCTTGATCACCGATGACATGGCGCGGACGATGGGGGATTGGGGCGGTTCGTCAAAGGTCGCCTGCGTTGGAACGATCAGCCCGCCTGAAGTTCCAGCCGACGCTGGCGGCGGCTTGCCCTGGCCGGCAGACTGTGACGGCATGAAACAGGGATTGGTGTTGGACCGGGTGGTGTTGCTGGGCCGGACGCTGGACGAATACCGGCGCTACTTCGCGCTGGATCTGGCCGCCTGGCAGGGCAAGGCGGTGCTCGACGTCGCTTCCGGTGTCAGTTCGTTTTGCCCCGAGGCCAATGCGGCGGGGCTCAACGTGACCGCGTGCGACCCGATCTACGAACTGTCGCCGGAAACCATCCTCCCGCGCTGCGAAACGGACCTCGATCTGGTGGTGAACGGCGTGCGCGGCCTGCCGACGTATCGCTGGGACTTTTACGAGTCGCCCGAACGGCTGCGCGGATTCCGGGAAGCCGCCTATCGGGGTTTCCTCGCCGACTTCGCCGCCCAGCGGGCGCGTTATGTTCCGGGCCGGCTGCCCGCGCTGCCGTTTACCGACGACACGTTTGACCTCAGCCTCGTTTCCTACCTGCTGTTCGCCTACGAGGACCAACTCGATTACGAGTTTCACCGCCGCTCAATTCTGGAGCTGATGCGGGTCACCCGGGGCGAGGCCCGCCTTTACCCGCTCGTTTCGTTTGAGGCGAAGCGGTCCGGGCATGTCGCGCGCTTCGGCGAAGATCCGACACTGGCGCATCTCGCTTTCGAGGTGGTGCCGACCGACTTCGAGTTCCTGCTGAACTCGAACTGTTACCTGCGCGTTCGGCACCGCAAAGGTCCGGGCGGGTCAAGTGGCACTTGACGTTTGCGGCCCCGTCCCCGTTCGCTTAGGCCATGCTCCAGTCCGGCCTCCTGAATCCGCAGTTGCTCTCGCTGCTCGCCCGCGTTCGCCACACGAACACGCTGGTGATCGCCGACTCCATGTTCCCGGCGTGGCCCGGGGTCGAGACGGTGGACTTGGCGTTGGTCTACGGCGTGCCCACGGTGCCGCAGGTGCTGGACGCGATCCTGGTCAATTGGAAGTGCGGCGCCGCGTGGATTGCGGAGGAATTCCCGCGGCACAACTCGCCCGAAGTGCAGGCGGAATTCAAGCGGGCCCTGCGCTCGACGCCGCTGCACTACGAACCCCACCTCGCCCTGAAGGCGCGGGTGCCGAAGGCCATCGGGCTGGTGCGGACGGGCGAGCAACGGATCTACACCAACCTTGTGCTGGAGTCCGCCTGAAGCGGGTTCGCCCGGCTCAGAACCAGTTGAATTTGTTCCGGTTGACGTAGTAGAGCCCACCCAGAATTCGGGCGAGGAAGACCGCCGACCACAGGGCGTCGAACTGGTCAATCACTCCACCGACGTAGGGGATGGCCGCTTCCAACCGGCCGGTAACCACCTTCAACGCCGCCAGTCCCGCGAAGACGATCAGGGTCAGCAGGTAGTGGAGGGGCGCGGCGACGATGGCACGGACCACCACCAGTGGATTCAGCGCAGCCAGCGTGTCGAACATCGCGACGGCCAGCATCGCCATCGGGAAATAGACCGCGCCAACGAGGGCGAGCGCCGAAACGACCCTCCAGTCCGGCCCGTCTTCCTTGGCCCCGAAAGTTGCCACCAGAAACGCCGGGCCAAAGCAGAACGCGATCGTGACCAGCCATTGCAGCCATTTCTCGATCAGCTCGCCGCGCCCCTCGAACTTGGGCCACGAGGGCAGCGTCTGTTCGCCCTGGGCGGTCCCATGCACGACGCTTTGCAGCATCAGCAGCAGGTAGCCCCAGAGCATCACGCTCAGAATCCGCCCGACGAGGCCGGCCACTGGCAGGCGGCCCAACCCGCCCAGCACGGCAAAGAACAGGGTCCCGCTGATCAGGATGATCGCCCCATCACCCCGGAACGGATAGCTGAACGCATCCAGAACGAAGCTCGCATAAGAACGTGGTCCGTCACCGCCGACGCCCACCGCGACCGCAGGTGCGGGCGGGGTTACCGGAATCGGGAACAGGGACCCCAGCGTTACCCACTCGGGCAAACCCTCGCCCCACGCAAAATCCTGGGGCGAGAGGGTTCCGGCGCGGAGCATTTCTTTGACGGCGTCGGCCGGGAACGGACCGACTTGCTGGCCGTCTTGCAGGATCAGGAGTTCGTTGGGAATCATGACAACGGGCGGGACTGGCTGCTTTGTGGTGACGGGCGAAAGCTGAACGAAAGAGCCGGCGATTGGCCAGCCGTTCGTTTCAACGCCCGGCGATGGAAGGCGAGGACCGGCGTCCACGTCCCGGCACAAATCACTCGCCCGTCTTGCTGTCGGGCACACACCAGAGCAGCCCCGGCCTGTTCTTCGTCTGTTCCCGTTGAAAGTCCTCGAACTTGATGAAGTGGACCTGGCCGCTGAAGCCCATGATGACCGCGCCCTTCTTGTGCCGCCGGCCGATTCCCTCCTCGGCGTTGGGATATTGGCTCGCGTCATGGCCCCGGTTGGGACCCCAGATTCCGCCAAAGTTCTTCATTTCCGGTTCCCACATGGCGTAGGCCGCCGGATTGAAGGCGCCCAGCTTGAAGGTCCGCGGCGCAATCCGGCTGAAGGCGCTGACTGCCCCGTTCATGATGTAGCTGGAGATGCGCTGCTGGCGTTTCTGCCAGGAAATGTGGTTCGTCCGGTCGAGCGGACAGCTGTAAATTTTCCGCTCCTTCAGGTAGGGAAAATACAGCCCGGCCTCGATGTATTGCAGCTCGTTGGTCTTGAGCGGATCCGGGGCCCGGCCGCCGACCGGCTGATAGAGCCAGCCGCGCTGCTGGTTTTCCCAGTTGGGCCACGGCATGTAGTCGCCGTTGTCCAGCGCATACATCTGCATCGCGAGGGCAAGCTGCCGGTTGTTGTTCACGCAGTGCGTGCGCGAGGCCTTTTCCTTCGCGCCGGCAATCGCGGGCAGCAGCATCGAGGCGAGGATCGCAATGATCGCAATCACCACGAGCAGCTCGATCAGCGTGAAGGCATCCCGGCTACGGGGCGAACGGAGGATGGGCTGGCTCATGGAACAGAAGTAGCTTGCCGGGACTTTGACGGAACCGGTTCCAATCCCGCAAGCGACGATCCTGCGCCCAACGCGACCCTCGTTCCACTTCACCGACCGCTTCACCTGAAACCGCGCCGACATGCCGGGTCTCCTTTCCGTCGGTTCGGAGTTGCGCGGCCAAGGTCGACCCCGTTCGGCCGGTTGCCACCGTCGCCCTCGCTCCGGTAGCCTCGGCTCCCGTGAAGACCACCATTCCCGAGGCCGTGACGCGCGACCTGCCGCCCACCAAGTGGGGCAAACTCCTCAGCGTCACGCCGGTGGTCATGACCGTCGTCGCCACCCTGCTCGCCGGGCTGGCGTCCAGCGAGATGACCCGCGCCCAATACGACCGGGCCCTCGGCGCCCAACTCCAGTCCAAGGCCGGCGACCAGTGGAGTTATTTCCAGGCCAAGAAGCTGCGCGGCGCGATGCAGCGGAACTCCCTCGAGCTGCTCCAGGCCACGGCCGAGATCCGCCCGCTCAGCCACCCTGCCCTGGAGAAGGCGCCCGTCCCGCCGGCGCTGACCTTGGATCCGAAGCTTGAAGCCGCACTTCAGGCGGTCGAACGGCAGCAACCCGAAGCGGACATCGCTGAACGCCTGAAAGAGGTGGACGACGCCACGCTCGCCGGTGCGCTCCGGACCGCCAAGGACAACTCGCTCGCCTTTGAAGCGGCCAGCGCCCCGGCCAATCAGGCTTTGGAACAGTTGGAGCAGTCCCTGCCGGCCGGGGATCGCGCCGCCGTCCGCGACTTCACCGCCGGCCGGATGCGCGTGAACGGTGTCCGTTACGATTCCGAGGCGCGGCTCAACCAGACCATCGCCAACCTGTTGGAGTTGCAGGTGCGCAAGGCCAACATCTCGGCCGAACGCCACCACCGGCGCAGCGGGAAGTTCTTCTTCGGCATGCTGGCGGCGCAGGCAGCCGTGATCATCGCCACGTTCGCCATCGCGGCGCAGAAGCGGAACTTCCTCTGGTCCGTCGCCGCCGTGGCCGGGCTCGCCGCCATCGTGTTCGCCATTTACGTCTACCTGAAAGTGTAGGCCGCAGCCGCCGGACGATTTCGACGAGCCCGGATCCTTTGGCCCGGCGTTGGCGGGCAGCAGACTTTCAGGGCAAGTCTTTCAAATGAACAACGCGCTGAGCGGCTCGGCGCCCCGCAAGGGCGGCGGAGTGTGCCCACTCACTGGCGTTTTGAGCGCGCATTCCAGAAAGCGCTTGCGGCACGGTGACGCCCTAGGTTAACCCCGGGCACATCGAGTTACCCATCCCATGAAATCCAAGGAAGCGTCATTCACTCTAAATCTCGCCGCGTTGGTCCTGATTTCATCGAGCGCCATGGCCGCTGGCCCGCTTGGCAACGCCACGGTCAAGAAGATCGACTTGGCCGGGAACGACATCGTTTTCGATGCGACGCGGAATGTGTTCTACCTGTCCGTTCCGAGCACCGCCGGCTTTCCTTATGGCAATTCCGTGGTGACGGTTGATCCGGATACCGCGGAGATTGTCCACGCCGCCTTCGTCGGCAGTGAACCGAACAAGCTGGCGATTTCATCCGACGGCAGCCGGGTCTACGTGGGTTTGGACGGAGCCCAGGGCTTCTGCTGGTGGGAACCTTCGTCGGATACGGTCAGCTCCCTCGTCAACTTCTCCTCCGGAATGTTCTCCGGCCCCTCCGTGGCCGATGACCTTGCCGTCGCCCCGAACGATCCCCACACCGTCATCATCTCAAAGAATGACGTCAGCAGCTCCGCTGCGGGCGCCATCGAGGTTTTCCGGGACAACAAGTCCATCCTTAGCATGAACCAGATCTACGGGGCGGAATCCATCGCCTTCAGCGGCGCGACGACCCTCTTCGGATACGACAACTACACCTCCGCCTTCACCCTTTGGAGGTGGACGTTCGACGGCACCGCCCTCAACGGAACCGGCCAGGCTGGCAATGCCATCTCTGGCTACAACACCCGGATTAAGGCGGCGTCCGGCTATGTCTTCTCGGACAACGGCAGGGTCGTGTCCGCGGAAACCCTTGCGGGTGTCGGCACCTTTTCGGGACTGCCCGGTTCCCCAGCCGTCGAGCCGACGGCCGATGCGAGCACCGTCTACTTCCTCGGGACCTCCGGCGCTAACCTGCAGCTTGCCTCCTTTGATCGGCGCACCTTTCTGAAGCTCGACACCAAGACGTTCGGCACTGCCGCGGCATCCCCAACACGTTCGCTTGTCGTCGCCCAGCACGCCGCGTTCGGCGGTGAACGCCTGGGCTACGTGCAGTCAGGGGGCGCCGCCGGAATCATCTCCATCCTCCCGCCGGTATTCGTCGTCGAGAATTTCCAGTCCACCGGGAAGATCTCCCAACTGAGGTGGTCATCGGTAATCGGTAAACGTTACCAGGTGCAGTGGTCGGCCGACCTGGTGAATTGGACGACCTTCATCACGACGACTGCGGCCAGTTTTAGCACCACCAAGACCTTCAATGGGCAGGCCAATCCGCCGGTGCGCGAATTTTACCGCGTGATCCAGGAGTGAGTCGCCGCACCGCGGACCGAGTTGTCCGCCCATGCGCGGGCAGGCGCCTTGAACGTGCGTCCGATGGCCATGGCGTCGCCAAGGTTCTTCGCCAGCGCGGTGAGCGTGGGATTGGCCTTTGGGATTCTTGGAAAGCTGAGCGCGGAATCCTAGCGGCGACGGGATCAATGCCCGGCTTTTGCAAGGAGGAGCGCGACGTTCACGCGGGCCGCCGGTTTTGCATCAAGAATGCCTGCCGTAAAGGCGGGGAAAGACGACGCGAAACGTCGTGCCTGCTTCCGCCGAGCTGGCGATTTCCAAGCTCGCATCAAGTAATTCACACAGGCGTTTCACAATTGAAAGTCCGATCCCTTCGCCGGGCTGATGCTGGGAAGGCCGGGTTGGGGTGGTGGTGGCCTTGGGCGGCAGCACCTGCGAGGCTTCTCCTTTGATGGCGGCGGACTTTTCATCGGACTCCTTGGCGCTCGCCGTGGCTTCCTGCAACCCGTCCGCCATCGACGTGCCCGCTTCGGTCAACATTCCCGGACCAGTGTCTTTCACCTTCAACCACCAATTCTCCTTTTCCTCGCCCCAACTGACGACGACGCCGCCGGATTCGGTGTATTTGAGGGCATTGACCAACAGGTTTTTTACCACGCGCCGCACCTTTTCCGCATCGCCTTCGACGGGAAGTGGCATTGGTCCCATTGTTTTCAAGAACAGGTTGCGTTCGAGGGCGACGGGTTGATTGCTAGCGCACAGATTAGCAATCAGGCTGCCGGCGTCGAATCCGGCGATTTCCCGACTTTCCTGGCCTGCCTCCAACCGCGCCAGATCCATCAATTCACCCAGCATCGAGTTGAGCCCCTGCACCGACCGCTGGAGGAATGCCGCGGATTGCATCCGGTCGGTATCCCCCATGTCAGTCCGACTGATCTGCGTTGCCGCCATGCTGACACCGAGAACGTCGCTGTTCAGATCGTGAACCGCTTGATGGATGAGCGTGGCGCGGCGCTGTTCGATTTCATCCACCGTGGCCAGCGCGTTCATCAGGTCCACCACCCGGCTCGCGGCCTCCGCCTGCTGCATGCGCTCGTATTGGGCGGCGCTCTCGCTGATGATGCCATCAATCAGGTGAAGCAGCTGGCGCTGCGCTTCCAGCAAAGTCGCCGGCTCGAGTTCGGGATGCGCGGCGACGAGGTTGCCCAGCTCTTCAAACACGCACAGATGGAGATGGCCGCACTCGCTGATGAGTTCCTTCAACCGGTAGCCCTGCTGCCAGCGATGCAAACCGTGCTTCGCGCCTTCCTCCTTTTTGTCGGCCTCGGCCGCCCGGGCGTCCGCTCCGCCCGGACGGGAGCGCAGTTTGAGTTCGTAGGCGTCGAGAATGGCCGGAATGTGATCGAGGAATTGCCCGAGCGTGAGCGAGCGCCCGGTCATTTGCTCGGGATCAGCGCGATCCAGCTTGCGCCAGGCCACGAGGATGGCTTCCCGGCGCACGGCCAGAAGATCACTTAAGGCGGCCAGTTGCTGGCCCGGGGTCAGAGGCATAAATAGGTCAAGGCGGTGGTCAACGGTGTATTTCCTCGGTGCTGATTGTCCTTCTCGCCGTCGGCCGAGTCAATGTGCGCGGTTTGAGCGCGGGGCCGAGAGGGAACACAACCCAGCCCCAGCAGGGCGACCTCTTTGTAGCATCCGCGATGGAAATGATTCCAAGCTCCATTCGCACTGCGTGCCCGCTCAACGGAACTGGTCGAAGAACGAGTGATCCACTTCAAACACTTCTTTGCGCCGCAGGCCAAGTTGCTTGGCCTCGAACAACTCCACCAGTCGCTCACCATCCACCAGCTCAATCGGCAGGACGCCTTCGCGGTTGGCTTCTTTCTCGGCGTCTGAACTGAACCAGCCGGTGGTGAGCAGGATTCCTTTGTCGGCGCGGCCCATGACGGCGTTTCGGAAGTCACCGACCTGCGCCCGGCTGACTGACTTGCGGACTCGCTTGCACTGGAACAGCACCTTCATCGTGACGAACGGATTGAGCCGGAGTAATCCCATCCCATCGAGTCCGCCGTCGTGACTCTTGCCAGTGACGACAACTTTCTCCAAACCGTATTCGTGGAGAAGTCGCTTGCAGAGGCGTTCAAAACCTTCGGGTGACAAAGACTGGAGGACGTCCAGCAGCTTGCTTTCCTCTGCTAACTCTGGAGTTTCAACCTCTGCCGCCTCGTCCACGATCTCACCTTCAGGCTTCGGGTTTAGCTCGGTCCCATCCTTGGCCTTCGTTCGCCTGTTGGAGCGCAATTTGGCCTGCCTCCTAACGAGTTCTTGGCCTTGTTCTTCAGTCAACCGCGCCTTTGCTCCTGCACTGCTCAACGTCCAAACGCCCCTTCGTGAACTATCAAGCAAGCCTTCCCAAACTAAATACTGTCGTGCCCAATGAACTTGGTTCTCGAAGCGCGGAATGTCGTGCTTGTTTCGCCGTTCACGCTCTTCGGCGGGGAGGTTGACCGCGTTGGCAATCCAATCGATGACGTCACGAGATTCAGCGGAACCGCCAAGGGCACGCAGCGCGTCGAGCAACAAGGGAATCCATCTAACGAATTCAGCTTTGCCCTTGGTTCGCGCCATAAGCCCTTTTAGTTCTTCGCTCCCGCCATTTCCTCCTCAAAAACCACGATCTCTTTGATCTGGACCAGAAACCAGCGGTCAATTTTCGTCAGGTTGAAAATCTCCTCGATGGTGAAGCCGGCGCGCAGGGCGTGGCGGATGAAGAAAATGCGTTCGGCGTTGGGCACGCTCAGCTTGCGGCTGATGACGTCGCGCGGGAGGATGTCGCGGTCGCCATAGACTTCCGTGCCGATGCGCCAGGGTTT
>JAYUSF010000285.1:0-11829 GCA_043755815.1 Verrucomicrobiota bacterium
GCGCTCGGCTCGCTCCGCTCGCCTCCGCTCCACCTCCCCCTCTGGGGTTGGGTGGAAACACAAGGAAAGCAAATTACAGAAAGCTTCTTACACCGGCACCCCGAACTGGCCGATGGCGTATCGAAGGGACCGCAACCTTTCGAATCCAGTGCTCAACCTTGCCCCAGTCCACCTCCCTGCCGGAATCGACGCCAGCCGTGATGCCCACGTGCTCGCCGGCTGGTGGACCCGCCTGTTCGACATCGCTGAGGACGCCCAGTTGGTCTGCCGTCAGACGGGTGAAATCATCCGGCTCAACCGCAAGGCGGCGCGGCTGTTCGAGCGCGATCCCGCGGCGGACGGTCCGGAACTCACCCTGACCGACCTCGTGGGTGCCCAAGTCGCGGAACGGTTGGAAGCGCTGCTCCAGAAGCACTTCGCCACCGAAGAGATCCTGGCCGACGTCCCCCTGGAGCGGGAAGGCAGTTCGACGCTCCTCGCGGAGTTCCATGTGACGCCGCTGGGCGACGGCTGTTCGCTGATCGTCGTGAAGGACGTGAGCCGCCGCCACCGGATGGAATCGCACGTCCAACGGCTGGTGACGGCGATGGACTCGACCCCCGACGTCATCTATCTCACGGACACTCAGGGCCGGATCACTTTCGTTAACTGCGCCTTCCAGACCACCACCGGCTACTCCATCGAGGAAGCGCTCGACCGGCCGCTGAGCTTTCTCCGGGCGCCCAGTGAAACCGCCCGCATCGTGGAATACTCAAACCACCTGAGTGCCGGCCGCGAATGGCGCGGGGAATTGCTGAACCGCTGCCGGGACGGACGGACGTATCCGGTGGATGTCACCTTTTCGCCGGTGTTCAACCCGCATGGTGAACTGCTCGGCCACGCGGGATATGAGCGTGACATCAGTGCCCAGCGGCAGCTTCAGCGTGAACTCGAACTGCGCCACGATTTTGTCCGCAGCATCATCAACTCGATCGACGCCGCGATCTATACGTTGGACCGGGATTTTTGCCTGACCGACGTCAACAACGGCTGGCAGAAGATGCCTCCGGTCCACGGCTGGCTCAGCCTCAGCGGCGCGCCGCTCCCCGGCACTCCGCTGTTCGACTATGTTCCCGATGCCACTCGCCGGGAGGAACTTCGGGGTCTGCTCACCGGAGTGCTGCAAACGCAGGAGTCGAAAGAGCTTCAGACGACGGCGGCGGACGGCCGGCGCTGGGCGGTGAAGATCTCGCCCTGGACCCATGCCGGCGGCGTTCGCGGCCTGATTTACGCCGTCACCGACCAGACCAGCTTCCACCAACTGCAGGACCAGCTGTTTCAGGCGCAGAAGATGGAAACGCTGGGGGCGCTCGCGGCGGGTGTCGCGCACGACTTCAACAACCTCATCCAGGTCGTCCTCGGCAACACCGGCCTGCTCCTGCTGGAGACCCAGTTGCCCACGGTCTGGACCCATGGGCTCCAGCAGATCGACGCCGCCGCCAAGCGCGCCGCCGACATCACGCGCCAGTTGCTGTCGTTCAGCCGGGCGGGCGGCGAGAAGATCGACACCTTTGAGCTGAACCAGTTTCTCAAGGAAACGAGCCAGTTCGCGCGCCGCTCGCTGCATAGCCGGGTGAACATCTGCTTTGACCCGTGTCCGTCCCCTCTGGCCGTGACGATGGACACCACCCGCACCCACCAGATGGTGCTGAACCTGTGCATCAACGCCCAGGACGCGATGCCCACCGGCGGAACCCTAACCCTTTCGACGGCCATCGTCCGCCTGACTCCCCAGCAGGCCCTCCGCGTTGCGAAGGCTCCGGGCACGGCGTTTGTCCGGTGCAGCGTGGCCGATACCGGCACGGGCATACCGCCGGAAGTCCTGCCCAAGATCTTCGCCGCGTTCTTCACAACCAAGGGCGCCGGTAAAGGAACCGGCCTGGGACTGTCCATCGTGCACGCGGTGGCCACACAGGCGGGCGGCTTCATTGAGGTGGAAAGTCGGGTGAACCAGGGCACCACCTTCCACATCTACCTGCCCCAGGCCGAAACCGAAGCCAAGGTCGCGCCCAAGGAGAACCTCAAGCCCGCCGGCCGGGGCTCCGGCTGCATCCTGATCGTCGACGACGAGGAATCCATCCGCCTGTTCAGCCAGCGGCTGCTGCGCGGTGCGGGCTTTGAAGTGCATCTGGCCCGCGACGGCGAACACGCACTGGAGCTGCTCAATTCGGGAGCGTGCCGGCCCGGCCTGGTGCTGACGGACTACCACATGCCCAACATGACCGGCGTCGAGCTGATCCGCCGCGCCACCGCGCTGCAACCCGACCTCAAGTTCGTGCTCGTCTCCGGCTACCTCGATGAAGACACCCGCCGCATGGTCGAGGTCGAGCTTGGTGCCCGAATCCTCAACAAGCCTTACCACCTGCGCGAGGCGGTTGAACTGATGATCGAGCTGCTCACGCCAAAAGGCTGAAGCTTTCCGCCGGCCAATTGACCGGGCCAACTCCGGCAACGGGCCTCGCCTTCCAACTTCCCGGAGAGCGCCCCTTTGGGTTCACCGCTCGCAGAGGCTAAACCCAGCTCAGTCCGAAGCGCCCCGCCCACTCAGGGCTCTGTCGGTGATGGTCCACCGGGGTGTCAGCCGGCTTCCGCGCCGGGACTGCGCAGCCGTCGCCCGGCAAGCCGGAGAATGAAACTTGGCCACTCGCAACAGCGCGGCTTGCCGGTGCAAAGTAGACCGGGGCCCCAAAGGGAGACTGCCGCCAAAAAGCGATTCGCAGGTGAGCCCGCCGGAAGAATCAGACCAAACCTTCGATCAGGGCCGGCAACCGCTCGATTTCCGCCTTGAGCCGGTCAATCGCGATTCCACGGGTTTCCTCGGAGGCTTCAGGCAGCAGAATGCTCCAGCCCGAGGCATTGGTCCAGGCGGCCTCCGTCACGGGTTCATTGTTGCCACTGGCCCCGATGGCGGCCGAGTGCACCAAGAGGTTGGCGATCTGGACGGCGGCGACGACCCGGGGATTCTTCCGGGCCAGCTCCGGGGTGTGGTGATTCCGGGCGGTTTCAATCATCACCTCGGGCAAGGCGTGGTGCTGAAGGTAGAGGGCACCCAGTTCCGAGTGGTCGATGCCCATGACCTCGCGCTCGATCTCGCGCAGGCTTTTGGTTTCCGTCGCGGCGCGTTGATGAATCTCGACGAATTTCTCCCCAAAACACGCGGCCATGATGATTTTGCCGACGTCATGGACCAAGCCCGCGACATAGTCCGCATCCTCCGGCTGGATCCCGGAGACGTTGATCACCTCGCGGGTCAGGAGCGCCGTGGCGATGCAGTGCTGCCAGAAGCTCCGCCACACAAACTGGGTCCGGCCGGTCAGCTTTTGGAAATCGTCGATGACCGGGGTGATCATCGCCAACTGGCGGATCTGTCGTGTGCCCAGGTAAAAGACCGCCTCCTCAATGCTGTTCACCGGCGTGGTCTGCCGGTGATAGGCCGAGTTGACCAGGCGCAGGAGGCGCGCGGTGAGGCTGGGATCGCGACGGATGACATCCGCGATCTGCCCGGTGTAACGATTGTCGGCCGACAGCAGCTCGCGGAGCGCGACGTTGATGCTGCCCAGCGACGGGAGCCGCGGGCAGTTCGCAATCCGTAATTCTATGGTGGCGCGATCCAAAATAGGATGGGGGCTGGCTGGTTTGACCGTCTGAATCCCGAACATGCCACCACAGGCATCGGCAGACGGCGGGAAAGATTAACCTGCCATCGCGGCCCGGATTTTCCGGTCGGCCAATTCGGTCACGGCCAAAGCCAGGCGCGATTCATCATGACTCGGCGTCGGGATCCTCGGCCTGTGCCCGCAATATCGTTCAAGCGCCCGGCAAATTCCGCCGATGAGCAGGCAGCGTGGATCCAATGCCCCGGTGTGTTCTTTCGGAGCGGGATTGGTAGCGTCGGGAATGGGTCGGAGTTTTGGAGCGGAGTTTCGAATGCACCTCAGGCTGATCACTATTCTGGGTTTGGAAGTCGCGGTCGGCTCGGCCGTCGGGGCGGCCACGTCGCCCGGTTACCTGCACACGCAGGGGACCAGCGCGATCCGTTTCGCGGGTCCAAAGCCGACTGCCCTCGCCCGGCCGACGTTGCCGCCGCTCCCTTGGGGCGACGAAGCGGATCAGCCGCCTGCACCGCGCCAAGTCAGTCTGACCGCTCCGGCAGGGGCCCCTGCATCCAGCCCTGACCTGCCTCCGCCTCGAACGGCATCCGGCACCGCTGCCTCCTCTCATTTGCCAACGGCTCCACCCATCGGGGAGGAATCCTCGGCGACTCAACCCGCAGGCGAGCCGGCTACGGGCGAACCGTCCAATCCGGCCTTGCCTGCATCGGCCGGGGATGAACCCGTGGGCCCGACCCCGTTTGCACCCGGAATGTTGGTGCCTTTCTTCACCCAGCCCGTGGCCGCGCCCGCCGCGGTCCGGAGCAACGTGGTGGTTCCCCTCCAGTTCACTCCGGCCCCGCCCCCGGTGTTCCGGTCCAGCACGGCCACCTTCACGAAGGAGTAATTCCCCATGCCTTCACCCTTCTTCGCCCCAGTCCGCTTCGCCACTGGCCGCACGGCCCGGGCGCTCCTTGGGGCATGGCTCGCCGGCGCGATCCTGTCCGCGGCGAAGCCCCCGGCCCCCGGCCCGGGCGAGCACGCCGCGCCTCCGGAATCCGTCGTCCCAGATCCGAGAAGCTCGGTTCCCCGCGAGATCGACGCGGCCCTGCGGGACCGGCAGGAGGTTTTGGTCTCATCCAACCTGCTCAGTTCACCGATCACCGATGCAAAACGCTTTCGTGTCGAGCAGGCGGACCAGCTGCTGGAAATCGCCCGCCAACAGCGGCTGCGAGGCGACCTGAATTTCGCCCGGACCAATCTGGTCACGCTGCTCACGGGCGACACCCCTCCGCTGCTGAAGCGCTCGGCAATCCTCGAACTGGCCTTGCTGGCGCAGGACGAAGGCGAACTGGTCCGTGCCCAGCAGATCTTTTCGCAGTATCTGAACAAGTTCCCCGACGACCCAAGCGTTCCGGAAGTGCTCATGCGGCAGGGAATGATCTTCCGCCAGTTGGGAGCCCCCAATACGGCGCTCTCGAAATTCTATGCGGTGATGAGCAAGTCACTGAGCATCCAATCCGACCGGCTCGAGTATTACCAGCACCTCGTCCTTCAGGCGAAGACGGAGATCGCCGACACCTATTACGACCTGGGCCGCTACGCCGACGCCGCGGACTATTTTACGCGGCTCCTGCGCTCCGAGGAAGCCAGCCTGAACCGGCCGGCCGTCCTGGCGAAACTGGTCCGGTCGTTGGTCGAAACCGGCAAATACACCGAGGTCGTCACCCAGGCGACAGTGCTCTTGCGCGAGGCCCCGAACTTCAAACATGCCGCCGAAGTCCGTTACGAACTCGCCAAGGCGCTCCGGCAGCTTGGCCGCAAGCAGGAGGCCCTCGAACAGGTCTTCATCCTGTTGCAGGGCCAGGAGGCGACGGCCGCCGGCGACCCGATTGGCTGGGACTACTGGCGCCTCCGCACCGGCAACGACATCGCCAACCAGCTCTACTCCGAGGGCGACTACCTTGGCGCCCTGCAAATCTACCAGAAGCTGATCGAACTCGACGCGACGCCGGCGTGGCAGTTGCCCGTCCGGTATCAGATCGGCTTGGTTTACGAGCGTCTCCAGCAGCCTCCGAAGGCCATTGAGGCCTTTGCCCAGGTCGAAAAACTGGGGAAATCGGTCGCCCGCACCCCCGCCACCCAGAACCTTGCCACCATCATCGAAATGGCCGCCTGGCGCCGCCAACACCTCGAGTGGACCGGTAAGGCGGAAACCGCCCGGAAGGACCTGACGGTCAACCTCACCCAACCCAAGGATGGGCTCGAAGAGCGCATCCCGAAATGACCGACATCAGTGCCATCCGCAAGGATCTGACCGACCACCTGGCTCTCTGCCGCGAGATTCTGAGCCTGATCGAACGCGAGGCCCTCGCCCTCCGCGACGCCCAACCCGGAGTTCAGTTCGGCTTTTGCCAGGAGAAAAAGCAACTCCTGGAGCGTCTCGGCAGGTCGGTGGAATCCCTCAAGGGCTGCCGTCAGGATTGGCAAACCGTGCCCCCTCCGCTGCGGGCCCAACACCGCGACATCGACGGCCTGCTTCGGCAGAACCAAGACCTCATCATGAAAATCATCGTCTTGGACCGCGAGAATGAGCAAAATCTCCTTCGCCGTGGCTTGGTGCCCTCGCTCCATCTGCCTCCGTCGAACCGCCAGCGCCCGCATTTTGTGGCCGAGCTGTATCGTCGGCAGGGTTCGGGCGGAGGGTCGCCGTCCGCGCAGGAACCGCTCCCAGCCGGGAACGGAGCCTAACCGAACCACGAGCAACCAGGCCGATGCCGATCGAAAAAATCTTGATCCTCGAGGACGATCCGTTTGTGCGGAAAGTGCTCGAACAGCAGCTCCGGATGCGACGCTTCGACGTCTCGTCCGCCGGAACCCTCGCCGACGCCGAAGAACTGCTCGCCCGCGACAACTTTGACCTCGCCTTCATGGATGTCGGGCTGCCCGACGGCGAAGGCACGGACCTGCTCCGCAAACTCCAGCCCCGCGCGGTCAAACCCCTCGTCGTCGTCATCACCGGACACGGCTCCATCGAGTCGGCCGTCGGCTGCATGCGGGACGGCGCGTTCGACTACATCATCAAGCCGTTCTCCGCGAACCAGATTGATGTCGTGGTGCAAAAGGCCGAGGAGGTGACCCAGCTCCGGAAACTCAACAAGTTCCTGAGCCAGGACGAGGGGCCCGATTCCGGATACGAGCTGTTGGGTCGGAGCCAGGTGATGGAGGATTTGCGCCAGCTCATCCGCAAGGTCGCCCGCACCCAGGCCACCGTGCTCATCCAGGGCGAGAGCGGCACCGGCAAGGAACTCGTCGCCCGCGCCATCTACCGGGAAAGCCCCCGGTCCGCTTCTCCGTTCATCAAGGTCAACTGCGCCGCAATCCCGGAAAACCTCATCGAGAGCGAATTTTTTGGGCACGAGAAGGGCGCCTTCACCGGCGCGCTCAACAAACGCGAGGGCCGCTTCGAACTGGCCCACGGCGGCACGATCCTGCTCGACGAGGTCAGCGAGATCGTCCCGCAGGTGCAGGCCAAGCTCCTGCGCGTCCTGCAGGAACGCGAACTCGAACGCGTCGGCGGCAATCGCACCATCAAGGTTGATGTCCGCGTGCTGGCCACGACCAACCGGAACCTCGAAACGAGCGTTGACCGGAAGGAATTCCGACAGGACCTCTACTTCCGGCTGAACGTCGTCCCGATCTTGGTGCCTCCTTTGCGCGAGCGGATCGAAGACGTCGAGTTCCTCGCCGAGCAGTTTCTCAATCGGTTCACGCGTAAACACGGTGTCCGCGTCACCGGAATCTCGGACGGCTGCAAGCGCGCGCTGCGGAACCATTCCTGGCCCGGCAATGTCCGCGAACTGCAGAACGTCATCGAACGCGCGGTGATCCTGAGCGCCGAAGGCGAACAGTTGCAGGCCGATCAGCTTGGCTTCGCCAACGCCGCGGCCGCCCCCGCAGCCGCCTCCACGGCACCATCGGCCGCCCCGGTCCACTTGGGCGCCCCCCTGGCGCCCCCGACGGGCACCTCCGAAGCCGGGAGCAACGGGACTGAAATCAAGTCGCTCGCGGAGATCGAGAAGGGCCACATCCTCGCCACCCTGAAGCAGTGCGACGACAACCGCACGCACGCGGCGCGCAAGCTCGGGATCAGCATCCGCACCCTGCGCAACAAGCTGCACGAATATGGCGTTGCCGGCCGGGACGATGCCGATACCGGCGCCGGCGCGGAATAGCTTTCCCAAGCCCAACCAGTTCGGAGCGGCTATCGGGCCGCGGCCTGGCGGTTTTCCACCCGGTAGAGCTTCGTTTTGGAGCGCAGGAACAACGTGTCGCCCGCCACCGCCGGCGACGCCATGAAACCGTCGCCCAGCGTATTCTTCTGGGCCACCCGGAACTGTTTCCCGGCGGCGACGACGGACGCTTTACCGTCCTGATCGAAGAAATAGATCCGGTTCCCGGCGACCAGCGGCGAGGCGGAGAATTCACCGCCCAACCGCTCGCTGTAGTGGAGGGTTCCGGTCAGCGCGTCCATGCAGGTGAGGATGCCGTTGTCGGAGATCATGTAGACTTCGTCGCCGACCAGCGCCGCAGACGGCTTTTGCGGCGCCTGCCGGGTCACCTTCCAGGCCACATGCGTCTGCGTCACGTCGCCCGAACCGCCGGGGCGAACCGCCCAGAATTCCGGTTTCATGAAACCGGTGGCCAGATAGAGCAGGCCATGGCCGTAAACGGGACGCGTCACGTTGGAGAATCCCGGAATGTCGATCCACCAGAGTTCGCGGCCCGTCGCCGGATCCAGCCCGCTCAGGCGGAACGCCCCCATCGAGATCAGTTCGTCGTGGCCGTTGACCCGGATCACCTCCGGCGTGTGGTAGGCCTTTTTCAGTTCGGGCGACTTCCCGTCGAGCTGGGCCCCGTTGCTCCGCGGGGCGGTCCACAGGCGTTTCCCGGTCCGCTTGTCGAGCGCGGTCACGTAGCGTTCGACCGTGCCGTCGCAGGTGAGGATCAGGCGGTTGCCGTGCAGGATCGGCGAACTGCCGGGACCATTCTGCCCGTGGTCATGCGGCAGCTCCGTGTTCTTCCAGATGACCGCGCCCGACTCGCTGTCCAGGCAGGCGGCGCCATACATGCCGAAGAAAAAGTAAACCCGACCGGCTTCAATGACCGGCGTGGGCGAGGCGTGACTGTTCAACTGGTGGATGGGCTCCGGCTTGGCGACCTGGAACAGCTCGAGATTGTGCAGGAGTTTCCCCGAGTCGGCGGCCACGCACACGGCGCGGAGCGAATGTCCGTTCTCGGTCGCGGTCGCCATCCAGATTCGACTGTCCCAGATCACCGGGGAAGACCAGCCCGTGCCGGGAATATCAGTCTGCCACGCGACGTTCTCCGAGTCGTTCCAGGTCACCGGAAGGTGCTTGGCCGGGGTCGAACCGTCGCCGCTGGGTCCGCGGAACTGCGGCCACCGGTCGGCCCCGACGGCCCCAAAGACGAACGCACCAAAAAGTGAGAACCAAAACCAGCGAATCATCCGGGCAGCTTTGCCGAACTGGGCCGGGTCGTCCACTCCCACCCTGTTCGCGCCGGGGGAACGCATCTTTTCAACGTGGCTGCGAGCCCGCTTCGCGGGCTGGGTCCGGTGGCGCGAGGCTCCGGCCGAGCGAGTAGGTCCCACCGGCTCAGCCGGAGCTTCGTGCCACCAACAACTGTTGCGCCGGGGGTTCCCAGATTTTCGCCGTCGCCAACCGGCGTAACCCGATTGTAACTTCTCCGGGACATCTCTGTCATTCCCACCATGACCCGCCTTGCCCAGTGCCTCTTTGGCACCGTTTTCGTCGGTGCGCTCGCTCAGGCTGAACTGCCCAAAAGCGAGAACGAGCTCTTTTCCCTGAACAAAGTCTGGGACGTCCAACTCACGTTCGGCCCGGGCCAATGGGAAGCCCTGGAACCCAAAGGGGGCGGGGGCGGCATGTTCGGCGGACCCGGCCGGGGCGGCCCGGGTGGACCGGGTGGACCCGGCGGCGGCTTCAACCCCACCCGGTTCCTCGCCCCGATGTGGCTCAGCGCGCTCGACCAAAACAAGGACGGCGCGGTGGCCAAAGACGAATTCCTCGGGAAGTTCAACCGCTGGTCCACGGAATGGGACACCAAGAAGGAAGGCTTTCTCACGACCGACAGCATCCGCGAAGGCATGAACAAATCTTTCACGATGGGCGGTCCGGGCGGTCCGGGCGGCGGCTTTGTTCCCCGGCTGCTCGCCAGCGACGGCAAGCGCAATGGCCTGAGCGGCGCCTCGGGCATGACCTTCGAATACGTCCACGCCGACCTCGCGTTTGCCGGTTCCCGCCTGACCAATGTGGCGGTCCGCTACAAGGGCAACGGCACTTACATGGGCGCACGGATGTCCGACAAGAAGTCCCTCAAACTCGACCTCAACGAGTTCACCAAGGCCCAGAAGCTGGCCGGGGTCTCCAAGCTCAACCTCCACAACAACGTCACCGACGCCTCGTGGATGAATGAGCCGCTGTCCTACGCGCTCTACCGCGACGCCGGGGTCCCTGCCCCGCGCACCAGCTACGCCCGCGTCCGGGTCAGCGCGCCCGGAGCCCACACCAACGATTACCTCGGCCTCTACTCCATCGTGGAGAATCCGGACAGCAACTGGGCCGAGGCCCATTTTGGCACCAAGAAAGGCGCCATCTTCAAGCCGGTCACACCCACGCTCTTCCGCTACCTCGGGGACGACTGGAAGGCTTATAACCAGATCTACGATCCCAAGACCGACCTGACCGAGAAGCAGAAACGCCGCGTGCAGGACTTCGCCAAACTGCTCACCGACGCCAACGACGCGGACCTCGCCCGCCGACTGCCCGAGTTCCTCGACGTGGACGAGTTCAGCCGCTTCATGGCCGTCACGGTCTGGCTGAGCACGCTCGATTCCATCCTGACGCTGGGCCAGAACTACGTCGTCTACCTGCATCCCAAGACCGACAAGTTCCTGTTCCTGCCGTGGGACCTCGACCATTCGTTCGGCAACTTCGGCATGCAGGGTTCGCAGGACGAACGCGAACAGCTCAGCATCAAAAAGCCGTGGTCCGGCGAGAACCGCTTCTTCGAGCGGGTCATGGGCGTGCCCGCGGTGAAGGAGGCCTACCTCGCCCGGCTGAAGGAATTTCAGGGGACGATCTTCCGGCCGGAGCGCCTCACGAAGCAGGTGGACGACGTGGCCAAGCTGATCCGCGACGCCGTGAAGGACGAGGCACCGGAAAAGCTGGAGCGCTTTGACAAGGTGGTCGCCGGCGAAGCCGTGGGCATGATGTTCGGCGGCGGCGGTCCGCGTGGCGGTGATCGGGGTCCCGGTCCCGGTGGTCCGGGTGGTGGACCTGGCGGTCCGGGCGGCGGACGGGGCGGACCCGGCTTTGGCCAGCCGGCCAAACCGATCAAGGGCTTCGTGCCAGCCCGTCACGCCTCCGTGGCCGAACAGCTCGCCGGCAAGTCCGACGGCCTGCCGATCGGCGGCCGCGGTGGCCCGGGCGGTCCCGGCGGCCGGGGCGGATTCGGCCCCGGCATGTTCCTCGCCCAACCCATCACCCAGCAGGCCGACGCGGATAAGGACGAAAAGGTCACCGCCAAGGAGCTCAACGCGCTCGCCGAGAAATGGTGGAACGAATGGGACTCGGCCAAGGCCGGTTCCTTGAACGAGCAGCAACTCAGCGACGGCCTTGTTAAAGCCTTCCCCATGCCACCCGGATTTGGTGGTCCCGGCGGTCCGGGCGGTGGCCCAGGCGGCCCCGGCGGACCGCGTCCGCGTGACTGACCCAGCGTCCGCCTTTCACTCCGGATCGCGCCCTGGCTACCGTCGCCGGCCGAACCAGAGCACGGCGCCCAAACCCACGCCGAACAGCGCCCACGTCTGCGGTTCCGGAACGGTGGGCAGCGGACTGAAGCTGAGGTCGTCGAGGACGTGCATTTTGGCATTGGGCCAGCCGCTCACCGGCCCGCCGGGCATGCCGGGGTAGTTGCCGAAGCTGTAGAAGTCGAAGCGGATCTCGGCGGTGGTGCCCGCGAGCAGGCCCACATCCACGGCGAAGTAATGCAGGTCACCGAGCTCCGGGTCGCCCGACGGGCGGTCTTCGGCGAAATGCACCAGCCGCTCCGCCCCGCCGACATACACCTTGAGGCTGTCGCCGTGGTAGAGGAA
>JAYUSF010000286.1:0-11824 GCA_043755815.1 Verrucomicrobiota bacterium
CGTTCTTCACCACCGCTGCACTGCCACAATGCTGACACTTCATGCCCCAAGCCTGCCAAGCCCACCGCACTTATCAATACCTATTGAGCAATCCCAGAATGGGAATGGCTGACGCCGCAATGATCAGCAGGTAGGCCAGCGCCAGCGTTCCGAACATGAAGCCGGGCCGCCGTTTTAAGAGGCCCCACGCGCGGTCAAAGTGCCGGCCGATGTCGATCGTGTAGTCGCGGGCCAGCACCTCGGCGACCGTGGCGGTCCCGGGCCGGGGTTGCCGCGGGACCCCTTCGCCGAGGCGCTGCAGGTAGTGCGGCTTGCATCCGGCACAGACGACGTGGCCCCCGAAGCGGATCACCTGTTCCTCCGAAAACAGCCGGCCGCATTCCCCGCAGGCCACCCCCGGTCTGGGGAGTGCCTTGGGCGTCGGCCGGTGCCTCGGATGAATTCGGGGGCGGAGCAACCTCTGCGTCGGTCGAGGGCCGCACGGACTTCCAAGGCTGCCATCCGGCGAGTCCTTCCCGCCAGACCAGGGTTTCGGCGGTGATGACACCTTGGGCGATCAGGGCGTCGAGTTCTTCGGGCGTGACCGGACCCTTCTGTTCGCCGGCGATTGCGTAATACCAGTTCATAAGTCGGGGGGGAGTTGCGGTTCAGCGACAATCTGCGTCGCAGATCCGTCCGACGAGAAGGGGAATTTTCGATGTGTGTCTCCAAACACGGGTCGGAACCGAAGCCCGATTGGGGTCTGCCGACGCAGGCAAATTCCGAAAACGGGACGGCCCCGAAGGCTGTGCTGCCTTCAGGGCCGATGGTTGCGGGGCTAGGATTTGAACCTAGGACCTTCAGGTTATGAGCCTGACGAGCTACCGGGCTGCTCCACCCCGCGCCGGGACAATTAGGGGCAGGCGGGGCAGGCGCAAGATTCATTCTCCAGAATCTTGCGTAACGTGGTCCGCCCCGTGGACTTCCCGGGTTTCGGCCTTCTTTCTGGCACCGCTTCGGGGTTCCCTGTCGCCGGCATGGATGTTGTGGCTACCCGACATGGACTGCGCCTCAGCCAACATGGCGTGGTGATCAGCGAACTCCGGACCGCGCCGGGACCCACCCATAGCGTGTTCGACGTGCTGGCCGCGCTGATCGCGGTGCTGAAGCCCGCCGGGCGCATGGGCATGCTGGGCTTTGCGGGTGGTGGCATGATGGCGCCGTTGGCCGCGATGGGTTGGGAACCGGTTTTCGACGCGGTGGATCTCGACCGCGACGCCTTCAAGCTCTTCGGCAAGCACTGCCCGCATTGGGCCGGTCGGGTCAACTGGCATCACGCCGAGGCGGCGGCCTGGCTCCGGCGCCAACGCCCCGATTTCGGCCTCCTGCTGGACGACCTGTCCGTGCCGCTCGCGGGCGATGTCTTCAAGCCGGCCGTTTGCTGGGAAACGCTGCCCGCCGTGATTCGTTCGCGGCTTCGCCCCGGGGGAATCGCCCTGTTCAACCTCCTGCTTTCGCCCGGTGACGTTTGGAGCAAGGCATTGCCGCGCGTCACCGGGGAGTTCCCCGAGGCCCGCCTGATCCGGCTCGACGACTTCGAAAACCGACTCCTCGTCGCGGGCAAGGGTCTACCTTCTGCCCGCGTTCTCAGCGCCCGGCTGGGGTGGATGCTGCGGCGAATTCGGTCGCGGCAGGCGGGACGATTTCAGGTTCGCCGCCTTCTGTGAGGGCGTGCCCAAGGCGGAGTCGGGGCGCAGTCGCCCGTTGCCAGAATTCGGCGGGCAGATTTCAGTCGCGGGAGTTCGAAGCGAATTCATGACTACTCATAATCCGTCGCCGTCCCGCGTTGCCGAAATGGCCGTGAACCGTTTCCTCCCCTCGTGGATCCTCCTCCTGCTGCTGGCGGTCTCGCCGGCCCAGGCGCAGACCGCAAAGAAACCGGCGCTGGAAATCTCCATTGGGGCGAACAACACGCTCGTCATTCCGCGCAGCGCCCTGGGCAAGGAGCACCTGATGTCGGCCTCGCGCATCCCGCAGGCCATGGCCGCCACCTCCACCGGGCTCTCGGGCAAGATCGTGAAGTTCGAGTTCTTCCATGATGGCGTGGATCTCTACGAATCCACCGACGGCCTCGTCGTGACGAAGGATCTGCCCGCCCGCCGCCTGCTGACCACATTTCCCATCGTCGAGCAGGATGCGAACCGGGTGGTCATCGACTTCAACCGCGGCATGCGCAGGCTCTACACCGAGATCTGGTATGGCGGCGGCCGCGCGTTCAATGCCCTCGCCCGGGACGAGTCGCTGGAAATCCCGCAGTCCCGCGTGTTCCAGGCCGAGAAGACCGGTGACCAGGTGGTCATCCGGCAGAGCGTGCAGGTGCGCGACCGCCAGTCGCTGGCCAACGTCGAGCAGCAGTTCGAGGTGCGTTATTTCTTCACGCCCTATTTCGCGGGCGGCTACGAGGGCAAGGAGGCGCCGGCTTCCGAGCTGCGTTATGCGCGTTTCTTCGAGACCCAGTCGCGCATTGAGGAAACCACCGGCCGCCCGTCGCCCAAGATGGCGCGGTTCGACACCTCGAAACCCATCGTCTTCCACTACAGCGCCAACACGCCCGAACCCTATGTGCAGGCGGTGAAGGATGGCATCCTTTACTGGAACCGCGCCTTCGGCACGAATCTCGTTCGCGCGGAAAAGGCTCCGGAAGGCGTCACCGCGCCGGACTCCCGCTACAACATCGTGCAGTGGGTCCCGTGGGACAACGCGGGCTTCGCCTACGCCGACATCCTCATCGACCCGCGCAACGGCCAGTCGCAGCACGGCCAGGCCTACATGACCAGCGTGTTCGCGCTGAGCGGCAAGGCCCGCGCCCGCGCCCTCCTGCGCTCGATGCGCGACCTCGTCGCCAAGAAGGAAGGCGCCACCACGCAGGCCACCGGGGGCGAAGCCGCGCAGGGCTTCCCGTGGATGACCGCCAACGGTCTCTGCCACATCAGCGCCGTCGAGTTTGCCCAGCAGTATGCCCAGGGTTTGGAGGACTTGCTGTCCAACGAAACCCTGACCGATGAGGCCACGCTGCGCGCCTCGCAGGATTACGTCCGCGAAGTCGTCGCCCACGAGGTCGGCCACGTGCTCGGGCTTCGGCACAACTTCGCCGGTAGCCTCTCCGCCACGCTGAACCGGCAGGAACTCGACGACTGGTTCAAGGCCTATCTGAACCCGACGAACAGCCTTGCCGCCTTCACCAACCGCTTCGCCTCGTCCTCCATCATGGAATACACCGTCTTCAAGTCGGCGGTGCAGGTCGGCTGGTTCATCCGCACGCAGCCCGAGGCGCTCCCGCATGACCGCGCCGCGATCCAGTGGGGCTACTTCGGCAGCCAGGAACCGCGCGAGAAGAAGCTGCTTTTCGGCTCCGACGAACTCGTGGGCACCTACGGTGACCTCCAGCGTTTTGACGAGGGCGTCGAACCGGTGGTCGGGGCCTACTCCCAGTTGGCCGATGAGATCCGGCTGCTGCCTAGCACGCTCATCGAGACCTTCATCGCCGCCAAGGCCCCGCGCGATCCACGTGATGGCACGCCCGTGGCCGAGGTGAACCTTTACCCCGCCCGCAACGCGGGCCAGGTCGCCGGCCAGTTCGTCGGCATGCTGTCCTGGTTCCGGGCCAACGCCCGCTCGCTGCGCGTCGAGAACCAGTTCGACTTCATCGGCGAACTCAACGAACGCGACCGCGCCAAGGCCCACTGGAAGGATCTCAACGACCAGCTTGAACGCATCGGCGGCGTGGACCGCGCGCTGTTCAGCTTCCTGCCCGTGGACCTGAAGCTGGACCTCAAGGACGCCCCGAAAGGCGCGCCCGTGGCCGACAAGGTCAGCGCCACCAACCTCCAGGCCCGCCTGAAAAAGCTGCTGGAGGCGCCCGCCTACACCAACTTCGTGGGCCTCGATGAGAAGAAATACACGTTCACCGCGGCCGAGAAGGAAGTGATCCTCAAACGCGGCGAGAAGTTCTTCACGGAGTTCGAGACGGAGCTGGTCAAGCAGGTCGGGCAACGTCTCGAAAACACCAACCGCGACCTCGGGATGCTGGCGAACGAGTCCGTGGAAGACGGCGACATCGCCGCCAAGCTCGAACAGCGCGTCGTCGATCTGGCCAAGCTCATCCTCACCGCCAAGGACGACACCAAGCGGCTCAAGGGCAAGGTGGACAAGGGCCTCGTCGAGATCATCGACTTCAAATACGACCACGACACCCGCCTGGCCGCCGCCAAGGCGCTGAACGACAAGGTGGGCACGTTCCGCGGCTGGGCGCTTGACGCCAAGGGCGACCTGAACAAGCAGCTCAAGGAGGATGTGGAAGGCGCGCTGAACATCGCGAACTTCAAGGAGTTCAAGGACTCCATGCTCTCCCGCACCCTGCGCGAATGGTATCTCAAGCAGCAGGACCTCCTCGCGCTGCTCCCGCCCAAGCCGCCCGGCAAGTAGGCCATCCTCCCGGTGGGGCTGCGGTGCTCCGCAGCTCTGACTGTCCGTCCGCCACCGCAGAGGTCCCGGACGAAAATGCGCGGCGCCGCAACGCCGCCCTATCCCGTTGCCTATGGCCTGCCGTGTCAGGCTGATGGTCTTCACGTCGCCTCAGCCCACCATGGCCCGAGGGCGCACTTGAACGCTGCCTCCGAGCCGGCGGCGCGTGGGTGCGAGGCGCTTCAGGAGGTGAAACCGGGCCACGCCCGCCCTCACCCCGGCCCTCTCCCCCGGGGGGGCCGGGGGTGAGGGCGGGCTAGCTTCACGCTTCCGACCACATCCAGCTTCCGCCTCCGGCTCGGTCGGGTCGTCCGGCGGCGTCACCGCACCGGGGCAGGGTCAAAATGCGCCGATGCCCCTCCAGAGCCTTCCGAACTTGGACCGGCACGCATTCGTCCAGGAGGATTTTCACGCGGCCAGCTCGTGTTCGATCCGTTCCAATCCGTAGCGCAGAACCCCGGTGGCCTGCTCCCGTCGGATGGAGGGAAACGTTTCGAGGAAATAGTCCAGCTTGAGGCCGTCGGCGAGATACTCGAAGAGCGTCGCCACCGGCAGCCGGGTGCCGCGAAACACCGGCTTGCCGCCGAGAATCCCGGGATGACTCACCACGAGTCCGTGGGCGGCTTCGTGGATCTCAACGGTCGCGTTCATGGCCGGAAGCGATTCCCGGCAGCTGGGAAAGCCAAGCGTCGCCGCAGCCCACGCGCCTCGATGACGCCTTCCCAGAGGCCGTCACGGGAAGCCATTCCCTGCGGAAGCCGGACAGAGACTACGAGACTGATAGGGAACAATTGATCTCTTGACGGACTTTTAATGAAAGTAAGAATCAAGCCTATGTCCGCAACTTCCAAGGCCGACTCCGTCTGGTTCACCACCAAGGGGCAGGTCGTCATCCCCGCCTGGTTGCGGCGCGAGTTCCACATCGAGGATGGCACCAAGGCCATCGTGCAGGCTACCCCCGAGGGCATCCTGCTCAGGCCCGTGACCAAGCACGCCATCAACCGCCTGCATGGCGCCCTCAAGCGCCAGCCCGGCGGCAAGCCGCTCGCCGAGGAATGGGCCGAGCACAAGAAAGCCGAACTCGCCCTGGAAGAGGAAAACTATGCCCGCCACGGTGCTTGATTCCCATGCCCTGCTGGCGCTGCTCCGGGATGAGCCCGGCGCCGACCTCGTCCGGCGCCTGCTGGAAAAGGCGGCCGAAAAGGACGTGCCGCTGCACATGACCGAGGTGAACTACGCGGAGGTCCAATACATCGTCCGGCGCCGGGAAGGTGACGCTGCCTGGCAGTCCATCGCCGCCGACCTGCAAGCCGCCCCGCTGGAGTTCCACCCCGCGACCCGCTCCCTCGCCGATCTGGCTGCCGGCTACAAGGCCCGCTTCAAACTCAGCCTCGCCGACGCCTTCGCTGCGGCGCTGGCCAAGGAGAAGAAGGCCGAACTCGTCACCGGCGACCCGGAATTCAAGCCGCTGGAGAAGGAAATCAAAGTCACATGGCTGAAATAGTTCTCCCTCTCCACCTCGAACGCGGCGCCGGCTAGGGTAAGCTGTCGAAAACGCTGCCATCCGCAGATGACGCAGACGGACGCAGACGGACGCAGACGGACGCAGATTCTTTTCTCCCTCTCCGCCTCGATCGGGGAGAGGGCCGGGGTGAGGTGTCGATCCGGTAGGGCTGCGGTGCTCCGCAGCCCTGACCAACGCCGCGCCCGCTGCGCGGCGAATTCAAGGGCGTGCGGCAACGCCGCCCCACCTCGGAGGTGAAGTGTCGGGGTTCCCCATGTTCCAGTCTGGAACATTTTGTAGGCGATAGCCCACGGACGGCGGGCACCCTGGCGGGCATATGCTACCCGCCGTGCCAAAGCCTGACCGAACCCTTGCCGCCTTCGGTCGCAACGTCCTCCAGCTTCGAACCAAGTCGGGGCTGTCGCAGGAGAAACTCGCCGCCAAGGCCAACCTCGACCGCTCGTTCCTCAGCGGCATTGAGTCCGGCACCCGTAATCCTGGAGTCCTAACCGTTGCCAAGCTGGCCAAGGCTCTGGGTGTCACCGCGGCCAAGCTCATGGAGGACGTGCCGTGAGCGCCCGCCCGTTGACCTGCATCGATTTGTTCTGCGGTTGCGGCGGCTTCAGCTTGGGGATGGACCGCGCCGGTTTTCAGACCCTGGCGGCCATTGACTTCAACCCCGAGGCCATCGCGACGTTCAAAGCCAACCTGCCGGACGTGCCCCAGGTTCTGGAAAAGAACCTGACCCAGTTCCGGCCGGCCGACTTGGATGCCCTGCTGCCTGACCGGCCCCGGCACGGTGGCAAGGCCCGCGTGGACGTCATTGTCGGTGGCCCGCCTTGCCAGGGCTTTTCCATGGCCCGTCGGCGGGACGGCGCCAACCACGGCGACAAGCTCAAGCCCGACAAACGCCGGGAACTCTACCAAGAGTTCCTCGCCTACGTGGCCTACTTCCAGCCCAACGTCTTCGTGATGGAAAACGTGCTGGGCCTAAAGACAGCGGCCAGCGGCGACTACTTTGCGCGCGTGCAGTCCGAAGCGCGGGCCCTGGGCTACCGTGTGCATGGCGAGGTGGTCCGTGCCTGGCAGTTTGGCGTCCCGCAAAAGCGCATCCGGCAGCTCATCATCGGCACCCGACGCGAACTGCCGCTGTTTGCCGGCGAAACCCTGCTCACGCCCACCTACGCCACTGAGGGCGAGGACCTGTTCGACGTGCTGCCGCGCGTGGTGACGCTCTGGGAAGCCATCGGTGATTTGCCGCCGCGCGTGGCGGGCGAGGGGAAGGACGGAGATGTTTACAGCCAACCCCGCTGGCAGTCGCACCTGGCCCGCTACAAGGGGCGCTACCTCAAGCAGGTGCTGGAGATCCACAAGGCCAAGGTGCTCACCGGACACGTTGCCCGCCCCCACAGCGAGCGTGATTTGCGGGACTTTGCCTTGCTGCTGGAGGGCGAGAGTTCTGCCGTAGCAATGCGCGACCGGGCTGTGGAGTTTGAGTGGCCCTACAGCAAGGAACATTTCAAGGATCGCTACACTCGACAGCACCGAAACCGGCTCTGTTCCACCATCGTTGCTCACTTGGCCAAGGATGGATTGATGTTCATTCATCCCACGCAGCGACGTTCGCTAACGCCGCGTGAAGCCGCACGGGTGCAAAGTTTCCCGGATTGGTTTCGTTTCCCCGAAGCTCGCACACACTCGTTCCGATTGATTGGCAACGCTGTGCCTCCATTGATCGGGCAGGCGGTAGGACGCGCGGTAAAACGCTACCTATCGGACGCCTTCCGCATTGAGAAGAGGACAACCGTTCCGCTGCTGCCCAAGGACGAAAGCCAAGCCGTCGAATGGTTGCATCCATTGCTGGAAGCTGCGCAACGAGGTGATCTGCCAACGATCAAGTCGCACGCCTTCAAACTTGGCTGGGTTGCCACTGGTTTTCTCTGCTACGGGTTGCACCCCGATGCAGCCGCAGAAAACGGGCGACGCTTGGGGCCGCCAACCGCAGACCTTTCGACCCTAAGCAACCTGCAGCCGGAATGGACTGAGCGAGTCTATCTCCAAAGCGGCTGGCCGGTTGCGTTGGTGCCTATCGCAGCAGAAGCACAAAGACGGCTGAAGCAAGGGCTGCTTTCCCGTGACGATTACTACTGCTCAGCAGCCCACGTTAGCGGTGCCCGCAAGTTTGATGTCGGGAGGAACTGATGGCTCGACGAGACGCAGGCAATGAACTGATCCCCTCCGCGCGCCGGCTGGTTACTTCGCTGCGCGACATGGGCTACGACTTCAGCGCCGCGGTTGCAGACTTGGTGGACAACAGCATCGAGGCGAAAGCCTCCACGGTCGCGATCCAAGCAGAGTTTGACGGTGACAGTTCTTGGGTCCGGATCGCCGACAATGGCTGCGGAATGGCAACAGCCACGCTTCGAGAGGCCATGCGCTATGGCGCGGAGCGCGATTATTCCGACGATGACTTGGGGAAGTTCGGGCTCGGGTTGAAAACTGCATCGTTGAGTCAAAGCCAGCGACTCACCGTGGTTAGCCGGCCGCGTGGCGCTAAAGCGACCTACGCTGCCTTTTGCTGGGATTTGGAGCACATCCAGAAGGTAAACAGGTGGGAAGTGCTCCCCCTGAAGAAAGCTGAATTTCCACAGTGTGCGGTTGAGGCCCTAGAGGACGGGCACAACACAGCAATTGTTTGGGAGCGGCTTGATAGAATTCTCGGCTACAAACATCCCTACGGAGACGTTGCCAGAAAGCGGTTCGCTCAGATGTGCCGCGATCTGGAGGACCACTTGGCAATGGTCTTTCACCGATTTCTTAACGGCGAGGCACGCGGTCGCCGAATACGGATCACCCTAAACGGGAATCCCGTTGAACCTTGGGACCCATTTGCCCGTAAGGAGCCGCGCACCAGAAAGCTTGAGGCTTGCAGTATTCCGTTCGAGCAGGACGGCATTTGCGGGGAAATTCTAGTCCAACCTTACGTTCTGCCTCATGAGGATCGGTTCAGTTCGGCAGAGGCGCGTGCGAAAGCTTCCGGTCCGTTGAAATGGAACCGTCAGCAAGGGTTCTACATCTACCGCGCCGACCGACTGATTCAGAGCGGCGGCTGGTCGAACCTGCGGACACTGGACGAGCACACGAAGCTGGCTCGGATAGCCGTCAGCTTCAGCCCGAAACTTGACGAGGCTTTCAAGATCAACGTCGCGAAGATGCGGGTTCAAATGCCCGCACTGATTCGGGAGGACATTGAAGAAGTCCTAAAGCCCGTTCTTAAAGCAGCCCACGCAGAGTATCGCCGAAAGGGACGCACCGATGCGGCCCCGAGTTCTCCTGCCACGACAACCGCGGCCGCATCCGCTTCATCGGCTTCGGCCACTCCGCTCGCAAGCAATCCGCCTGCTCCCAGCGTGATAGCACCAGTTGTCCGTCGGTTCACGCTTGGTGAGTTGCGCCAGCAACTCGACTCGGTGGCAAGCGAGGTGGAAATGCCCGTGATCGCCGCCGTATGCGACCGGCTAGAACAGAAGCATTCCCAAACTCCATGACACCGGAACAAGCGAACGGACTGCGGATAGCACGAATGCTGGTTGCCAATGGCATTTCGGTTCCAGAAGCCATAGCCAACCCAGCCGTAGCAGAATCAGTCCGCGAATTTGTCCGGCAAACTTTCGCGCAGGAGAGCGCCACTTTCACGCTTCGCCCCGTTCAGATGCTTGCTCGTGACCGGAACCGTGGCCGGTGGCTTGAGGAGTTGGACCGGTCAGGTTGGTATTACTGGCCGACGCTTCGTGATTACCTGCTTGGAGTGAAAGGCTGGGCTGGAGAGTCGGTGCGCCTGATTGACGACGAAACTGACCAAGTGCTGGGCCAGCTAGCTCCACCCAACACCGCAGAATTCGATATCCGTGGCCTTGTGCTGGGCTATGTGCAAAGCGGCAAGACTGCGAACTTCACTGCGCTGATTTCCAAGGCGGCAGACGTCGGCTACAAGCTCATCGTGGTGCTTTCGGGCATAGATGATGCGCTCCGCCGCCAGACCCAGATTCGACTTAATCGAGAATTGGTTGGTTATGCCGACAACCGGCCGGATGCCGTGTCGTTACCGCCATCCGACCGCCAATGGCATCAATTCACGAGCGAGGAATTTAAGGGGGATTTTGATGCAGGTAGGGCCAACTACGCCGCCCTGAATGGGGCGCAGCCTGTGCTGCTGGTAATGAAGAAAAACGGGCCGCGGCTACGTCGATTGCATACTTGGCTAGATGCCGCTCCGCCCAGTGTGCGGGATTCTCTCCCTCTGTTGGTGGTAGATGACGAGGCTGACCAAGCAAGTGTTGATACGCGAGGCGACCGACTGAGCGCGCCGCCCGCACCCGAGGACGACTACGAAGACCCGAGCGTGATCAATGGGTTGATTCGCGGACTCCTGAACAAGTTTCAACGGAAGGCTTACGTCGCCTACACCGCCACGCCGTTCGCTAATGTGCTCATTCCGCACGACAACGTGCATCCTGAAGTGGGCAGCGACCTCTATCCGAAAGACTTTGTCGTAGCGCTGCCCAAGCGCGGCGGCTACTTCGGGGCTGAGGAATTTTTCGGAAGACTGGACTTGGCCACGGAGACAGAACAACCGGGACTGGATGTCATTCGCACGGTGAGCGACGCAGACTTGGTGGCGCTGGACCAAGACACGTTTCCAGAAGGATTGGAGACTGCATTGTTGGATTTCATGCTCGCGGGCGCGGCGCGGCGTCAGCGTGGCCAAGGTAATGCACCTGCTACGATGCTGGTTCACACCAGCCAACTGAAGGACGACCATTCCCGTATCACTCGCGGCATGGGTGACCGCCTCGGACAACTGCGCGACGAATGGCGCTATCAGCGAACTCATGTCGAATCGCGCTTCCGGGATCGCTGGAACGTTGAGTTTCGTCCAGTGACACAGGCCGCCGATGCGGGACGCGACATTCCTTTTGAACGCTTGGCCGAGCACATCAGCCCATTCCTCGAATCGGTTCGTGTGCGTGAGATAAACAGCCGAACTGGCGAGGTGCTGGATTACGAGCGCGAGCCTGAACTGAAATGCGTTGCCGTCGGCGGGAACCGGCTGTCGCGCGGGCTGACGCTGGAAGGGCTGCTGGTGAGTTACTTTGTCCGCCCCACGGCCATGTATGACACGCTCATGCAGATGGGGCGGTGGTTTGGCTATCGCGGCGGCTACGCGGACCTGACCCGCATCCACACCACGGCTGACCTGCGGGACTGGTTTCATGATCTGGCGACCGTGGAGCATCAACTGCGGGAGGACATCACCGTATTTGAACGGCAGAACCTCCGGCCCGACGAACTGGGGTTCCGCATCCAGCGGCATCCCGCCATGCTGGTCACGAGCAAGCTCAAGCAGCGGTTCGGCACGTCCTTCACCGTGTCGCAGACCTACGCGGGCCAACTGCTGCAGACGGTCAAGTTTCCCTTCCACCGGCCGGCGGAGCTGGCGGCCCAGCAGACGGCCAACCGCGCGCTCGTGCGGGAATTCCTGGCAGGCCTGCCCGGCGGTCCGGATTGGTCGCCGCCCACCGGACCGACCTGGCGGTTCAACGACGCGGAGCGCGTCGTCTCCTTCCTGCAACGGTTCCAGGTGGACCCGGTGGCGCGTTCGATCGCGTTGGCGTTGGTAAGCGCCTACATCGCGCGGCAGAACGAACTGGGTGAACTGGTCAACTGGACCGTGGGCGTGATGGGACGGCGGCGGGGAGATGCCCGACTGGGCACTGCGGATTGGGGTGTGCCCGGCGGCACGCTGCACCAGATCGG
>JAYUSF010000287.1:0-36515 GCA_043755815.1 Verrucomicrobiota bacterium
CCCCCTCTGGGGTTGGGTGGAAACACAAGGAAAGCAAATTACAGAAAGCTTCTTACACCGGCCATTGGTTCCTACAAATAAGGTTCTGTATCTGAATGCAGCGTTTTGAGCGGCGCTATTCACCTTGGCCTCGTATCCAACGTAGCCCCGGTGCTCAATCGGTTGAAGACTGGATACATGAAGCCCTTTCTGTTCGAAGGAAGAGTTGAGTAACTCCATAAGGTGCTTCCTCACCTCCGGCCTAGTAGCGTCTAGCGGGCATCCTCCAACGTTGATTCCATAGGATTCCACGTCATTCGTGCGCCATTGGAAAATCCATTGCTGTATGTTCACCGGTCCCCATGGAGCACTTGACGCCTTCCTTTCGGTTTAGAGCAAGGGTGGAGCCTTTATTGCGAATCTACCTTCATGTGAACGGTATTCCATCCACTTTGGGGTCTCCTTTTCGTAACTTTGGTCGCGGTTACCCGAACAACCGCAGGACACCGCCAAGAAGAGCAACCACGAGGTCGTCATTACTCACTTGGCGCGAAGTAATGCGGTTGAGTCGGGTTGACTCTTCACGTTGGCATTCATGCGTTGGCTAGTTTGGCGAAGAAGCCTCGACCCACTTGCCGTGTTCGCGGATGAGGTCCACGAGGCGATCCACCGCCTCGTCTTCCGGGATGTTGAACTTTACCGGCTTTTTGCCTACGTAGAGGTTGATCTTGTTCGGCGCGCCTCCCACATAGCCGAAGTCGGCGTCGGCCATCTCGCCGGGGCCGTTCACGATGCAGCCCATGATGGCGATCTTCACGCCCTTGAGGTGGTCGGTGCGGGCCTTGATGCGCGCGGTGACGGTCTGGAGGTTGAAGAGCGTGCGGCCACAGCTCGGGCACGCGACATAGTCGGTCTTGAAGGACCGGCACCCCGCCGCCTGAAGGATGTTGAAGGCCAGCCGCAACGACTGACCGGCGCCGGACTCGCTGCGGACCAGAATGGCGTCGCCGATGCCGTCAGCGAGGAGCGAACCGAGGTTCACCGAAGCGCGGAGCAGGGCGACTTCGGGGGAACGGGGCTCGTAGCTGCCGACGTGAGGAGGTGGATTGCCCGCCAGTTCGCTTCGTTCCGCCTCGTTATCTCGGCGGCTACCGAAACCGAGGCATTCCTTTAGGAGAATCGGGTTCTGGCGGCCGAGCTGGTGCAGACGGACGGCGAGCAGGCGGAACGCGGTGATGGGCGGCAGCGCCACGCCGTCGGCGACGGTGACGAGCTGGGTGTCGCAGTTGACCTGCTCAATGCCGAGCGGTTGGGTGGGATCGAGCTCCAGGACGTTCAGGTCTTCGTAGATGCCCTCCGGCTTCACGTCGGCCTTGGCCGAAATCTTGGGCGCCACCTTGTCGAAGGTCGCCTGGGTCACGACCACGCGGACCAACTGCTCGCCGCCGCAGTTCACGTCGCCCAGCGACGCTTCGGCGGATTCCCGGCGTTCGAAGTGGAAGGGGTCCCAAGAAATCACGGGTTGCGAAACTGGGATCCCGGTATTGGCCAACGACGGGATCTGGGCTAGCAGGTCGTTGCAGACGGCGATCTCCCGGGGGCTGTCCTCGGTGAGCGAAACACGGATGGTGTCGCCGATGCCGTCGCAGAGCAGTGAGCCGATGCCGATGGCGGACTTGATGCGGCCGTCCTCGCCTTCACCGGCCTCGGTCACGCCGAGGTGTAACGGGTAATTCCAGTCATCACCTTCCTGTGCGAGCCGAACCGCCAGTAGCCGGTAGCACTCGATCATGACCTTTGGGTTCGACGACTTCATGGAGAACACGAAGTTGTGGAAGCCGTGCTGGCGGCAGATGCGGGCGAACTCCAGCGCGCTCTCGACCATGCCGAGCGGCGTGTCGCCGTAGCGGTTCATGATACGGTCGCTGAGCGAGCCGTGGTTGGTGCCAATGCGCAGGGCCCGGCCGAGGCGTTTCGCCTCCAGCACGAGCGGGGTGAACTTCTCCTCGATGCGCTTCAGCTCCTCGCCGTAGGCCTCGTCGGTGTATTCCTTGACCGCAAACTTCTTGGAGTCGGCGTAGTTGCCAGGATTGATGCGGACCTTCTCGACCCACTTCACGGCCTCCATCGCGGCCTCGGGCTTGAAATGGATGTCGGCGACGATCGGCACGAGGCAGCCGCGGGCGCGGAGTTCGCGGACGATGTTCTCCAGGTTGGCGGCGTCCTTCACGGTCGGCGCGGTAATGCGGACGATCTGGCAGCCGACGGCAACGAGGTCGAGCGTCTGCTGGACGCTGGCCGCGGTGTCCATCGTGTCGCAGGTGATCATGGACTGCTTCACCATGGGGTGCGCGCCGCCGATGACGACGCCGCCGCGGGCGGGATCGCCGACAACGACTTCGCGGGTCGGACGGCGCGAATAGTTCCAGACGGACGGACAGTAGCTCATGTGCCGGGCGTATGAACGGTCAGGAAAGGTGCGGCGTCAACGGAGAGGGCGGTTCACCGCCGTCGGGCCTGTCGATCCGTCGAAACAGTTTTCTCAGAACGAACCAACAAACAATAGGCCACGCCAAAAGCCATAGCCAACCGACGACACCAAGCCCAAACCCCAGTCGGAAATGATAAAGGCGGCCAGAGGACAGGCCCCTTTGCCCCAGACTGTAGCCGTGGTGACGTGGCGGAGGTAGCGAGCCATCAGCCGCAGACCGAAACAGCTGAAACGCTTCGTCCATTGCTTTGGCGGCGTGCGAATTGGTAGTGGCCCGTGTGTCATGGTTTGCCAACCAAAGGGCCAAACCTTCTGAAGTCAAAACGCCGTTGGTCATGGAGTTTTCAAAACGAAGCGAAGGCAGGAAGAGTCGCACTCGTCCGCCAAGCGCGGTTGGCTCCACTTCGCCCCAAACGAGAGCCAATTCCGAATACTTGAACGGGGAGTTTTCCCGTTGCCAGCAAGGGACGGTCTCACCTTCAAAGACAAGGGACTGGAAGGTCAGTCCTTCGGAAGGGAGAACCGAAATGGATCCGCGCGTCTTGCCGAAATAGATGCCAACAGGAATTTGGTCGTTAGCGGGGAGTAGCAGCTTCCAGACGGTCTCCACCATCGTCAACCCGGCGACCAGAATAGCCAGCGCCGCCGATGCACCACCGATGGTTCGGCGACACACCCTCAGGAATCGATCCATGCTGTCATAGTTAGCAGGTGTTGTGCTCGAAATGTCCAGATGACGCAGCAGCGATCGGAATCCAACGAAAAGGCCGCCGTGATTGCACGGCGGCCGTTCGTGGAATCTGGGTTTGCCTCAGATAAACTCGTTGATGATCGATTCGAGGTGCTCCTGGCGGCCGGACTGGAGGCCGGAGACTTCGCCGATCTTCAGGGCGTGCTTCTCGCAGTCGGCGAAGCTGGCTTTGCCGGCCTCGATCTTGGCGCCGATGCCGCTGTCCCAGGTGGCGTAGCGGTTCTTCACGAACTCGGTGACGCGGCCGTCCTTGCGGATGGCGGCGGCGGCCTTCAGGCCGCGAGCGAAGGCATCCATGCCCGCGATGTGGGCGAGGAAGAGATCATCCAGCTCGAAGCTTTCGCGGCGGACCTTGGCGTCGAAGTTCACGCCGCCGGCGGTGAAGCCACCATACTTCAGCACGCGAAGCATGGTCTGCGTGGTGAGGTAGAGGTCGGTGGGGAACTGGTCGGTGTCCCAGCCGAGGAAGTAGTCGCCCATGTTGGCGTCGATGGAACCGAGCGCGCCGGCGGCTCCGGCGACTTCCATCTCGTGCTCCATGCTCTTGCCCGCGAGCCAGGCATGGTTCACTTCGAGGTTCAGCTGGAAGTGTTCGAGCAAGCCGTATTCCCGGAGGAAGTTGAGGCACGCGGCGGCGTCGGAATCGTATTGGTGTTTGGTGGGTTCCTTCGGCTTGGGCTCGATGAAAAACGGTCCCTTCATCCCGATCTTCTTCTTGTAGTCCACGGCCATGTGCATGAACTGGCCGAGGTGGTCCATCTCGCGCTTCATGTCGGTGTTGAGCAGCGTGGAATAGCCTTCGCGGCCGCCCCAGAAGACGTAGCCCGCACCGTCGAGTTCCTTGGTCCACTCCATCGCCTTCTTCACCTGCGCGGCGGCGTAGCAGAAGACGTCGGCGTTGCAGCTCGTCGCGGCGCCGTGCATGTAGCGCGGGTGGACGAAGTTCTGGGCGGTGCCCCAGAGCAGCCTGATGCCCGTGTCCTGCTGGAGCTTCTTCAGCTCGGTGGCCACGGCGTCGAAGTTCTTGTTCGACTCGGCGAGCGTCTTGCCGTGCGGGGCGACGTCGCGGTCATGCCAGCAATAGAAGGGCGCGCCGATCTTGCCGGTGAACTCGAACATGGCCCGGGCGCGCTGGATGGCGTCCTTCACCGTGCCTTCGCCGGTCTGCCAGGGCCGGTTGGCCGTGCCCCAGCCGAACATGTCGCCGCCGGATCCGCGCATCGTGTGCCAGTAGACCACCGCAAAGCGCATGTGGTCCTGCATGGACTTGCCCTCGACGAGCTCGGCGGCGTTGTAGTGCTTGAACGCGAGGGGATTCTTCGACTGCGGTCCCTCGAATTGGATGTTCCCGATCTTCGGGAAGAACGACTTGGCCATAACGATGCGTTAAACTGTGGTGCTCTTTGGAAAAGCGGGCGGACGTTAGGAAAAGAGCTGTGGCTTGGAAAGCAGCGAAATTCCTCAGGCGGTCTGGAAAGCTCGACGCTCGGCGTCCCGTGGATCTCTGATCCTCAGGCGGGCGAAACGATGCAGCGGCGCTCTGGGAGTTTCCGAATCCGCGATTCCCCGAAAAGAAACGAGGCTCGACGGGTTTCGCCGAGCCTCGTTGCGCCGCACGGCATTTCAGCCGGCGGTCCATTTCCCCGGCTAGCGGAGTCCCGCCAGTTCTTGGAGGACCTGCCAGTTTTCCAGACGCTCCTGGCGGGCGGCGAGGATGGTCGCGCTCGGATTACCGTCCTTGTCGAAGTGCTTCGAGAAGCGGCCTTCGCTGCGGGCGAACATCGTGAAGTCGTAGACTTCGCCGGTCTTGGGTTCGACGTAGAAATCCTGGTTGGTTGCCGGGTTGCCCTGGAGGCTGAGGCGCTCGGCGATCTTGGTGCCCTTGCGCGGGTCATACATCAGCACCGGGAAGCTGCGGGTATCCACGGCCAGCTTGGACTGATGCATGGCCATGTTGTCGCCGACCCCATGCTCGGGCTGGCAGGTGGTGTAGACGCTGACCACTGCCGGGCCGTCGTATTCGTTGGCGGCCATGATGGACTTGTAGAAGTGGTTGGTCATCGCGCACGAGGTCTGCGCCACGAACGTGTTCGGGTGCATCATGGCGATCTGGGCGATCTCCTTGCGGCGTTCCGTCTTGCCGGGGATGGCCGAGCCGTGGACGGAGAACTTGGTGTTCTGGCCCATGAACGTCGCGGTTGAGCTCTGGCCGCCGGTGTTGGAGTAAACCTGCGTGTCGAGGATGAGCACCTTGATGTTCATGCCCGAGGCCAGCATTCGGCTCAACGCCTGGAAACCAATGTCAAGCATCGCGCCGTCGCCGCCGAAGACCCAGAGTTTCTTGTCCTTCCAGCCCATCTGGTCCCAGCGTGCACGCACGCCCATGGCGTAGGTCGGGCCGTTCTCGAAGAGCGAGTTGGACCACGGGACGAGGTAGGGATTGTAGGGGTAGGTCGAGGCGTAAACGGTGGAGCAGCCGGTCGAGTTCAGGATGCCGAGGTTTTCCTTGCCGTAAACGAAGCCGGTCGCCGCGAGCATCATGCGGATCGCGGTGCCCTCGCCGCAGCCCATGCAGGAGCCGGCGCCGCCGACGTAGAGCAGGGAACGGTCGGCCAGCATCATGTCGGTGAGCAGCTTCTCGTTGATGAACTGCTTCGGCGTTTCGGGCAGCTTGCGGTAGAAGTTGAAGGTCTTCTGGGAGCGCGGGAGGACGTTGCCCTCCTTCTTGAGCATCGCGAGCGCGCCGTGATCGCCGCAGGCCTCGACGCATTCGGCGCAGCCCTTGCACTTGGTCGGGTCGATGAAGATGCCGAAGTAGCCGGGTTCCTGGCCCTTCTTCTCGTAAACGTTCCAGAACTTGGTCGTCTTGCCGAACTGACGGCGGTAGTGCTCGCGTTCGGCCTCGTCGGGGATCGCCGCAAGTTCCTCCTCCAGCTTGGTCATGGTGACGACCTTGCCGAGGATGGCGGTGTCGGGGCACTCGATGACGCACGCCATGCAGGCGACGCAGTTGTCGGAGTTGAGCAGCGGAATCTCCGGCGCGATGTAGGAGAAGTCGCGCAGGACGCCGGACCCGGCGGTGATGAGCGAACGCGCCGTCGAAAGGTCGGCGGGCAGGCCCATCTCCGCGGAGCCGTCATTGTAGGCGCCGACGATACGGTCGTTGAAGTCGGCGACGTTCAGCACGTCGTCGGTGATGGGGCGGGTGTTGACGCGCTGCGTCGGGATGGGAGCGGTGGCGGTGCTCATGGTTTGGGGAATCTGGGACAGTTGAGAATGAATTGGTGGTCGCAGTTCAGCGGGTAGCGTTTTTTTTCGCCGGCCCCCGGATCAGCCGGCCCCGATGTTTCGTTTGCTCCGCGATCAGGGCTTCGCCGATCTTTTTCGGGTCATGACCATGCTGGGCGGAGAGGGTGTCCTTGATGGCGTGCATCTCGGTGATGACGGCGTCTTTCAGGTGGACAGTTAACTTGAGGGCTGGTTTGGCTTTTGCCCTCGGACGGCGAGTAGGCAGGTTTTGCAGCCGGTTTCGCCGTTTCAACTGGTCGGCCACCAAAGCGCCGGGATCATGCCCAAACCGGGCGGAGAGGGCATCCTTGATGGCGTGCATTTCTTGGAGCACGAGGTCTTTCATGTTTCACCTCGCATCAGTTCATCCGGCGTGCAGATGACCGGGCAAATGTAGCCCGCCTGGGTGCAGACGGCACGGATGGAATCCATCATTTCGGCATTGGCGATGTGGCGGAAGTTCCAAGTCAGGAGGAAATGCATTCCGTGAACCGCCGCCGTCGCGATATGCAACGCGTCGCTGGCCGCGGCCCGGGGAATGGCCTTGGCGGCGGTCAGCTTTCGGGCCAGCACAGTGGCTTCCTCACGAGGCTCCAGCACTGGGATTGTTGTCAGCGCCTCCAAGCGCCGCTCGGCGGCCTGCGGATCCCCGGCCTTGGCCTCATCCAGCTCCGTGTCCGAGGCAAAGCAGAGAAAATCCCCGCGCCGACGTTCCCACCAAGCCAGTGTGGATTGCTGGCGGCTCGTGACCGTCAGGTCGCGCGTCGGTCTGGCGGTCAGGTAGCTCACGATGGTGGTTTCGATGTAGAGGCGGGGTTTCAACGGATCAGGCCGGGGAATTCAGCACCTAGTCGGTGATGGGGCGGGTGTTGACGCGCTGCGTCGGGTGGGGAGCCGTGGCGGTGCTCATGGTGATTGTGGGATTTCGAAAGGGAGGGTGCGTCAGGGATCGATCGTGTAGCGGGTGGAAATGAGGTAAACGGAGTAGCCGGTTTGGAAGGAAGAGCTTCCGTGGGTCGTGTGGTAAGTTTGAATGGGCAACTTTGGGGCAAACAGTTCCTCACTTAACCGGCTGCTGGTTCTGAGGGCCACTCTGGACCAGTGGGTTTCGGGCAGATATGACCGGTGACGCTCAGCGTAGCCTGTAGAGGGAGGCGCCACGTATCCAAACAAGAGTGCATCGGGATTCAAACCACTGGTGGAAAACTCCCGCATTATGGGCAAGTAGATGCCTGTCGCATTCCCCCAACTCGCCGCATTGTCCGGCCGATTCTGGTCGGCTTCAGCAAGGCTCTTCCACTCATTCACCGGTGTCCAAAGATGGGTGCTACCGACACCGGTCGCGGTCGGCGCGGGTTTTTCTGACGAGGCACACCCTGAGAAGATGAGGCCAATCACGATTGCTATCCCGACGCTGATAGCTTCTTTGCGGTGAAATTTCATCTCACTTCGCGAACACCAGTTCCTCGTTCGTGGTCTTGGCGAGGCCGGAATCGGTGCCGTTGATGATGTCGGCGGGGATTTCCTGCACGTTTTTCAGGCCCTGCTTCACGCAGGCGAGGTTTTCCTGCACGACGTGTTCGCCGCGTTTGCCGAAGTATTTGCGGATGTATTTCTCGACGGCGCCGAGAACGGTGTCCTCGTCCATGCCGGAGCGCGCCGCGAACGGAGTGACCTTGATGAAAATGCCAACCAGGGCGACGCCCTGCATGCGCTGCTGGAGGTCGGGATCGGTCGCGATCTCACGGGCGATCTTCACGGTGTCGAGGTAATAGACCTTGAGCTTCTTGGTCCGGATGAGCTTCCGGCCGAACGGCGGAATCTCCGACCAGACGCTCGCGGCATCCAGGTGCGGGCTCTGGATGAACACGCTGCCGCCGTCGGCGATGCCGGCGAGCGGATTGCCGAGGTTAAAGGCGTTGACGTCGTTCAGCGGGATGAACTCGACGTGCTCCAGTTCGCTGTGGGAGCGGATGTGTTCTTCGGCGACGGTCAGGTAGTAGGTCGTCGGCAGGCCCTTCTTTTCGGAGCCGTATTTCGGATAGGCCTGCACATAGAGATTGAAGAGCTCACCGACGAACGAGGCGATGAGCTTGTTGGTCGTGACGGAGCCGAAGCCGCCAACGGAGTGGCCGCGCATCGAGAACGCGCCCGGAGGGCGGATGTCCGGGTCTTCGCCGGCGGCGATGGCCAGCTCGTGCTTTATGCCCACGACGCCGAATTCGCGCGGCTGTTCGCTGAGCATGTTGTTGACGATGCCCACCAGGTGGCCCGCCCGGATGTCGCGGGAGCCGAGGCCGGCGGAGACGGCGTAGATCTTTGGCAGCCGGTGGACTTCGGGATACTTGTATTCGCCGCGGGAACCGTAGCTGAGGCCGATCAGCGCATCGGCGAAGGAAGCCTTGATGGCCTGGATCAGCGGGTTTGACTGCGCGAGCGGGTTGTCCATGCGCTCGATCACGGTCAGCGCCTTCACGTTCTTGAGCGCGGCGACTAGCTGGGTGGCCGGGAAGGGAGCGAAGCTGGTGACGTGCACCGCGCCGACTTTCAGGCCCTTCTCCAGGCGGAGGAAATCAATCGTGGCCTTGGCTGTTTCCATCATGCCGCCCATGCCGACGAGGGCGTATTCCGCGTCGTCCATCTGGTAGGTGTCCACCATGCGATAGCGGCGGCCGGTCTTCTGGTAGAAGACTTCCATGGCCTCCTCGACCGCGGCGGGCACCCGGTCGTAGTAGGCGCGCTGGGCGATCTTGCCCTTCATGTAGGAATCCTGGTTCTGCACCACGCCGGACATGAGCGGGTGCATGGGGTCGAACATGTTGCGGAGCTTCTCGTTAGGATCGCCGATGTATTCCTTCATGAACGCCTGCTCGGGCAGCCGGACATTCTCGATCGTGTGGGTTGTGAGGAAGCCGTCCTGCACGTTCATGAATGGAGTGTCACTGGCCTCGGCGGCGCGGCGGCAGATCAGGGCGAGGTCGCCGGCTTCCTGGGCGTTGCGGCCGAAGAGGATGCCCCAGCCGCAGTCGGCGACGCTCATGACGTCGTCATGACCGCAGTGGACGTTCAGCGAATGGCTCGTCAGCGCGCGGGCACCGATGTGGAAGACCGCCGGCAGGCGCTTGCCGGAAATGGTGTAGAGCACCTCCTTCATCAGGACGAGGCCCTGGCCGGACGTGAAGTTGGTCACCCGTCCTCCGGCCAGCGCAAAACCCTCGCAGGTTGACGCGGCGGAATGCTCGGATTCAGGCTGAACGAACGTGATCGTGTCCCCCCAGAGGTTCTTCTTCCCGTTCGAAACTTCGGTCTGGTAGCCCGTGCCCATCGTCGTGGATGAGGTGATCGGGTAGGCGCAGGCGCCGTGGGTGATGTTGGTTTCGACCCAGGTGACGCAACCGGCTCCGTCGGAACTGGTGGGGATGCCTGGGTAAGGGAACTGCGAACCGGTGTTGGCTTCGTTACTCATAACAGAATTCGGGTCGTCCAAAGAGTCCGTGCGGCAAACGCGTCTCGGCCGGGGAACTGTGGCGCAAATACTCGGCAGGCCCGTTGCGGGCGCAAGTGAATACCTCCGGCAATCGTCTTTCCGCCAGCGGGTTGCCATTTGCTGAACGTGGGTTGCCCCAAGGTTCCCGGCCGGCGGACTGCGAACGGCCCGGTTGAACGTCATGCAAGTTCGGCGGGTCAAGGGACCGCGGCTTGACGGCCGTCTGGGCATCCGTTGTCCTCGCTTCCGTCTTCCCGCTTCGTTCCCGATGAACCCGAATCCCCTTGGCCGCCTGCTGATCGTCGCCTGGTTGCTGCTTCGGTTACCGTTGCCGGCGGCCGAACCCGGTCCACCGCTCACGGCTTCCGTGTCGGCCGGGACGAACTCGGTTTCCCCCAAGCTGCCGAGACTGCTGCCGCCGGTCGTGCCGTTGTCGCTGACAAACGTCCTGGTCGCCGAGGAGAACAAAGACTGGCTGGCCGGCGGCGTGTGGACCCAGCCCCCGCGCGGACGGACGAATGACTTCGCGGGAGTCCGGTTCTGGATTGAGGGTCTCGTTCAACTGAAGGGGCAGGGGGTAACTGACGGCGGGCGCAAGTTCCGGGCAAAAGTCGTCCTGCCCGTCCCTGCCACCAAGACGAACTGGCAGACGCTTCACCTGCTGGGCGGCACGTCCTACGACGCGGACATAGGGACCAAGGTGGCTGAGTTCATCTGGCGCTATGCCGACGGGACGTTTCGGCGCAGTCCGATTCAATACGGCATCCACCTGCGCGACTGGTGGGGCGTCCGCTACGAAGACCCGCCGGTGGTCAGCGACAAGCACAGCCGGGCCGTCTGGCACGGCCAGCACGCCGACGCCCGCAGCCGGGGCAAGTTCCTGCGCCTCTACCTGACATCGCTCGCCAATCCGGACACGAACCGGGTTGTGAAATCGCTGGAGTTCCTCAGCGGCAACAGCCGGGCGAGCCTGTTTTTGGTCGGGGTGACGCTTGACGTGTTGCCGCGCGGCGAGCGGGGAGCTGATTTCGCGGACCTCGACGACGGCCGGCCCGGATTTTCGGCGGCCCAGTTTGTCACCGTGACCGACGCCGCTACGGGCAAGCCGATTGAAGGCGTCGAGGTGGAAGCTCAGCTTCGGGAAGGCGTGGGCACCGATAATGAGGCCCATTTCAAACACACGGTGAAAACTTCCGCCACCGGGCTCGCGACGCTGCCCAAGGGCGGTGGGCCACTCGACTTTCTCGAACTGCACCTGCGCGCCGAAAACTACGGCGGCATCGTGAAGACCCTGGAGTCGAAGAAGGACGGCCCGATCCCACCGAACTTCGAAGTGAAGCTGAAGGGCGGCATCCTGATCGGCGGTCTCGTCGAAGATCCTGACGGTCAACCGTTGCCTGGTGCCAAGATTGCCCTGAATCAGATTTATCGTAACAGCGAGGATTTCCAGAAGGCCGAACGGCCTGACTTCGGTTCGAAGGAATTCACGACCGATCAAGATGGTCGCTGGCAGACCCAGAGCGTCCCGGCGGATGTGTTTCCGAACCTCATCGTCCAGGCCAAGCACGCGGATTACCTTTCACCCTACAGCGCGGTGGTCGGAGACAACGTGACGCTGGAGACCCAGCTCAAGCACCTGAAATATACGGTCCGCCTGCTGCGGGGCGTGGTCGTCGCGGGCGTGGTGTTGGGAGCGGATGAAAAGCCATTTTCGGGTGCCAAGGTCACGGTAGGCCGCCCCTACGACCAGGATTCGCGCCGTGAGACCACCAGCGGCGCTGACGGACGCTTCATCCTGCATAATGTCCGCCCCGAGCTTCAGGCCGTCACCGCTTCGGCGACCGGTTACAGTCCGGCATCGAAGACGGTGACCCCGGGCACCAACACCGTGGAGGTGACGTTGCAACTCAAGGTTGGGAAAAAGATCAGCGGCGTGGTGCTGAATCCCGAAGGCCTGCCGGTCGAGGGAGTCCAGGTGCGCTATGATCCGGAGGACTGGGAAGAGCGCCAGCGCACCAATCTCGAATGGGAAGCCAAGACCGATGCGGACGGGCATTTTGAGTGGACCGACGGCCCGGACAAGCCGGTGGAAGTGTCGGTCTGGAAAGAGGGCTATGCCTCCAAACGGGCCCTCAAACTCACGCCGGGCGACGAGGAAAACATCATCCGGCTGACGCGGGTGCGAAAGGTCCTCGGGGTGGTCGGCAACGAGGAAACCAACGAGCCCGTCACGAAGTTCAACGTGCAGTGGGCGGAAGGCGATGAGAATGGCTTTCACCGCTGGTCCGACACGGACCGGAAGGAGTTTGACGATCCGCAGGGGCACTTCGCCCTCGATCTCGGTGACGAAAAACAAAACGTCATCAAGGTCGAGGCCGACGACTTCGAACCGCGCCGCGCGGTCCTGCCCGCGGCGCAGAATGATTATGTGCAGATCTCCGTCCTGTTGAAACCGTCGCCGTCACCCGGCGGCCTGGTGATCAATCCGGCGGGTGAACCGGTGCCCGAGGTGTCGGTGGTGCTCACCGGCAAAGACCAGTCCGTCCAGCTGGGCAAGGGACGCCTGACGGGCTTTGGCGGCGACTCGCGCCTGACCAAGTCGGACGCTCAGGGGCGTTTCAAACTCCGACCCACGGTCAGCCCTGGACGCGTCGTGGCCGTGTCGGACGCCGGCTATGGCGAGACACCCTGGGCGCAGTTTTTGGCCACGCACACTGTGGAGCTCCAGCCCTGGGGGCGGATTGAGGGCACCCTCTATTCCGCCGGCAAACCCGTGGCCGGACGGGATATCCTGCTGACCCTGCAATCGGTCGGGACGTTCGATGGCTTGCACACCGACTTCAACGCCTACAAGGCCACCAGCGATGAACAGGGCCGTTTCGTGATTGAAAAGGTTCCCGCCGGATCCCGGTCGCTGACCCAACTGCTCAAGACCAGCGAGAATTCCTGGCAGCATGTCAATCCGACCGACGTCGAGGTGCTGCCCGGCCAGACGACCGTGGTGCAGATCGGCAACGTGGGGGCCACCGTGCGCGGTCGGGTCAACTCAGCTGCGGTCACCGCCGGCAAGGCGGAGGCCAAGGTGATGATCGCCCTGGGCACGCCTTTCCCGCCGCCGCCGGAAGGATTGAAGGGCCCCGCCGACTACCAGGCTTGGCAAACTTCCGAAGCCTTCAGGGCCGCGATGAAAACGTTCCGTAACTACGCCGCCCTGGCGGAGCCCGACGGCTCCTTCCAGCTCGATGGCGTCCAGCCCGGCAACTACACCCTGAGCGCCCACGCCGACATGCCCAAGCCCGAGGGCAAATCCTGGGAGCGCGAAATGCTCGGCAACGCCAGCAAACCGGTGGTCATCGGTGAAGCCGCGGCGCAGAGCCCCATCGAGTTCGACGCCGGAGAGCTGGTGCTGGCGCCCGTGGCGAAACCGCCCGCTGACGCGCCTGCGCCGTAGCCAGGCGGCGAGGGTGTCCTGAGCCAGTGACCGGTTGGTCACGGTTCGATTGCCGCTTCAAGATCCGAAACTTCGAATGTTTGTAGATCATCGTCCGTTGGTTCAGGTAGTTTCGAAACCCGGTTCGAATGACAAGTTATCACTTGCTCAAAGAGGTTTCGGACCATCCGAGCATTCCCGAAATTGGCTGTCCTTTTCTCAACCACCGCAGACATAGCCAGCAAAAGTCTCTGACGAAAGAGGGCGCCGAAACCATACGCGCTAGCTCCAACCATGTTTCTGAAGATTTCGCACAATTCGTTCACGTCGTAGTCGTGGAAATGAATCACTCTATTGAATCGGGAGTGAAGTCCTGGGTTGGCCTTTAGGAATGAGCCCATCCTGTCGGAATACCCCGCCACAACCACAATCAATCTGTCACGGTTGTCCTCCATGAACTTTAGCAGCGCGTCTACTGCCTCCCTGCCGAAATCTTGCTCGTCACCCCCGGTGAGAGTGTATGCTTCGTCCACAAACAGAACTCCATCCAACGCCTTTTCGCATATTTCTCTGACCTTGAGTGCTGTCTGTCCGACATAGCCAGCTACCAGCCCTGATCGGTCGACTTCGACGAGGTGGCCTTTCTGTAGCAAATCAAGCTTTTTGAAAATCTTCGCGAGCAATCTTGCTACGGTCGTCTTTCCAGTTCCCGGGTTTCCGGTGAAAACCAAGTGCATCGAAATCGGTGGCGACTTGATCCCCTTGCTAGCACGCAATCGTCGCACATGGAGCACGTTAATTAGAGAAGAAACCTCACCCTTCACTTCCTTCAGACCAACCAAGCCATCCAGTTGAACAAGGAGTTGATCGAGCGTTTCCAGGTCAGCCCCATTTCTTCCACATTCCACGTTGGGTGATGCCGGGGAACCCGCCCCTCGTTCGGATTCCGAAACAATCTCTTCGACCTTCAATCCCTGCTCGCGCATGTAATCCGCAAGGAGGGAAAATAGTCGACCTGCGAGTTCACTTTGAGGTTTCAAAACCTCACCGTTCGACTCGAATACTCTTCCAGCGAAGAATGCCAACAACTGCGCCACATCCACAGCCAGGTGTGTCGCATTTGCTAAGTCATGCTGGACCAGAAGTCGGAAATATTTCGGAACGCGCGCAATGTGACTACATGCCCATTCAATCTGCCCTGCAATAGCGTGCTCGAGTGCTTGCTTGGAAATCCATTTCTCGTTGAGAAATCCTCTGAGCAACTGAGCTTCTCCCTCTGAAAGCTGCCCATCAGCGGCGATCACGACGTAGAGGATTGATCGCAGGTGAGCACTTATGTCATCCAGCAATGCCTTCTCGTTTTGAAACAGCTGCCGCCATTTCGTCTTCAGCGCCTCAGCGTAAATGGCTTCGGTGGGGGCAGTGGAATCGTTCATTTTTCAAACGGCTAAAAACCTTGCGCCTAGGATTGCTGAAGGAGTTGATTTTACCAACCCGACTTTTGGAGATAGTTAAAGACGATTCCGGAAGAACGATTTGTTACGACTTCACCGCCTTCCCCTCCGCGATGCTCCGGTAGATGCCTTCGATGACCTTGAGGTCGGCGAGGCCTTCCTCACCCGAGGCGCGCGTGGGCCGGTTCTTCAGGATGCACTCGGCGAAGTCGTCGAGCTCAGTCGCGAAATGGTCCACCTGCGGCCGGTCGAGCGGGCCCTTGCTGGTGCGGCCTTCGAGTCCGCCATAGCCGTAGGCCTGCGGGCCGAGTTCGAACCAGCCGTTCTCGGCGAGGCCACGCAGGTAGTTCATGCCGTTGAAGGCGTAGCTGGTCGCGCCCTTGGCCAGAACGCCGCCGGGGAACTTCAGCTCCCAGGTGATCGTCTCGTCGACCTCGGCGAACTTGACCATGTCGGTCTTGGTCTCGAAGGCCTGCACGGTGACGGGTTCCTCGCCCACGAGGTAACGCATGCCCTGGATGGCGTAGATGCCCACGTCCATCAGCGCGCCGCCGCCGGCAAGCGGCTTGCGCAGGCGCCACTGCTTGGGATCACCGATCTTGAAGCCGAACGCGGCCTCGACGCACTTGAGCTTGCCGAAAACCTCGGAGCGGCTCAGCCGGATCATCTCCAGGTGATGCGGCGTGAACTGGCAGCGGTAGCCCACGCCCAGCCGGCGCTTGGTCTGCTTGCAGGCGTCAATCATCTGCTGGCACTCGGCGGCGGAGTTCGCCATCGGCTTCTCGGTGAAGACGTGTTTGCCGGCCTTGGCCGCGCGGATCGTGTATTCGGGGTGCATCGAGTTCGGCAGGACGACATAGACGATGTCCACGTCGGGGTTGTCCCTGATGCGGTCAAACTGCTCATAGCTGTAGCAGTGGCTGGCGGGAATGCCGTATTGGGCCTGCCACTGGGTGAGCTTCGCCGGCGTGCCGCTGACGAGCGCGGTGAGCTTGCAGAGTTTGGTGCTCTTCGCGAGCGCCGGCGCAATCTGGTTGGTGGCGAGGCTGCCCAGTCCGACGAGCGCGACGCCGAGTTTCCGATGCGGTTCCTGCGCGCGGGTGGTGAGGATGAACGGGGCCGAGGCGGCCAGGGTGGCGGTCGCCTTCACGAAGGAGCGGCGGTTCGTTTTCATGGATGCGCGCAAGAGTGCGGCGACCGGCGGCGGGGGCGAGGGAAAAAGCGGGGTGGAACAGCGAAGACGCGAAGGGGGGCGCAATCGTTTCATCCCAAATCTCGGCGGCTCCTGGCAGAACCGTGGGCGGGTTGCCCTGCAACCCGCCCGGCTTGCGGTGCAAGCCGCCCACACGCCGGGGTGGAGTTTTGGCGGAATTCATCTGGAGAGGGCATCAGGCAGGTTTGCGTCGCGTCTTCGCGTCTTCGCTGTTCACCGCCTTCGTCCCCAGCTCCGCTTCCGCGTGAACCCGTCCAAACTTCCACGCCACGTCGCCGTCGAAGGCGTGGTAGTCGCAGGTGAGCTCCTCGCCGGCCGCGATGTCGCGCAGCGCCACGGTGACCACCGGTTCACCGTCACCGGGGCCGGCGCCGGTGTTCGGAGCGTCGGCGTGGTTCATGAAGCAGCACAGGTCGCCGCTCTTGATCAGGGCGTCCCGGGCGGCGTCGAAGTAGCTGAACCAGCGCAGGTGTTCGCGGGCCGGTGCCGGCAGGTCGGCAAATTCGGCGCGGGAGTAGGCGTGATCGAAGCCTTCTTGGAAGCGCCAGACGGGCGTGCCGCCCAGGATGGCTTCGGCAGCAAAAAGCCCCAAGCCGTGGATCGGACTTGGGGCGACGCGGGTGCGGACGAGCAGCATGGCCTACTTCGTCGGCGAGTAGTCGGTCGGCTTCAGGAAGGTGGACTTCACGCCGCCAGGCGCCGTGAGGGATCCGCCGGCGGCCTTTTCACTGGCTTCGCGGGCGGCCTTCCAAGCGGGATCGGCTCCGAAGGCGGAGAAGGAGGCTTTGGCGGCGTCCTGCGACTTATGGGTTAGAAAATAGACCAACTTCGTGCCGGCGCCGGCCTGGTCGTCCATGACATGGAAGTAACCCTGATTGCCCATGCCGTGCTTGGCGAAAAGCGCGATCGTGTGGTCGCGGAAGCGGGCGTCGAGGTTCGCGAGGCGGCCGGCGGGCGTGGTGTAGTCTCGGAGTTCCCAGACACCGCCATTGGACACGTTGCCCTTCTTTACCTTGGGCGAGAAATCGGTCTCGACGAGGAAGGGATTCTCAACCTTTTCGACCAGCCTGCCATTGGCCTCGCTGGCCTTGGCCGCCGCCTGCCACTCGGGATCGGCGACGAACGCCTTCCACGAAGACTCGCGGGCGTCGCGGCTCGGATAGCGGAGGAGGAAATGCAGGCGCTGGTCCTTGTCGTCGGCCGGCATCCAGTAGCCGATGCTCTCGATGCCATGCTTCTTGAACAGCTTGAGCGTGTGGTTGCGGAAGCGGTTGTGCAGGCCCTCGGTTTTGCCCGGCGCGATGTGGTAGATGCGCAGCTCGTAAACCGACTTGGCCGCCTTGGGATCGCAGCATTCGCCGCAGTCACCGGCGGGTCCGGGATGCGCGGACGAGCGGCTGGATACGAGCACGTTGCGGGAACCACCGGTGGCGCAGCCCGTGAGGAGCGCGACGACGGCGACGGAAGCTGACGCTAGGAACAAGCGGAGTTTCATGGCGGGGATTGCGGCGGAGAAACGGGCGCCGGTCAAACGGAAAGGCTGGCGGCAGTGGTCCGCGATTCGGGAAGGCGCCAGTAGGTTTTCCACCCCTAGTTGCGGAGGATTCCGGCGGCCGGAATCTGCCACGCAAACATCCCGGCGGCCAGCAGGTCACCACACGCGCAGGCGGCATTGAGGATCGAAAGGAACGCCGTCCACCCCGACGTGATCTGCAAGGCGATGGCCAGCAGCAGCGGCACTACGCTGAGGAGCAGCAGTGGCATCAGCAAAACCACCAACAGGCGGTTGCGCGGCAGCTCGCCGTCGTAGTGGGCGTAGAACAGGCATCGGGAAGGCCAGAAACCCAGAATCGACTTAGGCGAGCGGCCGGCTTGGGGATGGCAAGCCGCGTGAACCAGCTCATGGACGAAGATCAGTCCCAGGAAAGAACCGCCGATGGCGAGCAGCGATTCCGACGCCTTCGGATTCTTCAGCGGCGTGAGCGTGAACCAAGCGGTAGCCACGATGGTGCCCGTCACGACGCTGATGGGCACCGCGAGAAGCTGGAACACCCAGGGCGACGGTTCCCGGAGCGGTCGCCACGGTGGTTCGCCCGCAAATTCCGGTGCCTGTGGAATGGGGCCGCAATGCAGGCGCATGATGTCGAAGGTGCCGGTTCCGCTCCGGTGGCGGTCAGCGGTGCTTTCGCCGTCTCGACCAGAACCAGCCCAGCACGCTGGCGGGTCGCCGATGCAGATAGAGCGTCGGCGACCCGCCAAAGAGACCGAAGAACGGCTGCCAAAACCCGCCGCGGCGCACGCGTGGCCGGTAAAGCAGCACGATGATAAGCCCGCACACCGCGCCGACCGCGGCCACGGTCAGTAATCCGCGTCCGAGCGTGCCGAAGAAGGTGTGCAGCAGCGAGACGGCTTCCTCGCGCCGGGCGAGGTCCTCGCCCAGCTGGAATGCGAGCAATCGGGCGGTTTCAAGTTGGGCAGCATCGGCAGCCATGACCAGCGGTGGAGGGGTCACTAAACCCTCGGGCAGCCGGAGGCAAAGCCAATTTCGTCTTCCGTCACGCAACCTTCACTCGACCGGCCGCAGGCGGAAGAAACTGGGTGACACGTTTTGATCCGCCTCAAGCTCCAGCGTCGCATATCCGCCGTGGTCGAGTTGGAGGCGGTGCAGCTGGGTCCACACGTTGAGGTCATTGCTGCGTTCCAGCCAGACCGCACCGTCCGGAGAATCCTGCAGTCGCACGGACAGGCCGCCATCCACGGTCGGCACAAGCTGAACGGAGGCTGCGCCTGGCACCGGCGGCACGGTGAACGACTGTTCCGGGCAGAAGGCCCCGCCCACGTAGGAGGCATCCACGGCCTGCACGGCCCAGAAGTAGGTTCCGGCCGGGAGTCTTAGGTCGACGGCGGAGCGGGCCCCGGCATTTCCCGGTTGGGGCAGCAGGCGGTGCCCGTTTTGCAATGAGTTACCGGGCATCACGTCGTTGGCGCCGGCGTGGGTGCCGATCCGGAGGTTGTAGGTGAAGCCGTTGGTGGGGACCGGGGCCAGCGCAGGTGACCAGCTCAGCCGGCTGATGCCATTGGCCACGATCAGGGCGGACGGATTGGGCGGCGCGGACGGCGCCGGTTTTCGCTCGGCCTCATTGTTCTTCAGCACCAGGGTTATCGGACCGGCCTCCGAAGAAACCTCAGACCCGTTGGTAAGGCTGGCCAGCACGTCGAGCCTGCCGTCGCCGTCGAAGTCGCCCAAGGCCACCGCCCGGTAACCCGTGCCCGGCAAAGATCGTTCAGGGTTCCAGTCCCCGGTGGCCGACTGCTTCAAGACGACGGCCGAGTCGGGCAAATGCGACCGAACGAGCAGGTCGAGGTCGCCGTCGCCATCCAGATCCCCGACCACGATCCGGGCCACCGAACTCCCGAAGAGTGCGTGCGCCAGGAACGTGGCCTTGTGGTCATTGAGGAATCCGGAAGTGGGCCCGGAATCCCCCCCGGCCGGGCGGCCGAAGCCCTCCACCCATCCGTCCCCGTTGAGATCGGCAACGGCGAGCAGGGCTCCGCGTTCCCCGGTCCATGGCGTGGTCGTGGCCTCAAAGACAAGATTGCCGGCATTCAGGAAAACCAGGCCGGTGTTGCCGCTCTGCAGGCTCAGGTCGGGCAACCCATTGCCGTCGAAATCGGCGAGAAGCAGTTCGGAGACTTCGCCGCCGTCGTTGGAGAGGACTAGGTCGTGGACCGTGAAGCTCCCGCGCTGGTTCAGGAACACCCGGAGCCGCAAACTGGGCAGGTCGCTTACCGTGCCGCACTGAACGACATCGACGTCACTGTCGCCGTCGATGTCACCCACCTGCACCGGACCACGCAATGGGGGTAGGGTGTCACGGTTCAGTGAACTGAACGTGAACCGACCACCGTGGTTCCAGAGCACGGCCGTGAAGGGCGCTTCCGTGGCCTCGTAACGTCCGCTGACAACGAGGTCCAAACGGCCGTCCCCGTCAAAGTCGGCCCATTCCGCGGATACGTCCTTCACCGCTCTTTGAAGTTCCGGCGGCAGGACGTCGATTTCGGCCAGTTGCCCATTCCCGGTGTTGGAGTAGAGCCCGATCGGCTTGGGCGATTCACCGGCGACAAATACGTCCAGAGCTCCGTCACCATCGTAGTCGGCGGGCTTCAGCAAGCCGGCGACGAACTGGGGCACATCGTTGGTGAACGTGACCGGAAAATGGGCGGCAGTCCGGGCACCTTGGGGGTCGGTGACGGTGAGGCTGACGAGGCCGGAACGGGGCGCAATCGCGGACGAAGTCAGGGTGACGAAACGTTGGGCTCCGGAGCCTGAAACCGTCGCGGAGAGACCGGCGATCGGACCATTGAGACTGGAAAGGGCGACCTCCACCTTGAGTTCATCGGCGGGTGATTCCAAGTCGGCCACAGTGAATTCCAAAGGCCCGATCGGTTCTCCGGTCTTCCCGCTCTGAAACCCGATTTCGGAGACGGACGGCGGATCGTTTACCGGTTGAACTTCGACCGTAAACTGTCCGTGGGCCTGGAGTCCGCCGCGATCGGTGACGGTGACATTGACCGTCGTGCGGCCAGACTGGTTGGGCTGGGCGACCAGGGCGATCGCCGGCGGGCCGGCACCCTGACTGGAGATCCGATTGGTCGGATAGGCCAGGAGCAGTGCCGGATTGGAAGACACGGCTTCAACCCGCAGGTTTTCCGGCGCGGTCCGATCATCGGTTGCGCCGAAGGTCATGCTCCGCTGGCCGTCTTCCAGCAACCCCTGATCGTTCAGCCCCGAGAGCACGGGCGGCTGATTGGGGCCGGTGACCGGCAAGGTGACCTTTTGTTCCGGCGCCCACGCGCCGGCGGCGTATGAATTGTCCACGGCCTGCACGCTCCAATACAGCTCCGCAGTATCCAGCGACGGCAGTTCCAGGAAACGCTGCCGAGCCATGCCGGTGTTGCCGGGTTCGGAAACGAGGCGCGTGCCGGAGGACGTGGACATCGACGCCACGACGTCGTTGGCGCCGGGTCGGGACCCGACACGGAGGTTGTAGGTCAGCGGTGCGGACTGATTCTGGTCATCCGCCCGGCCCCAGGTGAAGAGGATGCTCCGGCCGAGGTTGAACGCATTGAGATCTGGCGGCGTGCCGGGCGGGACATTGCCGGGACGAAACTGATTGAGGAACACCGGCGACGGCCCGGCTCCGGGCAGCCACACGTCCAGGGAGCTGTCGCCACCCACATCGGCGACCACCGGCCGGCCGGTTCCGGACAGGCTGAGAAATCTTCCGGGCGAGTAAGCATCTCCAGTCAGGTGCCGATAAACCGAGAAGTAGTTGCTTCTCACCAGTTGGCCGCCGGACTGGTAGAATTCCGATGAAGTGCGGGGCGCTATGAAGTCCGGCTCCCCATCGCCGTCGAAATCACCCCAGGCGGGTGCACCGCTGGAGCCGTAGACTTCCTTGGCCACGATGACACGAGGGGAAAACCCCTGCGCCGTGCGGAGGCACAGGGTCAGGTCGACATCCTGGATGCTGAGTTGCCCTCGCACGATGCCTTGGTGGACCCAGACATCCAGACGGCCATCCCCGTCGGCATCGACCGTTCCCAACGCGAGGACCGGCCGAACCGGAATCTTCAGCGTGCTGGTGGCAAAGGCCAGATTCCCCTGATTGTAGTGAACAACCAGATTGGTGCCCGTGTTTCCGGCTCCGGTGACGACCGAAAGGATGTCCGGCAGGCCGTCGTCGTCAAAGTCAGCGGCCAGCGCGGGTTGGGTGGTGTTGGGTAAACCTGTGGTCACTGCTGTGAACTGGTTGTTGCCGGCGTTGCGAAGGATGAACGGACTGCCCGCCGGTTGGTTAACGGAAGTTCCGCTAAGCAGCAGGTCCAGGTCGCCGTCGTCGTCGAAATCCGACCAACTGGCGCTGGTTGGGCGGAACAGCGGCAAATTGAGCGGAACGGCCACGAAGCGGGGACTTTTCCCGGGCGGCGTCTCATTGCGCAGGAGGCTTCCACCGACATCGCTGATCAAATACAGGTCAACATCACCGTCACCGTCGTAATCGCCCCAGCTGGCGGTGCCGAAGCGGCTGGCCGGCAGCCCCCCGGAATTCACCCACCTTATCCCCGTTTGCGAACTGGATTGCAGGCTGACCGTGGGGGAGGTGGCACTTTCGCTGACCAGGTCGAACTGGCCGTCGCCATTGACGTCCGCCCACGACGCGATCCTCGCCAATGGCAGGCCCTGGTTGACATTGCCCGGCGGCGCCAGTTCCCGCGGCAGGATCGTAAAGGGAAAGCTGACGTGGTTGGTCGCTTTCCCCGAGGTCCCTTGGATGGTGATGACCGTCGTGCCGATCGCGTTTTCGAGCGGGCGAACCGTGAGCACGGAGTTGGTCCCGACGCGGTTGGCGGTCAGAACCTGAACAAAGTTGGACCGGGAGCTGGAGGCGGTGAAGCTCACGAGTCCGGGGGAATCCACCGACTGGTAACGTATCAGCACGGACAGGGGGGGCGCCCCCTGGCTGGTGACCTGCGGTGGAATTGGCTCCAGCTCCGGCGCGTCGTCCACGCGGGTCCAGTTGACGGAGCCGCCGGTCCGGAAGACACCCCGCGTTCCTACTTGAAGCGACACCGAAAACGTCGCTCCGCCAAACTGATTCGGCACGGGCGTCAGTTCGATGAACCCTGCGCTTCCGTTTAGGCGGATCACGGTGGCGTTGGTTTGGATGAGTCGGGAATTGGCAGCGTGGACCGTGACGACCGGCTCGTCGCCCGGCTGAAGGCCGTTGATGGAAAAAGGCACCGTGGCGACCGTGTCTTCGGGCGCGGTTACAGTGCTTGGCAGACTGAGGGTGACGTCCTGCGCCAGCGAACGGCTGGCAAACACAATCAAGAGCCATGCGAGGCGGAAGGGGAACAAGCTCCAAGATTCAGGGTTGGTATTCATGACGAGAAAGCGTGTGGGGAACTGTTTGTGTTACACCAGACAGTCATCGACAGGTCAAGCTATCTGTTTGTTTCATGCCAAACAGTTGCCGGTTCCATGGCTGGGAGGACAATCCGCGTTTAGCAGGCGCAATGCCGCGCTGATTGACTGCTGCGAACGGAGTGGTCAACGCCCATCGGGAGATCAATGCGGGACCGACCAACCGGAGTTCGCTGCGCTTGGCGAGGCCCGATCAGCCCCTTCCTCCCTGAGTCCGCGGCCTCAGCGCAGGTGGCTCAAGGAGAACCGATGAGGCGGTAGAACCGGGCGGGACCGATGACCGAATTGGTCTGCCGGGTCGGTGAATCTACGGCCTGAAACGCGCCGTTCGGTTCGTCCACAAACGCTTCGCTGAGGTCGGCGGTGGATTGCAGCCGGTAGGACAGGCCACGGACGGTTTCACAACGGCTCACGAAACCGCCTTCGGCCAGTTGGCTAAGCGTCATGGCCGGAAGGTCCCGAGCAACCGAACCGTCGAAGTATCGCTGCGTGAGCGCCCAGGCCCGTTGCCCGACCTCGGCGCCAATCTTCCTCCCGGTGAAGTCGTCCACCGGTGGATGAATGCCGCCCCAGATGCGCGAGAGGCCGGATTGATCCGCCGCGTCGAAGTAGGTCGCCCACTGGAGCTGCACGTTCTCCGAAGGGCCAAGCTCAAAGGTCAGGTAGGAATTCTTGGTCGCCGTAAAGGTGCCGAGTCCGCCGGGGAAATACGGCGAACCGGTAAACGCGGTGAGCACTTCCGCGGCGGCCCGGCTGAAGGTGCTGTGCCCGGAGACGTAACCGGGAAACGCCGGCGTGACGAAGGTCTTCTTCTGAAACGGCATCCAGATTTCGGGCCGGATCCAGCGCACGCCGGAATGTTGGGTGGCCGGGTTGCTCGGCTGGCCGGGCCAGGTTTTGACGAGCACACTGGCAACCGGGAAACCAACGTGGCGCCCTCCGGTGGCGGCGGTTTCGGCCGTAACCAGTTCGATGAGGCCGGGAATCAGTGGCAGGCCGTTCGTGTGGAAGCGCGGTGCGGTGGGGTCGGTGGATTGGCCGAGCTGGCCCATGAAGCGGATGGCCGAAATGGGGCGCCAACCGTCGTAGTGGCGCTTCAGTGCCCAGGCCGCACACGCGGCGTCGTGCAGGGCGGAGTTGAGCGCGAAGTAGAGTTTCACGTCCCACTCCAGCTCATCCACGACCGGGCCGCTGCCGCCGACGCGCCGTTCCAGCAGGCCCGAATCCGAGACATAGTTGGCGAGCGTGTTCCAGTGGCCGGGCGGCGTCTCCGAGTTGGGTCCGTCGGCCCAGAACTCGGCGAGCACGCGGGCAAAGTCGCCGCGGTTCACCACGTTTGGCGGATAGGGCTGGCCGGTGACCGGATTCAGCGGGCGACCGGAGCCGTCGTTGGTGCCGAGGGAGTTGTTTCCGAGCCTGCCCGGCGACACGTCCAGCAGGACACCGTCGTCGGGCGTCAGTTCGCCGGAGTATCGCAGCACTGCGGCCACCTCGTCGCGGAACTCGGCGGCGCGGGCCGTGCCCAGTGTGGGCGGCGGGCCGGGATCAAACCACGGGCGGCCCGGTTCCTCGCGCGTCAGCGCATACGGCCGCACGTTCAACCACTGCGAACCCACAAACTTCTGGATCGAGTCCGTCGGGATGCCGTTCTGCGTGGTGGCATCCGTGATGGCCAGCGGCTGCCACCGGTTCACGTTCACCGCCAGCGTGCCCGGAATCGCGATGCCGAGCGGCAGGTTCGCGGACTGGTAGCCGCCCTCCAGGGGCGACAGGTCCACGTAGGCGAAGTTCTGCCGCGCGCCATCGGCGGCGACGAAGGCCGACAGCGTGGCAAACACGGCGTTGCCAACCCCGGCCGGCGTCGTCGGTTCGGCGCTCACGTTGTTGCGGTCAAAGCCCAGCGTCGCAAAGCGGGCATCCAGCGCCGCCAGCGTGGTCGCCGCGTTGCGCGACAGCGAATAGCGCTGCCGGAGCAGCCGGTAGGCGGCGTAACTGATCGCCTCGCCGCGGGCCGACGCCACGTTGGGCGCGGCCTGTTTGGCGCGATAGAGGAAGCCGGCGGCATTGGTATCGTAGGCCGCCCAGGCGTCATACATCACCGCCGAGAGGTGGAACAGGTTCCGCGCGTGCACCGGCGGATGCGGAATGTCGATGCGGATCGCGGCGAGAATCTGCTCGTCCCACAGGCGCGCCATCGAGTCGGCCGCGGGGCGGGCCGGCAGGGCCCACAGCGCGAGGCTGACGACCGTCGAATGGAGAAGCCTTTTCATGGGCAGGCGTGGCGACAGGGCTTTATTTCCAAGGGCTGAATCGCTTTCACCCCGGGTCGGGAAACCGTCAACCGGCCCACCCGGTCGGAAAGGGGTTAGTTGAGGCTGGGCCCGAAGTCCACCGGGGACTTTCGGTTTGGGCAGTCAGGGGCGCATCATTTCATCGTATGCACCTCAAGCCGGGGCCGGCCCAACGTGCCGCCGGCTTCCAGCCGGCGGAACCCCGAGGTGGCCACGCCCCACTGGCGAGCACGTGCCTAGGTCCAAGTCGCGCCCTTGTCGGCCTCCGGCCGAAGCCTGTGGCGGGTGCGGACTACCGCAGTCAGCCCTTCCCGCCGGTCACCGTCCGAGCCGTCAGGGACTCCCGGCTGGAAGCCGGCAGCACTTTGGCGCCGCCGGCCTTGCACAGGCGGCCAGACCGCGGGCCGTGAAGGTTGGTTGCGCCGCTGATTCCGCCGGGTAGACAGGCGCGGCCGGGGCGTGGCAGCTTCGGAGCCATTAACCCTTTATTCCACGTGCATGGCCCCATGGGATGGGTGCTCCAGTCGGCCACCGCCCTCAACAACACCGGCTACATCGTCGGTAATGGCACGCTAAACGGCAGCCCCCGTGGCTTCGTTTTGATTCCCCGCCTTCCCGGCAACTGAAATTCCAAACCTATGAACCGACTGATCATAATGGCTGTGCTTCTGGTTTCTTGCCTGAGAGTGCTGGCTACCGATTGTGGGCGGATTCCGCCGTTTGCGGTGCAATCCTTTGACTTGGACGGCGATGGCGAGGCGGATGTTTTTTACCGTCAGGATACCGCATTGATCACCGCAGCCCCTCCGCCGACAGAGAAAGCGATTCGCTATGTTGGAGGATTGGGTTCGACCCGGTTTCTTCATTCCTCGGGAAACAAGATGAACTTCGCTCCCGGGCAGAGCGTTTCGGCCGCTAACACTATGGAGATGGTTTCTGGTTTTAGCGGAGCTTCTCTTACCGACTACTACACGCTCGATTTCGGCTTTCGCTTCGAGTGTCACTACATGGATTCGCCGCGAAACTGGCACACCCTGACCAACGGCATCGCCGGCATCCGCCTGCAATCGGACGACGGGTTCCACTACGGGTGGATCCGTTTTGCGCGGCCGGACTTGGAACCGTCCACTCCGTTTGCGGTGGTGGACCACGACTGGAACCCCGTGCCCGGCGCGCCGATCGGCGCCGGCGAACCACCCGCATTCCCAGCACTCCAGACCCAGCTCGGCGAGACCGGCCTGACGCTGACGTGGGACGCCCGTTTCCCCGGCCTGCAACTGGAGTGGGCCGGGGTGTTGGATGAACCGGTGGACTGGCATGCCGTCGAGGACGCCGGAGCGGGCACCGCCCTGCTGCCACCCGCCGAAACCCATCGCTTCTTCCGCCTCCGCAAACTGTGAGTGATCGCCATTTCGTGAACCGCACCACGGGGTGGGTGCTCAAGGAGGCCACAGCCATCAACAACACGGGCTACATCGTCGGTTTTGGCACGTTAAACGGGGCCAGCCGTGGCTTCGTGCTGATCCCCCGCACCCCCGGAAACTGAAACTACGGCTTATGAAACTGCAAGTTTTGCTCCTGCTACTCTTAGCAACTATTCCAAGGCTAACGTCGGCTCCCTGCGCTGGGATCATGCCGTTTGAGCCTGTGGTCATTGACGTAGATGGCGATGGCGAGGTGGACGTCGACTATTATCGGGAAATCGGTGTCATCGGAAATAATCCTTGGCCGACCAAGGAGGTAGGATTCGTCGCGGTCGGCAAATCCACGGTAAGGCTCCTGCGGGCGAAAGGAACACAGTTGAATTTTCCCCTCGGACAGATGGTTTCTGCAGCGAACGCAGTCGAATTTAACAGCTCGGGGTTTAGCGCAGTTGTCGCCAATGACTACTACACCATTGATTTCAGCGGTTCGTTCACCTGCGACTACATCGACAATCCCCGAAGTTGGAACGCGCTCACGAATGGCATTGCCGGCATCCGCCTGCAATCGGACGACGGGTTCCACTACGGGTGGATCCGCTTTGCGCGGCCGGACCTGGAACCGTCCACCCCGTTTGCGGTGGTGGACCACGACTGGAATCCCGTGCCCGGCGCGCCGATTGGCGCCGGCGAACCGCCCGCGCTCCCCGCGCTCCAGACCCAGCTCGGCGAGACCGGCCTGACGCTGACGTGGGACGCCCGTTTCCCCAACCTTCAACTGGAGTGGGCCGAATCGCTGTCCGAGCCGGTGGACTGGCATCACGTCGAGGACGCCGGAGCGGGCACCGCCCTGCTGCCGCCCGCCGAAACCAACCGCTTCTTCCGCCTCCGTAAATTGTGAGTTGGAAAAAGCCAGCCTCCATCTGGAGTCAGCAGAAATATGACCCTGGCCCGCCCTCACCCTGACCCTCTCCCCCAAGGAGAGGGGATGGCAGGCCCGTGCCCGCCAACTCCACAGCCGTGGCGGACCAAGACTGCATGGTGGCTGGCTGAAGCGGAGCGCGGCGCGGGTGAAGGCGAGGGGCGGAACGACTTTCTCCCTCTCCCCGGGGGTGAGGGTCGGGGTGAGGGTGGGCGTGTTCACACTTTGACCCTTTCCAACGCAGGCAAGGCCGGGACGAGGATTCGCTTGCGGGCTTCTTCGCCGTTTCGGCTCCGCCGGCAGGTTGCCGGCGGCACGTTGGCGCCCGGCTTCACGCTCATCGAACTGCTCGTGGTCATCGCGATCATTGCGATCCTGGCCGGGCTGCTGTTGCCCGCGCTGGGCCGGGCCAAACAGCAGGCCCAGGCCATCGCCTGCCTGAGCAACCTCAAGCAGCTCCAGCTCGCCTTCCACCTCTACACCGACGACCACGCCGAGGCGTTGCCGCCCTCCAACCCCATCGCCTCCCCGGAAGACCCCTGTTGGGTGGGCGGGTCCATGCATTGGCTGGCCACCGTCAATCCGGGCGACATGACCAACAAGTCCCTGCTGCTGGACCGCGCACCGGGACGCATCGGTCCATACCTGCAAGCTGCGGGGGGGTTCCGCTGTCCGGCGGACGGCAGCACCACGAACCTCTTCACCGGCAAACGCGCCCGCGGAGCCCAGCGGGTGCGCAGCTACTCGCTGAACAACTACATCGTGCACGGCGACATCGGCCGGTGGTCGCCCGGGACCGGGTTCCTCTACGACAAGATGGCGTTCGTGAAGCTGGGCGACTTCAGCCGGGCGAGTCCCAGCCGCATCTACACCTTCGTGGACGAACACGAGTTCACGGTCGCGTTTGGTGGTTTCTTCATGCGGTATTTCGAGGGGCCGGACGCCTACTGGTCGGACAACCGCCCGGCCTCGCGGCATGCGGACAAGGGCGTGTTTGCCTTCGCCGACGGCCACGCCGAGCTGCACCCGTGGCGTGACCCGACCACGAGCCCCAAGGCGAAGACTTATGAGCAGTTCCGCGCGGTCTCGCTGGAGGTGCGGGACAACCCGGACTACCGCTGGATCTGGGAGCGCTGCAACGAACGCCTCCCCGGCCAGGTGTATTTTTGGGACCGGTGAGGGGGAAGCCGAGGGCGGCGGCTTCAGCACTTCGCGGCAAGGCCAGGCGTCGGATGAGAATTGCTCCATCGGGTGGCCCCGGGAGATGCCGCTTGCGGCGGGGCGGCTCCATTCTAACTTCGGGGTCGGAGGAGTCCTGCCGCTGACGTGGATGGGTTCCTCGTTTTACTCCCGAATTATGGATGCCTCGCAATACAAGCCCCGAAAAAAATGGCCGCTGATCCTTGGCGGCCTCGTTGGTCTGCTGGTCGTAGTCTATTTTGTCGCCACGAGCGGTTGGTTCATCAAGTCGGCCATCCTGCCGCAGGTGGCCAGCAAGCTGGGCAGCGAGCTGCAGGCGGAGGACATCAGCCTGAGCCCGTTCAAGCAGTTGGAACTGCGCAAGGTCAAGCTGACCCCCAGGGGGAGTGATCAACTGCTCGCGGTGGACTTGGTCCGGGTTCGCTACGGGCTCTTCGCCATTCTGGGCGGCGACATCCAGGTCGAAGAAATCACGGTTGAAGCGCCCACCGTCACGATCGTCGAAAAGCTGAACGGCGACGGCAACCTCGCCAAACTGCTGGCCAACCTGAAATCGGAGCCGACCGCGACCAAGCCGGCCGCGACCGAGGCGCCGAAACTGAATCTCCGCAACTTCGCCCTGAAAAACGCCACGCTGCGCTACTCCAAGGAGTCGGCCCCCGGGGTGTTCGACGTCAGCGAAGTGACCGGCCTGAACGTGACGCTCGACCAGTTGGGCAATGGGCAGACCGGCAAGCTCGCGCTCGGCCTCGCCGGTTCAAGCGCGCAGGGCACAAACCGGATTGCGGCCAAGGGTGACGGCGCCTTCAGCGTAGGGCTTGACGCCAAGCTCATGCCCGCGGCGGTGAACGGTCAGTTGAAGCTGGACATCGGCGCGGCGGCGGGAGCGTTCAAGGAGCTGGCGAATTCCGGCGCCACGCTGGCGTTGGACCTCACGGCGGCGGAATTGAAGCAGTTCAGGCTGACCGTGACGCGGGGTGCCGAGGCGTTGGGCACGGTGGCCCTCAGCGGCCCCTACGATCTGGCGAAGCGCGAGGCGCGCATCTCCTACTCCATCGACGGCATCGACAAGCGGGTCATCGGTCTGGTGACCGCGGCTTCGGGAATCGGGCTCGGCAACACCGCCGTCACCGCCAGCGGCCGGATTGATCTGGCGCAGTTCGGGCAGCTCTTCGCGTCCTACGGCAAGCTTTCCGTCAACCAGTTCGGGCTGGTGCTCACCAACGGTTCGTCGCCGGTGCTCGATCTCGCGGTCGACTACAAGTTCAGCGTCAACCTCAGCGACAAGACGGCGCTCGCGGAGAAGCTGGAACTGGAGGTCAAGCAGGCGGGGCGCGACCTGGTGAAGGCAGGGCTCGACCGCCCGATGAACCTCGCCTGGGATCGGACTGCCCCGGGTTTCCGGGAGGCGACCTTCACCCTGAATCTCACCGGCCTCGAACTGGCCGACTGGCGTCCGCTTGGCGGACCGATGGTGCCGTCGGGCAAGGTCAACCTCGTCACCAAGATCACCGCGGATCGAGACGGCCGGCTGCTCAAGCTGGACCTGACCGGGGCCATCGACCGGCTGACCGGAGAAGTGGCGGGGGCGAAATTCGACCAGTTGCGGGCAACCTTCAGTGCCGGAGGCAGCCTGGAAGACTTTGCCGCGGCCACCTTGGAACGGTCGGAGTTGGTGGTTCAGAACGGATCGGAGCAGGTCGCCAAACTTACCGCGATCGCGAATCATCACGCCAAGCAGATGATCATGGGCGCGCAGGTGTCGGCGGACGTCAGCCTGCCCCAGTTGCTCCGCATCTATCCGGTGGACGGCATTGACCTGCGGCGCGGCTCCGCGGCGTTGTCGTTTCAGGCCGGCATACGGCCCGGCGCGACCAACGTGACGGTAAACGTTTCCGCCTCTGACCTCAGCGGCAGGCTGAAGGACGCCGTGCTTACCGACTATCAGGCCCGCGTGCAGATGTCGGCGGACCTGACCCTGGCCACGATCACGCTGCAACGGCTGACGCTGGCGGCGCAGAGCGGCACCTCGCCGGGTGGTTCGGTTGACGTGTCCGGCAAATTCGATCCGCAGGCGAAGACCGGCAGCTTCAGCTTCAAGTCGGTCGGCTTCAATGAAAGCGCGCTCGGACCGTTCGTGGCCGCGGCGATTGCCCCGAACCGGTTGCGCTCGATCTCCATCGACGGCGACGGCAACGGCACGATTGCCCTCGCCGGTGAGTCCACCTTCAAGGGGCAGATCAAGGTGCAGAATTTCTTGGCCGAAGATCCCGAAAAGAAGCTGCCTAAGACGCCGTTGGCGCTGGGCTTCTCGGTCGATGCCGGGCAACGGGGGCAGGCGGTCGACCTGCGGCAGTTCAAGCTGGATCTGGGTGCCACGGCCCGCGCTGAGAATTCACTCGTCCTCAGCGGCAAATTGGACCTCGCGACCAACAATGCCGCGCCCAGCGCGCTGAACATCCAAAGCACCGGGCTCGACCTGACGCCGCTGTTCAATCTCTTCGCCGGCCCCGGCACCAATGGCGCCGCCGCTCCGGCCAAAACGCAGCCGGTTGCGGGCGCGCCCGCCGATCCGAATCAGGAACCTGCGCCACTCAATCTGCCGCTCAAGCGTTTCGATCTCGACCTGAACATTGCCAAGCTGTTCCTCCGGGACGTCGCCATCTCGAACTGGGTGACCAAGGTGAAGCTGGACAACAACACCATCACGCTGGAGCCCCTCTCGCTCTCGCTCAACGGGGCGCCGGTGAAGGCGAATGCCAAGGCCAACCTCGGGGTGCGGGGTTACACTTACGACGTCAGCTTCGGTGCCGACGGCGTGCCATTGCGGCCGTTGAACAACTCGTTCATGCCGGATCAGCCGGACAAACTCGGCGGAACCGTCGTTGCGCAGTTCCAGACCAAGGGCGCGGGGATAACGGGGGCGTCGCTCCAGAAAAACTTGGAAGGCTCGTTCAACTTCGCGACGTCGAACCTCAACCTCGCCGTCACCTCCATCAAGAGTTCGACCCTCAAGGCGATCGTCAACACGGTGACCTCGATCCCGGACCTCATCCGGAATCCGGGGGCCGCGGTGGGGAATCTTTTGGGCCGACTGACCGGTTCCTCTGCGGCGGCGGGTTCTGGCTGGGTGGACGAGATCACCAAGTCGCCGATCGAGTCGATCAACGCCCAAGGCAAGATGGGCGCGGGCAAGGTGCAGTTGGAAAACGCCCTGATCCGAAGTGCGGCCTTTGAGGCGAGCGCCAAGGGCACCGTGACCCTCGCGGCGGTGCTGACCAATTCGGCCCTGCAGCTCCCGGTGGGCGTCGCTCTGCGCCGTGAACTGGCCCAGAAGGCGGGCATGGCCCCGGCCGACGCGGCGACCAACATTGCCTATGTGGCGCTGCCGGAATTCCTGACCGTCCAGGGCACCGTGGGGAAAGCGGAACCCAAGATCAACTACCTCGCCTTGGCCGGATTCGCCGCCCGCGCCGGATCGGGCCTCTTGGGCAACAGCGGCAAGGCCGTGGTCGACCAGGGTGCAAACCTCGTGGAAGGAGTCGGCCGGTTGCTTGGCGGTGGCTCGAAGACCAATTCGCCGGCGGCGACCAATGCTCCCGCAGGCAACCTCGGAGCCGCCCTCGGCAACCTCCTGGGAGGCGGCAAGAAGACGAATGCGCCGGCCGCCAATCCCGCCGCGCCGCTCAACCCGTTCGACTTGCTCAAGCCCAAGAAGCAGCCCTGACCGCCCAACTTCTGCTCCGGACAAAATGGACTCCATCTTAGGATACCTCGCGGCCAACGAGGCGAGGTTTGTCGACGAATTGTGTGCCTACGCCAGCATCCCTGGAGTGAGCGCCCAAGCGCAACACGCGGGCGATCTCCGAGCCAGCGCGGACTGGATTTCCAAACGGTTTCAGGCGGCCGGACTGTCAACAGTCGTCCACGAAACGAAGGGCAATCCCATCGTCATCGCCCGGACTCCGGGGCACGACCCCAAGAAGCCCACGTTCTTGGTTTACGGCCATTATGACGTGCAGCCGGCCGAGCCGTTTGACCTGTGGACATCGCCGCCCTTTCAACCGCGTCGCGTCGGCCGGAACGTCTTTGCCCGCGGCATAAGCGACAACAAGGGGCAGCATCTCGCCCACCTCATCGCCACGGAAGCGTGGCTCAGATCGGGCCGCCCGCTGCCTTGCAACCTGACCTTTCTGATCGAGGGCGAGGAAGAGGTGGGATCGACGGCGCTTTACGAGTTCCTGCCGGCCCACGCCAAGGAGTTGGCGTGTGCTGCCGTGGTGATTTCCGACAGCGGTATCCCGTCCTTGAAACACCCGGCACTGACGTATGCGCTCCGCGGCATTGCCGCCTTCGAGATCCGGATCGACGGACCGTCGCGGGACCTGCACTCCGGCATCTATGGTGGAAGCCTCGAAAACCCGGCGATGGCACTCTGCCAACTGCTTGCGCAAGTGCGCGATGCGAAAGGACGGATCAAGGTGCCCGGATTTTACGAAGACGTGGTCAAGCTGTCGCCTTACGAGCGCAAACAGATGGCGCGCCTGCCTTCCAACGAGGTCAAATACCGCAAGTTCCTTGGGGTGCCCCAGCTTTTCGGAGAAACCGGCTTCACTCCCGACGAACAGCGGAGCGCACGTCCGACCTTTGAGATCAACGGCCTGACGTCGGGCTACCAGGGCGAGGGTTCCAAGACGATCATACCGGCGTGGGCGAGCGCGAAGATCACGCTGCGTCTGGTGCCGAATCAGGAGCCCAAGAAGATCATCGCGCTGGTGAAACGGCAGTTGCAGAAGCTCTGCCCGCCGACCGTGAAGCTCACCGTCAAACATGGCCACGGCGGCGAGCCTTATCTCGTCGATCCGACCAGCCGGTTGGCGCAGGGCGCGTTGCGAGCGTTGAAGATGGGCTTTGGATACCCGCCGGTCCTGCTTCGCGAAGGCGGCAGCATTCCGATCGTTTCGGCGTTTAAGAAGCATCTCCGGGCCGAAACGCTGCTGTTGGGAATGGCCCTCCCGGACGACAATCCCCATTCACCCAACGAGAAGTTCTCACTCGACGCCTATGCGGCCGGGATGCGGACGAGCGCCCTGCTGTGGCCGGAACTGGCCGGAGCGTGAAGGACAGTTTTGAATCGTCGGCCGGCGTCGCTTCGGCATAGCCTGCCGCCTCAGACAATGACGCGGGTCGCAAAGATTAGCCGGAAGACTTCGGAGACGGACATCCGCCTCACGCTGGAGATTGATGGGAAGGGCAAGGCCGACATCCGCACGGGTGTGGGTTTCTTTGATCACATGCTCACCGCGTTTGCGCGGCATTCGGTTTGCAACCTCAAGCTTCGTTGCAAGGGAGACCTGCATATCGACGCCCATCATACGGTCGAGGATTGTGGAATCGCGCTGGGGCAGGCGTTTTGCCAGGCCTTGGGCGACAAACGCGGCCTGCGCCGCTACGGCACCGGTTTTGACCCGCGAAACCCGTTCACTGGGGAGGCCTACGTGCCGATGGACGAATGCCTGGCGCGGTGTGTCATCGATTTCAGCGGCCGACCGTTTCTGGTGTGGCGGGGAATGGACAAGCTGAGCCAGCGGGGCATTCCGGCGGCGGACCGGAATCAGGACCTGTCGTCGGCCTTCCGTTTTGGGCTGGCGCGTGAGTTTTTCCAGGGCTTCACGAACGAAGCCCGCTGCAACCTGCACCTGGAACTGCTGACCGACGGCGAACCCCATCACGTGGTGGAAAGCCTGTTCAAGGCGTTTGCCCGGGCCGTCGATTTTGCCTGCCAGCGTGATCCCCGGATTTCCGGGCAGATCCCCAGTTCCAAGGGGAAACTGTAACGATTCCGATGGCAAAGCCCGAAAAGGACAAGCCAAGGAAAGCGGGCGGATCACCGCCGGGAGAGGACGCCCGCGGGGACCGGTCTGGGGCCAAAAAATTTCCCCTGAATAACCATCCGGCACCGCCGTCGGTGCCATTGTCGTTGAAACAGGATTATCCGTCCGCAGCGGATGAAGCGCTGGTCAAATGGTCCCAGAGCGGAGACACCGAAGCTTTTGAGCAGTTGGTTTTCCGCCACCGGGACAAGATTTATGCCCGGGCGTTGATGATGATGCGGAACGAGGAAGAAGCTTTGGATCTTTCGCAGGAAGCATGGGTCAAGTCGTGGCAGAGGTTGCACCAGTTCCAAGGGGACTCTTCGTTTGCCACTTGGATGACGCGCATCGTCATCAACCTGTGTTTGGATCAGCTCCGGCGGCAAAAGAAAGTCCGGGCCGAGTCGATCGAGCTGTTGAATGAAGAGGCGGGTGGAGTGGAACGGCAGATGGCGGTGGAATACACGAACCCGACCGAGGGACTGGAAAAGGATGAGCTCCGAAAACGTATCGACGAGGCGATGGACAAGCTCACCGAATCGCACCGCACCGTGCTCGTGCTGCACGAATTTCAGGGACTGGAATACAAGGAGATCGCCAAGAAGGTCGGCATTTCCATCGGCACCGTGATGTCCCGCCTGTTTTACGCCCGACGCCGGATGGCGTCCCTGCTGCGGGGATTGCAGCGCGAACGAATCGAAGATTGAAACTACCGATATGAAACTGGAACGAGCCTTGGAAATTCAGGCGCATGCCGACGGTGAACTGGACGCCGGGCGTCAGGCTGAAGTGGAGCGTTGGCTGAAGGACGACCCCGAAGCAACTGCGGTGCGGGCCGAAGTTTTCGCCATTCGCCAAGCCGTCCGCGAGCACGAGCCGGCGGGGACAGTGCCGGAGACACGCGACTTCTATTGGTCGCAGATCCAGCGACGCATGGCCGCGGAAGGCCACTCCAACGCCCGGCTTGTCAAGCCGGGTGGCGGGTGGATGACTTGGGTCCGTTGGTTGGCCCCGGCGTTAGGCGTTGCCGCGGTAGCGCTTGTGGTGACGTTGCGCTCCGGGACTCCGACTAGACTGGCCGACGCCTCGGTCATGACGTTCCGGTCTGAAAGTGATGGGTTGACCATTCACTGGCTCAATTGATGGGGATCGGCGAATTCTCCGGGGGGTCCCGGTCGCAGCGACATTTTATGGGAAATCGTTCAGGAATGGGTCGGTGGGTTGCCATGTTGGCGGCGCTTTCAACGGTCGCGTCGGCGTGGGCGGGCGACTTCAAAGTCCGAACCCAGTTGGTCTGGGGCACGGACGAAGCCAAGCCAGCGGGCAAGGACTACAAGGAATTGAGCGCCGCCATGCGCGACAAGCTGCTGAACAACCTTCGCTGGAAGAACTATTTCGTCGTCGAGACCCGCGCGGAAACGGTGTCCAAAGAGATGTGCCGCTTCGCCCTGAGCGAGCGTTGCACGGTCGGACTGAAGCCCGTGGGTAAGGACCAGATCGAGGTGCAGATCTTCAATCCCATGGGGGTCAAGCCGTCGGAACCTGTCTTTATGGAGAAGGTGTCCATCGAAAGCCTTTCAAAAGGGCACTCTGTCGCCATCGGATCGAATTCGAAAGACCGGTGGGATGACGCTTGGTTGGTTATAGTGACGGCCGGGGAGTGACCCCAACTAATCCGGCTGTCGCGGGGCGAGCAAAACAGGACAGGTGGTGTAGTTAGCAAAACA
>JAYUSF010000288.1:0-11737 GCA_043755815.1 Verrucomicrobiota bacterium
AAGACCCATTGCTACACCAAAAAGCTGGCCAACCTCGCCGCCAGCATCCTCCTCTACCTGCTCAAAAAAACGTAATCAATACCTATTGAGCAATCCCTAAAAACAGTAGCCGGGGTCGAAGGTGCCACGCACTGCCTCCGCCCGCGCGGGCTGAGTTTCGTAATGGGCGTTTTCGACAAAGAAGCGGGTCGCTTCGTCCACGCTCATGCCGTCGCAGTGCAGTTTTACCGCGCAGCAGAGCCGGCAGAGGCGGAGGAGGGCCTCGCTGGATTGGGCAAGGCGATACTTCGCCGCGCGGATCTGCTGTTCGCGAGTGGGGGGCGCCGAAACGGGATCGGGCCCGGCATAACCCTCATCGAGCACCATCTGTTCGGTGTAGTGCGCCCAGCCCTCGATGAAAGCGTAGCTCCCGAAAACCTTGGCGGCGGTCGAAGCTTCGGAGGCATTGAGCGCCAGAAACTGCACGTAGTGTCCGGGGTAGGCTTCGTGGATGCTGACGACATCGGTGGTGTAGTAGTTGAACGCCGTGAGCCACTCGTCCTTCTGCTGGGCGGTCCATTCCGGCTCGGTCGGCGTGACGTAATAGATGGCCTCGGTCGCTCTGGTTTCGAAGGGGCCCGGCGTGTCCATGGAGGCGAACGAAGTGGCCCGGAAGGGCGGAAGTGTTTCCTCAACCTTGGCGCGGACCTCGCTCGGGAAGGTGACCAGCCGGCGATCGACGACGAATTGCCGGATGGCTTCCAGATTGCGGCGCGTATCTGGGAGCAGGCTCTGCTCGGTCGGGTGCTCGGCCTTGACCTTCGCGGCGACCTCGGCTGGCGGCAGGGTCGGGTTGATGACGCGGGCCGCGTCGGCAAAGCGCCGCTGCTCGGCTTGAAGTTCCCTCTGACCAACCTTCAGCACTTCGGCCGGCGAAAGCTCGATCATTTCAGAGCGCAGCATGCGGGCGAAGCCGGCACGGCCGAGGGCGAAACGGTTGTCGGCCGAGGGCAGGCGATCGGTTTCCAGCCACTTTGCGAACGCATGGAGTTCCCGGACGGCGGCCGCATTGGCGACGGCAAATTCACCGGCTGTCTCCCGCCGGGTTGCCCTTTGGGCGACCGCAGCGACGTCCTTTTCCAGAAAGGAGGCGGTGCCTTCGGCCATTTGAACCGCGGTTTCGATCCACGGTTTTGGGAGCCTGGCTTCAAGGGCGACGCGGGCCGCCTGGAAGAATTCCGGAGCGGCCTTCAGGAGGGCAGTGATGTCCCGGACGCGTTCATCCAGCGGCTTCCAATCGCGCTTGAGGTAGATGCTCACGTCGAACGCGCCGACGTAGAACATCGGGTTGCGTTGGGGCGAACGGAATTCGTCCAGCGCGATGTGTTCCGTCTCGACCTGCCGGTGAACGAGGGCGAGGTCCCGGCGGAGTCCGGGAGAATCGGCGGCAACGAGTTCTGGGCGCAGCGAAACCGCCCGCTTCAGGACGGCATGATCTGCGTCGACGGCCGCGCGGGTGGGCACAACGAATCGGCCGTCGAATTCATGCCAACCAAGGGCAACGCCAGTCAGCGGGCGCGTGGCATGGTATTCCGCGATGAAACGCTCGATCTCGCTCGCCAACCGGTCCGGCGGGTGGGTCCGGTGGGCACACGACGACAGGAGGCCCAGCAGGCCGAGCAGGAGGCGGCGTTTCATGCGTGGGAATCTAGCGCGACCGATCAGCGCAGGGAATGCCGGAGGCAATTTGACGACAGTTGACAGCAATCGATCGACGGCAGCCGCCATTGCCCATCCGGGAAACGCTGCGTAGCTTGGGCTTCCTGTGGCAAAGCCACCCCCATCCTCGTCCTTTCCCGCCGGCACCGAAGCCGCCTTATGGCGGGGAGTCGGAGCCCGGTGGCGGCAACTGTTTGGGGATTTTAACCGCCTTGGCATCAGCTTCGAGTGGCATGAACTGGGTGGCGGCCGCGATATCGACTGGGCGCCAAGTTTTCATCCGGACAGTGTCGAACTGTGCCTGAATCTTTCCGGCCTGGCCGAGGTGCAGGCAGGCGATGCCGTGGCGAGGTTTACCGCCGGGACGGCGGGTTTCTATCTCCGGGCGCAATCGTCACTCAACGCCCGCCGTTTGGCCGGTCCCGAACATCAGTTCATTACGGTCGAGTATTCCTCCGCATTTCTGGAGAAGCATTTGGGTGATGGGGTTGCTGATGTCCATCCGCTGATTCGCCGCGCGCGCGAAGACAGCACGGGACGACTGTCCGGGGTGGGCCCAGTGGAGTCGTTAAGCGCCCGGCAACGAGAGCTGGTGGTGTCGTTACGGCAGCCTCCTGTCTTGGCGAGTGCCCAGGCGCTGTGGTTTCAAGCCAAGGCAGTGGAATTGATGGGAGAGTTTTTCTTTCAGCCGCCTTCGCAGGACGAGCTCTTTTGCCACCGGCATCAACGGGTCGCACGCGATCGGATTGATCAGGCTGCGGCCATCCTGCGCCGGAATCTGGTCAGTCCGCCAACCCTGCATGAAATCGGACGCGAGGTCGGCTGCAGTCCGTTTTACCTCAGCCGGACTTTTTCGAAGGAGAAAGGGCAGACCATCCCCCAGTTTGTCCGCCAACTCCGACTGGAGCGCGCGGCGGAACTTTTGCGGTCCGGAGATCATAACGTGACGGAGGTGGCCCTGGAGGTGGGCTACAACAGTTTGAGCCATTTCAGCCAGGCCTTTCACCGGCATTTTGGCTGTTGTCCCGGACTTTATCCGATGGCGACCCCGACCCAGCGTAGCCTCAGCGCGCTCGCCCGATCAAAGGCGTCGCAGACACCAATCTAGCAACCGGCCGGTTTCCTCCCAACCCGCCATCAGACCGGCGAGGGGACTGCTGCCGGAAATCAACGGTGGCATTGCCAGCAGCAGCACCAGCGCATTGCCAAGCCAGATCACGATGGCGGAAAAAACCGGACCTTCCTGAACGATGTCCGGCTGTCGGATTCGGAGAACGTAAGCCGTCAGGGTCAGATGAAAGGCGTAGGTCAGACCGAGCCCGGCGTAGAACACGGGGGAATCGGCCTCCCAATGCCAGATGAACCGTCCGGCACAGAACCCGGCCACCCAGATCAGGGAGTAGAGGGGGAAGAAATACGGGGCCAGGGTGATCAATGGGTTGGTTTTGGAGACGAGAACGTGCCCGCCGCCAGGGGATATTTTCATGGATCGCACGCGACCACCGCAGAGCAGCGTCCAGAGTGCGTGGGTGGTTTCGTGGCCAACGACGTAGGCCCAAAGCGGTTTGGGTAGCAAAGCAAAGGCGACCAGCCAAAGTGCGGCCCCGCCCAAGCAGGCGGCTCCAGCATCGGATAAATTATGCACCCTTCGCAGCGCGGCTAACGCGGCACCAGTAAACCCAAAACAAAATGGCAGCATTAGAATCGCCGCCAGATGTCTGAGCGCGGAGCGGAACAAGCGAAGGGATAATAAAAAAGCCTGCTTCGTAAGAAGCAGGCTTTTGAGGATCGGCTAAAGCTGATCAGGGACGATCGTCGCCAGCTCCGGCCTTGCTGTAAACTTGTTGGCCGACTGTAACACCAGGCTCCTGGCTAACGGTGCCGCCAGTAATCGCTGCCGCGCTGGCTTCAACCGCCCGACGGCCCTTAACGACTGCAACTTCCCGTTCAAACGCAGCGGCGCGGGTCGGCATTTTGACGCTGGCTACAGCCACGGCCTTATCGGCGTAGGCAGGGGCGCCTTCGGCGGCGGCCGCAAGGATCGTCAGCGCGCTCTGGGGAGCAGCGTCGAGGGCGGCGGTGACAACCGCTTCGGTTGACTCCGGGGACACCTTCAAGACGGAAACAATCACGGTTCCAACGGTCGAGGGATGCGCCTTGATTGCGGCAGTAACGGCCGCAACGGCAACTTCGGTCTTGGATTCTTTGCTCGCCGCCGCCACGAGCTTGGCAGCCTTGTTCGAAACATCGACCACCTTGGCGGCCAAGATGGTCTTCGAAATCGCGGCAGTTTGGGACTGGGAAAGTGCGAAAGCGGGTGATAGGGCGAGCATGGAGCCCGTAACAGCAGCAAACACAACAGACTTCACGGAGTTGGTCTTCATTTTCAAATTGCTTGGATATGGTTAATCGCGCTGAGGTCGTATTGCGAAAAAATGACGGGCCGTCAACCTTTTGTTTTGGCTGAAGTCGTCGGTCAGAAGGACTTTGCATTGAAAAATTACGCACGCGGGTGCGAGTTGTCTAACTCGAATTGCCGGCACTCTCACCTTGTTCGGACGGCCCTGCCTCGCCTAGGCTCCGCTCCCGAAAGCTACCGCCTGTATCCGCCATGAATTCCTCCCCCCGTTTCAAGTTGTTCCTGATGATGGTGCTCGAGTTCTTCATCTGGGGCGCCTGGTTGCCGCTGATCTTCGGTTATTTGCCGAGCCTCGGGTTCTCGCCGGGACAGCAGTCCATGATCCTGAACGCCTTCCCGGTGGCCTCCATCGTGGGCATGTTCTTCAGCAACCAGTGGGCGGACCGCAAATTCGCGGCGGAGAAGTTCCTCGCCTTCTCCCATCTGGTCGGGGGCCTGGCGATCTTGGGCTGCGGTTTCACGCGGGACTTCACCAGCTTCTTCCTGCTGATGCTCGTGCACTGCCTGCTCTACGTGCCGACCATCTCGATCACCAACTCGATCGCGTTCGCCAACATGAAGGATCCGGCCAAGGAATTCGGCATCGTCCGCATGGGTGGCACCATCGGTTGGATCCTGGCCGCCTGGCCCTTCACCTTCATCTTTGTCAACTGGGAGGCCGTGAACGCCGCCAACCCGGTGGGCATCGCCAAATGGTTTGAAGCCGTCTTCAGCCATCCGTTGTCGGGCGATGCCGCCAAGGCTGCCACGCGTTGGACCTTCATCGTCGCGGGGTTGGCGTCGCTCGCGCTCGCCGGATTCAGTTTCCTGCTGCCCCACACGCCGCCCAAGAAAGCCGCTGCCGGAGCCGGCGAGAACTTGGCGTGGCTCGAAGCGATGAAGCTGCTCAAACACCCGTTTGTGCTGGTGCTCTGGCTGGTCACGTTCGTCGATTCGTTCGTCCACAACTGCTACTTCAATTGGACCGGCGTCTTCCTTGGCACCCCGGTCGCCGCCGGCGGCGTGGGCATCGCCGCCCCATGGATCACGCCGATCATGAGCATCGGCCAGATCGCCGAAATCCTCACCATGTTCGTCCTCGGTGCGACGCTGAAGAAGCTCGGTTGGCGGACCACCATGATCGTCGGCATCTTGGGCCATGCGGCCCGGTTCGCGGTGTATTCCTTCGTTCCGGACAGTGCGGGGGCGATCATCCTGATCCAGGTGCTGCATGGCATCTGCTACGCGTTCTTCTTCGCCACGGTTTACATCTTCGTGGATGCCTATTTCCCGAAGGACATCCGCTCCAGCGCCCAAGGCCTCTTTAACCTCCAGATCCTCGGCATCGGCGCGCTGGTGGCGAACTCGATCTGCCCCTGGCTGATGCAGTCGGTCTACACGGTGAACGGGGTCGTGAACTTCAAGGGGCTGTTCCTGGTGCCGTTGGTCGTTGCCTCGGCGGCCGCAGTGGCTTTGGCCCTGTTCTTCCACCCGCCCAAGAGCACGGAAGCCACCGCCGGTCCCGGCAGCGCACCGGCTCACTGAGTGGGAGTGGGCTTGGATTCGAGGGGGCCGCGTGCATGCGCGGCCCTTTTGTTTTCTGGCGGTCATTCTCCGGTTGGCCTCTTCACCACTCCTGTCCGGGAGGGCTAACTTGGGCGAATTCGGATTTTGCCTCGCGCCGCGGGCAGCGCATCCTGTCTGGAAAGCTCCCCGATGAAACCAGCCCTGTCCCGCCGCCAGTTCCTCGCCCGCACATCGGCCTTTGGCGCCCTGCTCGCAGCCGGTTGCGCCTACGATCCTCAGCACGCCGGTCCGCTGGTCCGCACCCGCAGTTCCGCGAATCCCGGAGCGACCCCTCGGCACCGCCGGGCGTTCGAGATCAGCCTCGCCGAGTGGTCCTACCACAAGGCGATCTTCGGGAAAAAGATGACCCACCTCGACTTCCCGGTCGTCGCCCGGCGCGACCACGGCCTCGCAGCCATTGAACTGGTCAACCAGTTCTTCATGGATAAGGCCACGAACCAAGCCTACCTCGCGGACTTCAAGGGGCGCTGCGCCGGCGAAGGTGTCGCCATCAAGCTCATCATGTGCGACGGCGAGGGTGCCCTTGGCGACCCCGATGCCGGCAAGCGCCGCCGGTCGGTGGAAAACCACCACAAGTGGGCCGACGCGGCGAAGTTCTTCGGCTGCCACAGCATCCGCGTGAATGCCGAAACCAACGATGTCGGTTCGCCCGACGAGCAGCAGCAGCGCGCTGCCGACGGTCTGGCGCAACTCGCCGAATACTGCGGCAAACTGGGCCTCAACTGCATCGTGGAGAACCACGGCCACCTCAGCTCCAACGGCAAGTGGCTTGCCGGGGTCATGCGCCTGGTCGGCCGCCCCAACTGCGGCACGCTGCCCGACTTCGGCAATTTCCAGATCCGTCCCGGCGTCACCTACGACCGCTACGAAGGCGTGGCCGAGATGATGCCGTTCGCCAAGGCCGTGAGCGCCAAGAGCTACGACTTCGACGCGGCCGGCAACTGCCTTGAGACGGACTACCACCGCATGATGAAGATCGTGTTGGCCGCCGGCTACCACGGCTGGCTCGGCATCGAATACGAGGGCGAGACGCTCGGCGAACGCGAAGGCGTTGAGAAAACCCGGCTCCTGCTGGAACGCATCCGGGACGCGCAGGGCTGAACTTCTTGGCAAAGGCTTGCGTGCCGGCGGGCCGCCAGCGACATCATCCCGGCTCCAGCCGCTCCATGACCGCCACGCCCACATTGCTCATCGTCGATGACGAGAAGTCCACCCGCGAGGGCCTGCGGGCGGCGCTGGAGGACAAGTTCGACGTCTATCTCGCCGAGGACGCCGTCACGGCGTGGCAGTTGATTGAGAAGGAGTCGTTCGACGTCATTCTCACCGACCTCCGCATGGCGGGCGAGGACGGGCTCAAGCTGATCAAGCGCGCCAAGTCGCTCGCCAAGCCGCCGGTCTGCATCCTCATGACCGCCTACGGTTCCGAGGAACTGGCCGTGCAGGCCCTCAAGGAAGGCGCCGACGACTACATCTCAAAGGGCAAGCTGCAGATCGACGAGCTGGAACTGCGCATCCAGCGTTCGCTCAAAAAGATTTCGCTCGAAGTCGAAAACCAGCAGTTGCACCAGCGGCTGGAAAAGAAGTTCGGCCTCGCGAACATCATCGGCGAGTCGGGCATCATCCGTGAGGTGTTCGAACGCATCCAGGCCGTGGCGCCGCTGCCGACGACGGTGCTGATCACGGGTGAAAGCGGCACCGGCAAGGAACTCGTCGCGAAGGCGATCCACCAGCTCAGCCCGCGGGCCAAGGCGCCGCTGGTGACCGTGCATTGTGCGGCGCTGCCGGCCTCGTTGCTGGAGGCGGAACTGTTTGGCCACGAACGCGGCGCCTTCACCGGCGCGCACGAACGTCGCCTCGGGCGCGTCGAGCAGGCGCAGGGTGGCAGCCTGTTCCTCGACGAGATCGGCGAGATCGACGCGACCACGCAGATCAAGCTGCTGCGGTTTCTCGGGGAGCGGACCTTTGAACGGCTGGGTTCGAGCAAGACTCTGTCGTCGGACGTGCGCCTGATCACCGCCACCAACAAGGACCTGCTCGCCCTCTCCCGCGAAGGGAAGTTCCGCGACGACCTGTATTACCGCCTTTCGGTGGTGCCCATCCACCTGCCGCCGCTGCGCGACCGGGTGGGCGACCTTCCGCTGCTGGCCAATTCCTTCCTGCGGGAGCTCGCCACGGAATACGGCAAGCCGGTGAAGTCCTATTCCACCGAGGCGCTCGAGCTGATGTTGAATTACCGCTGGCCGGGCAATGTCCGCGAACTGCGGGCGGCCGTGGAACACGCCCTCGTCCTCTGCCGCGGCGAACAGGTCCTGGCCCGGGATCTCCCGCCGGCCGTCCGCACGCCGGTCATGGTCCAGAGCGAGACGGCCACCCGGCAGGCGCTTTCGACCGGCAAGCTCACGATGAAGGAGGCCGAGCGGCAACTGCTCATCCACGCGCTCCAGGAGGCGAAGGGCAACCGGACCGAAGCCGCCCACAAGCTCGGCGTCAGCCGACGCACCCTCCACCGGCGGCTGCACGAGTTCGGCCTGGAGGAATTCTGGGGCGGCTCCGCCACCGTTCCGCCCGGCTGAGACTCGTTGGAACTGCGGCTTCCCTTGGCCGCGGTTCCTGCACAGGCTTATCGACCATTTCGCATGAATCGACCCCCGAGAGGAATTCAGGAGTTCATCCACTTCATTGAGGAGGGCCGCGGCGCCGTCCTGCTCCGCTGGTTCCTCGTCCTGATCTCGCTCGGCGTGGCGGGCGCCATCTACCAGGTCACGGAAGCGCGGAATTTTGCCTCGCCCGAGGCGATGGACGCGGCCCAGCTCGGCCGGAACCTGGCCGAAGGGCGGGGTTACACCACGTCGTTTATCCGGCCCGTCAGCCTGCACCTTTTGCAGGAAAAGGTCCGGGCGGCCGGGGGCGACCCGCGGACGATCCTCGAAGCGGTGCATCCCGACCTGGAAAATCCGCCGCTGTATCCGCTGCTGCTCGCCGGGCTGATGAAGGTGCTGCCGGCCGAACAGCGGCTGGCGCTGCCCGAATCCGAGTTCAGCCGGCGGCCCACGGCCGAGGTGGCCATCAGCGCCCTGAACCTCCTGCTATTCGCGCTCGCGACCCTGCTGGTCTATTCGCTGGCGAAGACCCTCTTCGACGCCCCCATCGCCGGCCTCGCGGCGCTGCTGTTTCTCGGCACCGAGCTGCTCTGGCGCTTCGCCAATTCCGGTCTGTCCACCCTGTTGCTGATGGTGCTGGTGCTCGCCTTCGCCCGCGCGTGGGTCGCCTTGGATCGGACGGGCGAACAGGCCGCCACCGCCTCCACCCGCCGCCGGGTCGGGCTGGCGCTGCTCGTTGGGGGGCTGCTGGGGCTCATCGGGCTGACGCGGTATTCCGCGGGCTGGCTCGTCGTGCCCACGCTGGTCGTGCTGGGCGCGACCGGGGCGCGCCCAAGGTGGCCGGTGGTGCTGGCGGTGGCCGCGGCGTTCACGCTGGTCATGGCCCCCTGGGTCGCCCGCAACGTCCACGTCAGCGGTCTCCCCTTCGGCACGGCGACCTTTGCGCCGCTGACCAAGACGGATTCGTTTCCCGGTGACCGGCTGGATCGTTCGCAGAACCCGGTCTTTCGCACCATGGACCGCATGGAGCCGATCCGGAAAATCCTCGCGAACACCGTCCACATCATGGAGGACGAGCTGCCGCTCGTGGCCGGCAACTGGGTGGTCGCCTTCTTCCTCTTCAGCCTGTTCGTCACCTTCAAGTCCGCCAACCTTGGCCGGCTCCGGTGGCTGCTGTTCGCGCTGCTGGCCATGCTCCTGGTAGTCCAGGCCTCCATCCGCTCGACCATGACCGAGCTGGCGCCGGTGGTGAACGGCGAAAACCTGCTGGTCCTGCTGGCGCCGCTGCTCATCATCTTTTCGGCGGCCATGCTCCAGCTCGCGTTGGACCAGATCGCCTGGCCGGTGCTGATTCTGCGCCGCCTCGCGACCGGCGCCCTGGTGCTGTTCTTCTCCGCCCCCTTGCTGCTCTCCCTGCTGCCGCCGACCAAGATCGCCGCCCAGGAACCCTTCTACCGGCCGTCCATCGTGCGCATGCTGGCCGATTACAGCCCGCCGGGCGCCCTGCTGATGAGCGACATCCCCTGGGCGATGGCCTGGTATGGGCCCCGCGATTGCGTCTGGGCTTCGCTCCGCGTGGTGGACGAGCCCGATGCGAACCTCGCCAATCGCCGGGAGGATTTCTTCATGTTCACCGAGGGCCGCCGCCGGGTGCAGGCGGTTTACATCTCCCCGCTCTGGGCCAACCAGCCGATGCACGGAAAGTTTTTCGGCGATCCCGATTTTATGTGGGGTCGCTACTACCTCGATGCTTGGCTGCGCCAACGGGTCCCCACCGGTTTCCCGCTCAAGTTCATTCTTGGCGGCGGTTTCCTGGAAAACGGGCATTTCTTCCTCGCCGAGGGCGAATGGTGGGGAGTTCGCAAGCCGCCGCCCGCGCCAGCGAAGTGACGGCCTCGTGGGCCGTGCTCCGGTCGGTCCTGCTCCCGGTGGTGCGCGGCTCCCGCCGGGCGAGTCCGCCCGCTGCCCCGGCAGGAACCTCGCGCCCCGCCGGCCTGCCCGACGACGGTTACCCATTCACCCACGCGATCCGGATGGCCCTCGTTTTCGGGCGCATCTTTTCACCGTGTGCGCATCACGTTTGAGCGGCTAGCGCTGCCGGCCCAAGGTGCGGCCGGCATCTTGCCGGCAGAGGCCGCGGCTGGCCGCGAACCGGGGGCGTGATGCCCCCGCCCGGTCGCAGCCCCAAGGGGCGGCCCGGGCGGGCCGAGCCCGCCACCGCGGCGTGCCCGTGGCCGCGCGGCGGCCAACCCGGCGGGACCGGCGCGAGCCCCTCCAACCCTCGGTCGGGCGGGCTGCCGGGGACTGCCGGCAAGATGCCGGCAGCACTTTGTGGGCGCCCGTCCCGCACACGGTATCCAGATACGCCCGTTGAAAGTCCACCTCGACGGAACCTTCCGGGATGGCGCGAAGCTCCGGCTCGCCGGTGGGCCCACTCGCTCGGCCGGAGCCTCGGGCCCCCGGTCCGGGTCCGCCCGCGGTCCCGCTGACCCGTGTTCCCGGCCAAAGAGTTAGGTATTGCACGGCCCGGCCGGTCCCTCTACCAACCGCGCGCTCCTGTATGAATTACCAAAGTGCACTTGCTTTGCGCCTCGCTGTTTTGGCCGGCGCCACCCTCACCCTCACCGCCGCTGAGGACCCGAATCCCACCGGTTGGAAGACCTCCGCCGGACTGAATTTCGGCCTCACCTCCGGCAACTCCGAAAACCTGATCCTCCAGGGCGATCTCAAGTCCACCAAGAAGTGGTCCCAGCACGAGATCTTCGCCGGACTCGATGCCGCGTATGGCACCTCGACGTCCATGGCGCCCAATGCCGCCGGCACGGCCCTGATCGACACCAAGACCACCACCGTCAACAACTTCGGCGGCGGGCTGCAATACAACTACCTCCTCAGCGACCGTCTCTACGTCGGTCTCAAGGCCGACTACCGCCACGACGACATCGCCGACGTCGACTACCGCGTCGCGCTGACCGCCAACCTGGGCTACTACCTCGTCAAGGAAAAGGACATGGACCTCGCCGTCGAAGCGGGTCCCGGCTACGTCTTTGAGAAGCTCGGCGGCACCGCCGACGACTACGCCACCATCCGGTTCGGCGAGCGCTTCAACTGGAAGTTCAGCAACACCGCCCGCCTCTTCCAGGACCTCGAATACCTGCCCCGCATCGACGACTTCGGCTCCTACCTCATCCAGGGCCAGATCGGCGTCGAGGCCGACCTCACCGCCAAGATGAAGGTCCGCGTCGTCCTGCAGAACACCTACCGCAGCAACCCGGCCCCCTACGCCGGCACCGTCCTCTTCCACGAGAAGAACGACCTCAAGCTGCTCGCCGGCATCGCTTACACCTTCTGAGCCCATGTCCCGATGACATCCGGCCTAAACCGTGGGCGGGTTGCCCCGCAACCCGCAGCGGTTTCCGGGGGAAACCGCCCACAGTTGTTACCGACGGTCTCT
>JAYUSF010000289.1:0-11689 GCA_043755815.1 Verrucomicrobiota bacterium
GTGCCTTTGGAACTGACACGGCGCAGGAAAAGCGGGGACATGTCCCCGCAGTCCAGAGCGCGGGCCGGCCAAGCGCGCACACGATGAAAAGACGCGCCCCGAACACTCCGGTCAGGGTTTCCCCAAATGGGGTTCCTTCCGGAGATTCTGCCGGCTAGGTTCGCCCCGGTGAAACTTCGACTGAATCAGGACTCGATCCGCTTTCGGCTGCGCCAAGGCGACGTCCAAACCTTGCTGGCGGTTGGCCTGACTGAATCTTCCGTGGCGCTGAACGGGGTTACCCTTGGATTCGGGCTGCGGCTTCGCGAGGGCAAAGCGGAGGCCAGGCTTGAAGGCAGCTGCCTGACCGTCTTCGTGCCGGTCGCCGACGCTCAGCGGTGGGCGTCGACCGAGACGGTGGGACTCGAATACCTTCTCATCTCGGGCACCCGGCTCTCGGTGGAAAAGGATTTTGCCTGCCTCGAACCACGGCCCGGAGAAACCGACGAGGGGACGTTTTCCCGTCCAGCGTCTGAACCGCCGGGTTGCCACTTGGCCTGAACTGGCCCGGCCCTCCGTCAGGAAATTCCAGGTCCGGGCGCGTCCTTTTCACTTTGAGCTTTGTCCTGCGGGCCAAGTTCCCGCTAAAACGAGACCCGAAATGCCTGCCAAATCTGCCGCGGTCTCATTCGATCTGTCCGCTTGGGTCAACGCCCGGGCCAAGGCCGTCGACCGGGCCCTCAATGGGTTCCTTCCCAAGACCTCCACCAAGCCCGCCACCATCCATCAGGCGATGCGATATTCCCTGTTCGCCGGCGGCAAGCGGATGCGGCCGGCCTTGGTGCTTGCGGCGGCGGAAGCCTGTGGTGGAGATCCGGCCGAGGCCTTGCCGCTCGCCTGCGCGGTCGAGTGCATCCATACCTACTCGCTGATCCATGACGATCTGCCGGCGATGGACAACGACGATTTCCGGCGCGGCAAACCGACCAATCACAAGGTCTACGGAGAAGGCATTGCCGTGCTCGCCGGCGACGCGCTGCTGACCCAGGCCTTCGAGATCGCCGCCCAGTGCCGCACCTGGCCGCGCTACGACATGCGCGCGGTGATCCTGGACCTTGCCGTGGCCTCCGGCTCGTTGCAGTTGATCGCCGGTCAGGTCGCCGACCTTGAAGGCGAAGGCAAACCGCTCACGGTGCCTCAGCTCCGCTACATCCACGAACGAAAGACCAGTGCCCTGCTGTGCTGTTCGGTGCGGTTGGGCGGCATGAGTGCCAACTGCACCTCGGCCCAGCTCAAGGCGCTCACGGATTTCGGCTACCATGTCGGCCTCGCCTTCCAGGTCATCGACGACATTCTCGACGTCACCCAAAGCACCGAGAAGCTGGGCAAGACAGCCGGCAAAGATGTCGCCGCCCAGAAGGCCACCTACCCGCGACTGGTCGGTTTGGAAAAATCCCAGAGAATCGCCCGAGAGCTGACTCAAAAAGCCTACGCCGCCCTCAGGCCGTTCAGGGGCCGAGCGGTGGCGCTCGAGGCGCTCGCCAAGTATTTGCTCGAACGGGATCGCTGAGGGATACCGCAACTCATCCCGTTTTCCAGAGACAGTCGGTGACAACTGTGGGCGGTTTCCCCCGGAAACCGCTGCGGGTTGCGGGGCAACCCGCCCACGGTTTAGGCCGAAGTTCTTCGGAAAATGTTATCAGTCGCTCAAAATAGAAAACGGCGGCCTCGAAGGGCCGCCATTTCGCGTTTCAAATGCTGGAACCGATCGGAACCAATCAGGCCGGCGGCTGATCGCCGGTGCCGGCTTCCGCCGCGGGCGATTCCGATGCGGGCGCCGGCTCGGCTGCTGCCGAGCCCCCGTTTTCCTGAGCCTCGCGCTCCTCGGTCGCCGCCTTGCGGCTCAGGCGCACGCGCCCCTTCTCGTCCACGCCGAGACATTTCACGGTGATCTCGTCACCCAAGCGAACGATGTCCTCAACCTTCTTCACGCGGAAGTTGGCGAGCTCGCTCACATGCACGAGGCCTTCCGCGCCCGGCGAGAATTCCACGAACGCACCGAAGTCTTTGATCGAAACGACCTTCGCGCGATAGATCTTGCCGGGCTCGGCAGTGGAGGCTGCCCGCGCCTTGTCCTCGGGAGAGCCTTCGCGCTTGCCCTTGGGTTTGTCGTCGCCTTCAACGCGTGGGGCGCGTTCGCCGCGGTCACCACCCCGATCACCCCGCTCGCCGCCGCGCGGCGAACGGTCGCCACCGCGGTCGCCACCGCCCCGCTCGGGACGAGGGCCGCGATCACCGCCTCGGTCACCGGAGCGCTCCCGGCGTTCGCTGCGTTCAGGCCGTTCCGAACGCTCACCGGCCCCATCTCCAGAGCCCGCTTCAACTTGGGCCGCGACCATCTCGCCGCGCTCGATCATGGCGGCCTTACGGCTGAGCTTGACCCGGCCTTTTTCGTCGACCCCGACACACTTGACCCAGATTTCGTCGCCCATCTTGATCACATCCTCGACCCGGGCGACGCGCTTGTCGCTCAGTTCGCTGATGTGCACCAGGCCGTCCTGCCCGGGGAAGATTTCGACGAAGGCGCCGAACTCCTTGATGGTCACCACCCGGCCCTTGTAGATCTTGTCGATCTCGATCTCGGCGCTCAGGCCTTCAACTTCGCGGCGGACGATTTCCATGCCCTCGGGCGTGACCGAGAAGATTTTCACGGTGCCGTCGTCCTCGATGTCGATCTCGCAGCCGGATTCGTCGACGAGCCGCTTGATGTTCTTGCCGCCGGGTCCGATCAGCGCGCCGATCTTCTCGGGATTGATCTTTAGCACCAAAATGCGCGGGGCATACTTCGAGATGTCGGTGCGTGGCTCGGAGATCGTCGCGGCCATGTGCACAAGGATTTCGAGGCGCGCGACGCGGGCTTTTTCAATCGCCTCGGCCATGATCGGCAGCGGCAACCCGCGGAGTTTCAGGTCAAGCTGGAAGCCCGTGATGCCATTGGCCGTGCCCGCGATCTTGCAGTCCATGTCGCAGAACGCGTCTTCCCAGCCGAGGATGTCGGTCAGGAGCTGGTAGCGGCTGATGGCGTCGTTGGATCCGTATTCGGTGCAGATGCCGATCGAAATGCCTGAAACCGGACGCTTGAGCGGGACACCGGCATCCATCAGCGCGAGTGTCGCGCCGCATACTGAGGCCATCGAACTGGAGCCGTTGGACTCCAGAATCTCCGAGACGACCCGCACCGCGTAAGGATAATCGTCCGAGGGAACCATGGGGCGGACGCTGCGCTCGGCCAACGCGCCGTGACCGATTTCGCGGCGGCCGGGACCCATGATGCGTCCCGTTTCACCGACGGAAAAGTTCGGGAAGTTATAGTGCAGGATGAACTGCTTCTTGGTCTCGCCGCCGGTGTAGGCGTCGAAATTCTGAATGTCGTCGCTGGTGCCCAGGGTGGCGACGCAAACGGCCTGGGTTTCACCCCGCTGGAACATCGCGGAGCCATGCGTGCGCGGAAGAAATCCGACCGTGCTCTGCAGCGACCGGACCGCGTCGAATGACCGGCCGTCAAGCCGCTTGCCCTGTTCCAGAATGAGGCCCCGAACCGCCTCCTTCTGCATGTAATACTGCGCGTCCTTGAGGACATAAGCGGTCACCTTCTCGGCCCCGAATTTCTCAACCAGCTTGGCGCCGACATCGGCGAAGACAGCATTCACCGCCGCTTCCCGGGCCAGCTTCTGGGTGGTCAGCAGGGCGGCGACGATTCGGTCGCCAGCCAGCGCCTTGGCCTCATTGAGGATTTCCTCCGGCACCACCTTGACCGTGATCTGCCGCTTTGGCTTGCCGATCTTTGCGGCGAGTTCCTTTTGCCCCTGGATGATCGGCTGAATGGCCTGCTGGCCGAATTCCAGCGCCTTGATGAAGTCGGCTTCGCTGATTTCATCGGCGGCGCCCTCATACATGACGACATCGGTGGCGTTGCCCACGTAAACCAGGTCGAGATCCGATTCCGCCTGTTGCTCGTGGGTCGGATTGGCGACGAACTCCCCATTTACCCGGCCAACGCGGACGGCGCCGATCGGGCCATCGAAAGGAATGTCGGAGATCATCAACGCCGCGGAGGCACCGACGATGCTGAGGATGTCGGGGTCATTCTGCCCGTCGGTCGACAGCAGGATGGTCTGGACCTGGACTTCGTTATACCAGCCCTTCGGAAAGAGCGGACGAATTGGGCGATCGGTCAGCCGGCTGGTCAGGATCTCCTTCTCGGTCGGCCGGCCCTCGCGTTTGAAGTAGCCTCCAGGGAACTTACCCGCGGCGGCGGCCCGTTCGCGATAGTCGACGGTGAGAGGGAAGAACTCCTGGCCTTCCTTGGCTTTGGAAGCGCCGACCGCGGCGGTGAGAATGACGGTTTCGCCCAACTGGACGGTTACGGACCCGTCGGCCTGACGGGCATAGCGGCCGGATTCAATGACGATGTCCTGGCCGCCTACATTGACGGTTACTTGTTCTGGCATGTGCGGAATTTGCCCGCCCACCCCACGAGGAACTTCAATCAAACACCCCGATTTCACGGCCGGAATACGGTCCGCGGCAGCGCGGGGTCGCTGAGTGAAATCACCCGGGAGCGGGCGAAGCGATTAGGTTGCGGACGCAACGAGCTGTTTACGGAATCGGCCAGACGGACACCTCGTCGCGTCCCTTGGGGTATCCCGGATTCCATGGACTGGCACTCGCCAGCCGGAAAATCCGTTCCAGCCGAAAAGCAACGCCGGGCTCGGGGCCCGGCGTCACGGAAAGTTACTTGCGGAGCTTCAGCTTCTTGATCAAGGCCTGATAGCGGACCGGGTCTTTGCGCTGCAGATAGCTCTGCATCCGCCGCCGCTGGCTCACCATCATCAAAAGGCCACGGCGTGAGCTGTGATCCTTTAGGTTCTTGCTGAGATGCTCGGAGAGTTGGTTGATGCGGGCGGTCAGGATCGCAATTTGGACGTCGGGAGACCCGGTGTCCTTGTCGTGAGTGCGATGCTCGGTGATTACGTTGGCTTTGTTTTCCATGTGATTCGGTGTCGGGCAGCACCATGCCGCCCAGTCAGTCCGTTTATCGAAGACGGGACCCTAGGGAGTGCCGTTGTGGGTGTCTAGACCTCTTTTGCGGCGAAACGGAGCACCGATCCACGCATTAACGGCCTCGGGCGAGCGGGTGCGCCCCGATTCGCTAAGCATGAGCCTCAGGTCCTCAGGCCTTCTTTGCGGTTTGTCCCGTTGAGCATTCCGGCTAGTTGATTGGAATCTTGAAAAAGCACTGCCAGTCACCGCTGCCCGAACCGAGCGAGACCCTTTTTCCTGCCATCCAATCGACATGCCCGTCTTCGAACAGGAAGTTACCCCCGCTCGGTGCGCCACCTGCCCCGGAGTGATTGGGCGTCTTCCAGTTTTTCCCGGCGTCGGTGGTCACCCATTTGAGGCGCGCATCATAGACATTGGTGGTGCGCGGTCCGAGACCCTGAAGGCGGTCGATCAGGACAGGGGCGCGGCCAAATTCGCCGCCCATTTTCTTGCGGCCAGTCCAACCGCCAAGCCCCTCGGAATTGTGCGGCCAATCCTGACCGGCTCCGACCGTGCGGCCCGGCAGATAGAAGAATCCCGTTAAGATAGGATTCCTCTCCGAACCCGCATCACCAGCCCGCCAGGTGTCCGCTTGGCGGTGCCATTCGTCGGTCGGACAAAAAAGCACATTGTTAGCGGCCTTTTTGTCGTTCTTCGAAGTCGGCTTGCCGGACTTGATCAGGTAACCCTGCCAAAAATTTGCGAGATTGGTGCTCATCCAACTGAGGCCCAACCCTTGGCGATTGTCGGGAAATGAGTCCTGAAAATCGCCTGCATACATGGCCAGTGCGACGCCCCACTGCTTCTCGTTGCTGGTGCAAAGCGACTTTTGCGCCGTGGCCTTGGCCTTGGCCAAGGCCGGCAGCAGCATCCCGGCGAGAATCGCGATGATGGCGATTACCACGAGCAGTTCGATCAGAGTAAACCCCCGGCGGTCGGTCTTGGCATTTTTCATGGGCTAATCAACTTTCACGCTGGTCCGATCGCTGAGCCAGATCATGTCCCGGTTATTGGCCGAGCCGACATTCAGCGGCATTTCGTAAAACTTCACCGGCTGCACGGTGCGGGCATCCACCCACTTTCGGATCTCCGCATGGCCGTCGGCAAAGGAAATGCCGGCCGCCCGGTTATGGTAGCTGGCCGGGTAATCGACAATGCGGGCCTGGGCCGGAGCCTCGACCATCTGGTTGGCAAAGCCGCCCGCGTTGATGCTGTCGGGATGTTCGTCAAGCAGGACGTAGAGCTGGCTTGAACCGACCGCCGCCAGATCCGACGACTTGTAGAAGGTCCGGTATTTCTTCTGGTTGGAAACCATCGAACCACCGGGAGGGAGCCATTCGCCGGGTCCGCCCATGGCCTGACTCATTCCCATACTGCGGACCCGGCGGTATTTGGAATTGCCCAGCTTGATCTGGCTCACATCCGCAGGACATTTGTAGACAGCTGTGCTTTGAAGGTAGCGGGCAAACTTCGAGAATTTTTCATCCGTTAGCATCAAGGTATTCGTATTGTCGGTCGGGAACGGTCCGGGCCAGCCCAGCCAGCCGCCGACCCACTGATACGCCTCGTCCCGGGCATTGCCCGGTGCCGTCAGCCTGTCCTGATTATCCGCGGGATACATCAAGTGGGCGAGTTGGAGCTGTTTCAGGTTGCTGAGGCAGGAAATGCCCTGGGCTTTCGTCTTCGCCTTGCCAAGCGCCGGCAAGAGCATCCCGGCAAGGATCGCGATGATCGCGATCACCACGAGCAGCTCGATCAGCGTAAAACCACGGTTCCGTCCTACCGGCCTTTGATTCGAGTTGGGGTGCGTCATTTCCAAGTGCGTCAGGTGATGATCGAGTTAATGACTTCGCCATGCACGTCGGTCAACCGGCGATCCACACCATTGTGACGGTAGGTCAGCTTCGTGTGCTCGATTCCCAACAGCTTGAGGACGGTCGCGTGGATGTCGTAAACCGAAGTTGGATTGGCCCGGTCGAGCGGTTTGTAGCCCCATTCGTCACTCGGGCCGTGACTGATGCCCCCGCGAATGCCGCCTCCGCAAAGCCAGTTGGTAAAGACGAACGGATTGTGATCGCGCCCCTTGCCGCCCTGCGCGCACGGCATCCGGCCAAATTCGGTCGTCCACAGGATGATCGTGTCGTCCAGCATGCCGCGCTGCTTCAGATCGTTGATGAGGGTGGCAATTGGCCGGGCCATTCCCAGTGAAAGCGGGCCGTGGTCCCGAGGAATGTCTTCATGCGAATCCCAGTTTCTGCGGGGAAAGCTGTTGTCGTTTCCCGACCAGATTTGGACGAACCGCACGCCCCGTTCCAACAGCCGCCGGGCGGTCAGGCACTTCCGGCCCATGATGTCGGTCTCTTCCGGCACATTGATTTCGGTCGGCCACTTCTTCGTGGAGTTGTCAATGCCATAGGACTCCAGCATGCGCAGTGGCTCGCGTGAAAAGTCCATCGCTTCGGGAGCCGCAAGCTGCATTCGGGCGGCCAGTTCGTAGCTTCGGATCCGGGCCTCCAACCGCGAATCGCCGGGCCGCTCCGCCGCATGAACCCGGTTGAGCCGCCCCAGCACGTCGAGGCTCGCCGCTTCGGACGCGGGTCCGATAAACCCGGCCTTCGCGGGCGGGAAAAGATCTTCGATCGGGTTCGCCGCGCCAACTCTTACCACCGTTCCCTGATGCTGCCCCGGCAGGAACGCCGAGTCCCAGTTCTTCGCCCCGTTCGACGGAAATCCGCGGTAGTCGGGCATGACCACGAAGGTGGGCAGGTTTTCATTCTCGGTGCCCAGCGCGTAGCTGACCCACGAGCCCATTCCCGGGAAGCCAGGGAGAAGGAAGCCCGTCGCCTGCAGCAGGGTGGCCTGCGAATGCACCCCCGATTTGCCCACCAGATTGTGGATGAATGCGAGGTCATCCGCGAGCTCACCCAAAGGCGCCACGATCTCGCTCAGCATTTTTCCGCATTGGCCGTAGGGACGGAATTTCCAGGGCGAAGCGAAGGTCGCGCCCATGCCGTCCTGAAAGAGCTCCACTTTCTCGCCGGGGTCCCATTTCTCGCCGTTCCGCTTTTCGAGCAGCGGCTTGTAATCCCACATGTCCACCTGGCTCGCCGCTCCGGCCATGAAGAACTGCACCACCCGCTTTGCCCGCGGCCGAAAGGGCGCCGGATTGGCACTGGGTGTCCTGGCTTTTCCGGTGTCGTGGGCCAGCAAACCTTGGTCACCCAAGAGCGAGGCCAAGGCGATTCCGCCCAGTCCCCCGCCCGAACGCCAGAGGAACTCACGACGTGATTGAACGGGCTGGGCCGCTTCGCGATGCCAGGGAGAGTTGTTGCTCATGGGTCAGTCAACGAACGCAAACTCGTTCAGGTTCAGGATCACGCGGCAGGCATTGGTCATGCCATTCTGGGCGGCGAATTCGACCAGTGCCTTCATTTCCGCTTCCGAAGGCGTCCGCCCCAGCGCCAACCGGAACGCCCGCCTCACCGCGCTCAAGGTCCCGCCTTCGCCGGCCTCAACCCGCATGGCAAAATGGCGCGCCATCGCGACGGTGAGCTGGTTGTTCAGCAGCGCCAGCGCCTGGAGGGCGTTGAGGGTCTCGTTCCTGCGGTCCACTGACATCGATGGATCGGCACAATCAAGCGTGCTCATGAACGGCTGCGGCTGGGACCGGACCAGGAATCGGTAGATCGAGCGTCGCTGTGATTTCGGATCCTCCGGATCGTGCAAATGATACTCGTAGTGCGGCGAATGTTCCGGCCGCTCGACCACAAAATCCTTAAAGCTGGGACCGCCCATCGCCGGATCCAGTTTGCCGGCCACCGCGAGCACACTGTCCCGGATCGCCTCCGCGTCCAGCTTGCGTCGGTTCATGCGCCAGAGGAGCCGGTTGTCCCCGTCCACCTCGGCCGGATCGCGGAACTCAGAAGCCGCCGAGGAAGCGTCCCTCTGCCCGCCCGCCCCCCGCGGCCCAACTTCCGAGACCTGCCGATACGTGCTGCTCGTCACCAGCAGCCGGTGCAACGCCTTGAGCGACTGCCCGCCGTCACGAAACTCGACGGCGAGCCAATCGAGCAGTTCCGGGTGCGAGGGGGGCTGGCCCATTCGGCCGAAGTCGTTCGGGGAATCCACCAGGCCTCGGCCGAAATGATGCTGCCACAAGCGGTTCACGATGGAGCGCCAGACAAGCGTGTTTCGCGGGTCCGTCAACCACCGGGCAAGCGCGACCCGCCGGGCGCTTTCCGGATCCTCCGCTGACACGCTGAAAACTCCGTCGTCCCCATAGAAGCGCACGGTGCCCGGGCCGACTTCCTTGACCGGCTTGTTCACATCGCCGCGGTTCAGCACAGAGATCGGCCGCGGTTTGCCCCCGTCGGGACCCGTGCCGCGAAACGCCCCACCGCCATGGTGAACGGTGCCGGCATACACGACTTGCGGGTTCGGGAGTTTCGCCAGGGCGGCATTCACCTGCTCCAACTCGGCCGTTACGCGGTTCAGCCGGTCGCGGGAACCGTCATCCCCCAAGCACCCCATCAGTTCCCCGCGCCGACGCTGGAGCGCTTCCAAGTTCGGAACGAAGGGCGTCTTCGTGAAGCCGTGGAAATAGCCGTCCGTTAGATTTTTTCGCGCCCATCTCGGCTCGGCTTCGATGCTGTCGCTCGCGGTCACTTCGGCCCCGAGTGCAAGATTGTGGCCCTCCCCATCAAGCACCTGCAGTTCGGCCAGGGCGAAAATGAAGTCACCCTGCCGTGGAGCCAATTTGGTGGCCGTGACGCGTAGGTAACGTGCCCGCGCGCCACCCGGCTTCACTTCGCGGGGAACGACCCCGGGATTCGCCACGTCGGCGCCGGTCCGGTCCTCCAATACCGCCACTCCGGTCGCAAAACCCACATCGTCCGACGCCTCGATCCGAAAGCGCAGGGGGAATCCGAAGCCGGCTCCGATGGCATTGAAGTCGTCGTGACAGGCCGCATAGACGATCCTCGTCAACGGCACGGAGCCTCCCAGGTCCACCTGCACCCATTTGAGCCCGTCCTGTTTCGCCTCGACCTGACCGTGCCAGCCAAATTCCGCCCGCTCCGCCCGGGCCGCACCGGCCTTGAGGTCGGCGATCAGCCGGTCGAGCAACAGCAGGCCCCGGCCGCCCGCTGCGGCCAGCTTGCGGTCCAGTTCCGTTTTCTCGGCTTGGAACCTCCGCTTCTCCGCTTCTAGGCCGGCCCGCTCCCGCGCGACGGCCGGATCAACATCAAAGCGTTTGTCCGCCCGGTCCAGCGCGGCGAACACTGCGGTCAGCCGGTAGTAATCCTCCATCGAGACCGGATCGAACTTGTGGTTGTGACAGCGAGCGCACTGGATGGTCGTGCTGCAAAACACGTTCATCACGCTTCCCACCATGTCGTCCCGGTCCAACAGCCGCGCGATCTTGCCGTCAGTTTTCGTTTCCGGCACTTCCGCATGCCCGATCAGGTCCCAAGGGCCGGCCGCGATGAAGCCCAACCCCGTAATCCCGTCCAGGGTGTCGGGCCAAAGTGCGTCTCCTGCCACCTGCTCCTGCACGAAGCGCCCATACGGCTTGTCTGCGTTGAACGCGCGAATGACGTAGTCACGATACGGCCACGCGTTCGGCCGCGGCTGGTCCTTGTCGTAGCCATGCGTCTCGCCGTAGTGCACCACGTCGAGCCAATGCCGCGCCCACCGTTCGCCGTAATGCGGCGACGCCAACAATTGATCCACCAGCCGCTCGTAGGCATCGCCCCGAGGATCGGCGACAAAGGCATCCACCGATTCCGGAGCGGGCGGCAATCCCAGCAGGTCGAAGTAAAGCCGTCGAACCAGCGTGCGCCGGTCCGCCTCCGGTGAGGGCGCAAGCCGATCCTGCTCGAGCCGGGCGAAGATAAAACGATCCAACGGATTTCGAACTCTCGCCGCAACAGATGGGCTTCGGACTTCTGGTTCCGCAGGCCGCCCAATGGGCTTCAACGACCACCAGTCGAAGTCGTCCAACTTCGACTTGCCCTCCGCAGCCAGCAGCCCAACGGCCACCTGGGAGACCCACACGATTACCAATGCCAGTTTCTGCAATCGGCCCAGGATAATGACGGTAGGGGAATGCATGGAACGGCATCGATCAGCATGAGAACTGTAGGCGGCCCCATTTCGTCTTGTCACCCTTCGATTCGGCGAGCGCCTGCCTGCGGGCGCATCTTTTCATCGTGGCTGGTGGCGCGAGGCTCCCGCTGAGCCAGAACACGGACTCGCTCGGCTGGAGCCTCGCGCCACCCGGTCTTGGCCGGCGCAAGTCCAAGGTCAGCCACTGTGAAAAATGCGCCCCCTGCCTGCAACCGGGCGATCGGGCACCGCGCAGAATTCATTTCGCGGCCTCGGACCCAACGATGGATTTCGACCGGATACTTACCGATGCTCCCGGGCCCTTGGTTAGCCTTGTCGAGGCAGCACGACGGTGAAGTCGCTCCCCTGCCCTTCGCGGCTGGTCACCTCCACCCGGCCGCCATGGGCCTCCGTCACCGCCTTGACGAGGCTCAGCCCGAGTCCCAGACCACGCTCGGAACGGCTGCGTTCCACCCGGTAGAGGCGGTTCCAAATTTTGGGC
>JAYUSF010000290.1:0-36402 GCA_043755815.1 Verrucomicrobiota bacterium
AGCACCACCCGGTCGCCCCGCGACAGGTGAAGCTCCGCCGCATCCTCCGGGGCGATGAAAACGGCATCACGCTGGGCACCGGTCAGCGGATCAATCTCGTCGTAGATGAGCGTGTTGAACTGCTTGCCGCGCCGGGTGGATACGGAAAATGACCAATGACCAATATCCAATGACCGTTTGGACGCGTCCTGAAACTTCTGGCCGTTGGTCATTGGGCCTTGGTCATTCCGCGCAGCGGCCTGCGGCACCGCCACCACCTTAAAGTGAGCCTTGCCGTCCGGAGTCGCGAACTTCCCGTCGTCGCACAGCCGCTCCCCGCCCCACTGGATCGCGTCGCCGGTCTTGGTCAGCTTCTCGCAACCGGCGTAAAACGGCACCACTCGCGCAATCTCCTCCCGGATCGCCGGGCCCGATTCGCAGCCGAGCAGATGTGCCCGCTCCGGCCAGGCCGTCGCCGCGAGGTCGCGCAGGATTCGCCACTCGGCCTTCGCCTCGCCGACCTGCCGCGGGATCTCCGGCGAAAAGGCCACGCGACGCTCCGTGGTCGTCTCGATCCCGCCGCCGTCCTGTTCGTAACGGGTCTTCGCCGGCAGCAGGAGGACTTCCTCCGCCGGATCGAGAAACATCTGGTCGGTGAGGATGATGTCCTGATGCACGCGCAGTGGCACGCGGCTCATTGCGGCGGCGACGTAGTCCGGCTCGGGCAGTGTGCGGAGAAAGTTGCCCCCGAGGCAGTAGAGCACGTCGAGCTGCCCGCGGCCGCAGGCCTCGACCATTTCCACGGCGGTGAGTCCGGGCCAGTCCGGAATCGGGAAGCCGTATTCGGCCGCGAGCCGCTCGGCATTGGCGGCGGTGATCGGCTTGCCGCCGGGCAAGGCCGTCGAGTAGCAGCCCATTTCCGCGCCGCCCTGAACCGAGCTATGTCCACGAATCGGCACCAGACCGTTCTTGGGCCGGCCCACGTAACCGCGGACCAGTCCCAGGTTGAGCACGGCCGACACGGCATCGCCGCCGAACGAGTGCTGCGTGATGCCCATGCTCCAGACGAAGACGGCGTTCTTCGCGCCGCGCAGAACATCGGCAAACTCGACCATCGAACTGCGCGGCAAGCCCGCGGCGGCTTCGAGTTCGGGCCAGGTGAGGAAGCCGCAATGTGCCTTGAGCTCCGTCCAACTGTCCGCGTTCGCGTGCTGGGCGATGAACTCTTCGTTCACTCCGCCGTGTTCGATCAGCTCCTTGATCACGCCGTAAATGAAGGCAATGTCCCCTCCCTGCCCGACCGGAAACCACCAGTCTGCGAGATCCGTTCCAAACAGCGCGCTGCTCGCGGAACTGGGAACCCAATACCGCTTCATGCCGGGCTCAAGATACGGATTCACGAGTGCGATCTTGGTGCCGAGCTGCTTGGCCTCGTGGAGATACTTCGTCGTGACCGGCTGGTCGTTGGCCGGGTTGGCGCCGAAGAAGACGATCAGGTCGGTGCCATACCAGTCCCGGTAGCTGCAGGTGCTGGCCGCGTAACCGATGGCGTGTTTCATGGCGCCGGTGCTGGGCGCGTGACAGAGCCGCGCGGCGTTGTCGACGTGGTTGGTGCCGAGAAAACGGGCAACCTTTTGCGCCACGTAATAGACCTCGTTGGTCACGCCGCGCGCGGTGATGAAGAAGGCGAGCCGCTTCGGGTCGGCGGAGCGCAGGCGCCGGGCGATGCGCTGATTGGCCTCATCCCACGAGATCCGCCGGAAGCCCCTGTCACCGCGTTCGCGCAGCATTGGATAGGCGAGCCGGCCGAGTTCCCGGAGCTGGGCGTTGTCCCAGCCGGTGGCACGAGGCTCTGGCCGGGCGAGTTGGTTCGTCTCCTCACTGGCTCGGCCGGAGCCTCGCGCCACCTGGCCACGTTCCGCCCTCAGCCGTTCCCGCAGCGCGCCGAGGTCGGCCAGCAGCGCGGGATCGAACTCCGGCATGGTGTTCAGCCGGAGCAGATTCAGGCGCGTCATGCACAGGTGAACGCCCTCGATCGTCCAGTCGTGCAGGCCGGCAACGCCCAGGGCGCAGCCGTCGCAGACGCCCTTGCTGAGCACCTGCCAGGCGTGGCCGAGGTTGTCCCGGTTGCGCCAGACCACCGTCAGCATGTCGCGAAAATGCTTCGGCTTGGTCTGGCCCAGCCCAAAGGGCAGCCAGCGGGCGACAACACCGTCCGTGGAACGGTCAACGCGGTGAGACATGCGGCGAGGATTGGCCCAATCCTCGCCCCGGCAAAAGACGATTCCTCCGTTCTCCCGACCTTACGCCGGGCGGCACGGGCTCAGTGGCCCTTGGCCGGAGCCTTCGACTTACCCAAGCCGGTGCCAAACGGCGCGGTGCCGGCAATTGGCGGATTCACCATCAGCGCGTCGTCTGCCGTTTGGACAAAGCGGGGTGGTTTCGTTCCCGGGGCCGCCCCAGTGCCGTGCGGCGTCGGGGTCGCCCGGACCACCGCACCGTCACCATGGCCATGCGCTGAATGACCGGCAGCCGACGCGGGCGCGGCGGGACCCGACTCCGCGAGCAGATGCGGTGCGGGTGCTGCCGGCGGCGGAGCGGAATGGCCGATCGCCACGGGAGCGGCCGGAGTCGTGGACCGCGCCCCCAGCCATTCGACGGTGCCCGCCTCGAGGTGGTAGACCGCGCCCAAGACGGACAACTGGCCGGAGTCGGCCCGCTCCTTCACCTCGGGACATTCGTTGAGGATCTTGTCGATCGCAAGCAGGACATTGGCCTTGATGGCGGCGTTGATCAGGTCGCCGCCTCCGGACTGCCTCGCGTGCGCGACGGCCGGTTGAATCTGCTCGGCGAGGGCCGGCAGATGACCCCGCAGTTGCGCCCCTTGGGCCACGTCGGTGACCGTCCCGCAGCGGGTATGGCCCAGCACGATCAGCAGCGGCGTGTGCAAATGGCCCACGCCGTATTCGATGCTGGCAAGTTCGCCGACCGCGGCCACGTTGCCGGCCACGCGAACGACGAAGAGATCACCGACGCCGCGGTCGAAGACCAGTTCCACCGGCGCCCGGGAATCCGAGCACGTAAGAATCGTCGCCAACGGGTTCTCGCCGTTTTGCGCGAGGTCAAGGCGCCGGTCGGGCTCCTGGTTGGGGTGTTGCGGCCTGCCCGTGGCAAACCGGTTGTTGCCCTCCTTCAGCAAGGCGAGGGAGGCGTCGCGCAGCATCTTCGCCATCTTGTCCCCGGCGGCCGGGGCACTGTGACCATCGGCGAGCAGGTTGGGAGGGGTAGCGGTGGCGAGCAGTAGCGGTAGAACGAGTGAGCGGGCAGATTTCCAGTCCATGGCAGTGGCCCCGGCCATCCATTGGCCAGATTGTCCGAAGCATCGGCACGACCGGGCGTTAACTTTATTCCGCGCCGGGAAAAAGTTTTCCGAACCAATCCTCCCTGGGCGACGTTACACCCGCCAAGACGGATGACCTGGCCCTTTGCCATTACGGACGAACAAGCCATGTGGCGTGTGCAGAACACGGACGACCACGCGGCGTTTGCCCAGTTGGTCGAACGCTGGGAACAACCGATCCAGCGGCTCTGCGCCCGCATGACCGGGGACCTGCACCGGGCTGAAGACCTTGCCCAGGAAGCGTTCAGCCGCGTCTTTGCCCGGCGGCGGGATTATCAGCCCGCCGCCAAGTTTTCGACCTGGCTCTGGCGGATCGCCATCAACCTCTGCCACGACGAACTCCGCCGCCGCCAACGCCGGCCGGAGCATTCCCTGGAGGCGGAAACCGATGACGGCGGCGAGCCGACTTCGCTGCAGTTGCCGGGCAACACCCTGACTCCAGCCGAAGTCGTCGAAAAACTGGAACAGGCCGAGATCGTCCGGCGCGCGCTCCAGCAGCTGGCCGAACCCTACCGCGAAGTCGTGGTGCTGCGGCACTACGAAGGGCTCAAGTTCCACGAGATCGCGGAAGTGCTCGGCATCCCGGAAGGCACCGTGAAGTCCCGCATGTTCGAGGCGTTGGACCGGCTCGCCGTCATCTTGAAACGCCTCGGCGGCGCGCCGGGCCGACATTTCTGAACTGACTCTGACCATGAACCATCCCCCGTCGGAACATTGGATGAGCTACCTCTACGGCGAACTGTCGCCGGCCGACCGGCGCGAGGCGGACCGGCACCTGCAAGGGTGCGCCGAGTGCCGTCAGCGTCTCGATCAATGGCGCGTTACGATGGGGTTGCTGGACACCGACCACGCCACGCTGGCACTGCCGAGCCGCCGGGAACGCACCGTTGCCTTCGCTCCGGTGATCCGCTGGGCGCTGGCGGCTTCGGTGGTGCTGTGGGCCGGTTTTGCCGTCGGACGTGCCACTGGCCTCGGCAAGGCCGACGTGGAGCGGCAGATCGCCGTGTCGCGCGCCCAAATCACCGCCGAACTGCGGCAACGACACGAGGAAGACCTGAAGGCCATGGCCGCGGCGACGGTGGCCGCCACCTCGGAGCAGAACCGCAACTTTCTAGCCCAGTTCAGCCGGCAGTTCAACGACGCGCGTTCCGAGGAACGTCGCGACTGGATCGCCGCCCTCGACGCGCTGAGCCGGCAGCACGCCGACGACCTGGCCATGGTCAAGACCGGACTCAACGCGCTCGCCCGGAAAACCGGCGCCGGTTTCCAGCAGGCCGAATCCCAGTTGAATCGGCTCGCCTCCTATTTGCCCACCGGCACTGACGCCGGTGAGGCCATCGATTCCTCCCTGCAACCGAACAAACCATGAAAAACCCGTTCCGAGTCCGAACTGCGGTGCTGCTCGCACTGGTCACCGTCATCGCCACCCCCACGCTGTTCGCCAAGGACCGCCCCGGGATCCCGGTCCCGACAGTAGCGCCGGTCCCAGCGGCCCCGCCCGAGCCGCCCGTTCCACCCGAACCACCGGACATTGCCCTGGCGGCTTTGGATGACGACGGCGACGAAGGCCCGGTGCGGGAAGCCTTGCGCGAAGCCCAGAGCGAGCTGCGCGGGGCGCACGAGGAGGTCGCCCGGGCCATGCGCGATGTGCAGCGCCATGTGAAAACCTTCCGGATGGACGCGGGCGGCCCCAACGCCAGTCGCCTCCTGATCATCCCCGCCGCGGATGCCTCAGGCGAGAGTGTGGCGCAGATTCGCGAGGACCTGACCATCATGTCACGCCTGCTCCAGAAGACCACCTTCCCCGACGGACAGAATCGGAACGGCTTCCGGTTTGATTTCGGCGACCTGCGTTTCGGCGGGCGCACCGAACTCGATGCGCTCTACCTCGACGGCTACGGCGCGGTTTTCCTCCTCAATGTGGATTACCCCCTAAGTTCTCCCGCCAAGGAGGATTCCAAGAAGGTCGAAACGAAGGACAAGAAGGACGAGGCCTGGGAAAAGGCCCGGCGCGAGGTCGCCGGCAAGGGCGAACCCGACGATCTCGAAGGGGAACCGGAACCGGACGAAGCCCGCAGCTTTGACAGCAGCAAGGTGGATCGGCTGAAACAGCGGGTCATCGCCGCCCTGCGCAGTGCCGCGAACATCCGGACCCTGAAGCCAAAGGACAACGTGGTCGTGCAGGTGACGGGCAAGGCCGGGAAGCGGTCGAAGGCGGTGTCCGTCCATGCCACGGGCGGAGGGGGCACGGTCTTCACCAAAGAAACCCGCAGTGACGCCGGTTCAGCGGTGCTGACCTTCCGGGTGCCCGGCAAAGAGGTGGTGGACTTCAGCGAAGGCCGGCTCAGCGCCGAGGAGTTCACCCAACGCGTCAACACGACCCTTCTGGACGAACCGGACGCCTCCAGCTCCAAGTCCCGGAAATTCTAGGCGCGAGCCCCTCGAATTTGCGTGCACCGCCCGGCTAACCCGCAGGTTCGCCCGGGCGGTTTTGCTTTGATAATGGAGGCCGTAGACCGCCTTGCCGGGCACGGCGGCATCACCCACCTTCCGCGCGCTCATGAGCAAGATTGTCGGCATAGATCTCGGCACCACGAATTCGCTGGTCGCCGTCGTGGACAGCGGCATCCCGTTTGTCATCGCGGATGCCGAGGGCCAACGCCTGACGCCGTCCGTGGTCCACGTGCCGGGAGCGGATGCGGAGACCATCGTCGGTCACCGGGCGAACCGCGTGCGCGTCCTCAAGCCCGCCGAGACGGTTTACTCCGTGAAGCGCTTCATGGGCCGACGTGGCAGCGACATCCCGCGCGAGGACATGCTGGTCACGTATCCCGTGCAGGGCGAAGGCACCGGCCCCGTCACGATTCCGCTGCACGGCCGCGCGTGGACACCCGAGGAGATCTCCGCGGAGATCCTCAGGAAGCTGAAGCGCGACGCGGAAGCCTCGCTTGGCGAAACGGTCACCCGTGCCGTCATCACCGTCCCGGCCTACTTCAACGACGCGCAGCGCAACGCCACCATCCGGGCGGGCGAACTCGCCGGACTGAAGGTCGAGCGCATCGTCAACGAGCCCACGGCCGCCGCCCTCGCCTATGGCCTCGATAAGCTGAAGGACCGCGCCAAGATCGCCGTTTACGATCTCGGCGGCGGCACGTTCGACCTCTCGATCCTGGAACTGAACCAGGGCGTCTTCCAGGTCCTGAGCACCAACGGCAATACGCGCCTGGGCGGCGACGACCTCGACAAGCGTCTGACCGATTTCCTCGCCCAGAAGATCGCCGAAGCCGGCGGACCCCGGATCGCGGGTGTCGAAACCCACGGGCTGCTGAGCCGGATACGGGAAGTCGCGGAACAGTCCAAGATCCGGCTCAGCGCGGAGTCGGAAGTCGAAGTTTCGCTCCCCTTCCTCGCGGCCGACTTCAGCTTCAGCTACCGGCTCACCCGCGAAGAACTGGAACGGCTCACCCGCGACATCGTTGAGCGAACCAAGGGCCACTGCCTGCGCTCGCTCGCCGACGCGAAGCTGGAGGCGAAGGACTTGAACCAGGTCATTCTCGTCGGCGGCCAGACGCGGATGCCGCTCGTTCGCCGACTCGTCTCGGAGTGGTTCGGTTGCGCCGAGTTTGCCGAGACCCGCGGCGAAGTCCGGCTTGGCGACGAATACCACGCCGCCAAAGGACCGCAGCTCAACACCGGCCAGAATCCCGACGAAGCGGTCGCGCTTGGCGCGGCGATCCAGGCGGAGATCCTCTCGGGCGGCTTCAAGAGCATGCTGCTCCTCGACGTCACGCCGCTGTCGCTCGGCATCGAGACGTTCGGTGGCTTGATGAACGTGATCATCCACCGCAACAGCACCATTCCGGTGAAGGCCGGCGAACTCTTCACCACGGCCGTGGACAACCAGCGCTCGATGCTGATCCATGTGCTCCAGGGCGAACGCGAGCGGGCCCGGGACAACTGGTCGCTGGGGCGGTTCGAGCTGGAGTTTGAGTCCGCGCCGAAAGGCGTTCCGCGGGTCGGCGTGCAGTTCGAGATCGACGCCAACGGAATCCTCCACGTCCTGGCCCGCGACGTGAAGACCGGCCACCAGAAGGTCGTGGAGATGAAGTCCGCTGTGGACGTCAGCGACGCCGAGGTGAACAAGATGATCGAGGAGTCGGTGGAAAACGCGTTCGACGACCTGCGCGCCCGTCAGTGGATCGAGGCGAAAATCCGCGCCGGCGAGACGATCATTGCCACCCGCAAGACCATGGCCGAATACGACGCCGAACTGGACCCGGAATACCGCCAGCAGCTCAACACGGCCCTTGAAGAGGTCGAAGCCGTGCTCTCGCTGGAGAATCCGAAGACCAAGACCGGCGACCCGGCCAAACTGAAGGCGGCCACGGCCCAACTCGACGAAGTCACCAAGCCGCTCGCCGAGCACGCCATGGACATGGTCATGGAGGCGATGCTGCGCAAAAAAGGCATGCTGCCACCGAATTCTCCCCCTCCCAGCCCCCCGCCGACGGACAGCTCAAAGAAACCGCCGGAAAATCCTGGCCCCGACGAACCGCCGGCAGGGCAGCCATCGGTTCCGCCAAAGGCGTAACGCGATCACCGCGCCCCAAGCAGCGGTTGGTCGTGAGCCTCCCGCCGCCCGTCTTGCCAAGTCCCGCACTGGGCCGGCATCCTCCGCGCTCCGCATGAAGCGCGTCGTCCTGCTTGGCAGCACCGGTTCCATTGGCACCAGCACGTTGAAGGTGGTCGAGGATTTGCCCGACCAGCTCCAACTCATCGCGCTTGCCGCCGGCGGAAACGCCGACCTGCTGGCCGAGCAGGCGCTGAAACATCGTCCCGGCATCGTCTCGATCCACGATCCGGCGAAGGCGTCGGCGCTCCAAGCGAGGCTGGGTGACGGCGTGAAGGTCCGTTGCGGCGCCGAAGGCCTGCTCGAACTCGCCACCCTGCCCGAGGCCGACATCGTGCTCATCGCCATTGTCGGCACCGCCGGTTTGGCGCCTGCCCTCGCAGGCATCCGCGCCGGCAAAGACATCGCGGTCGCGTCGAAGGAAATCCTCGTCATGGCCGGCGAAACCGTGATGGGCGAGGCCCGGAAGCACGGCGTGAAGGTGCTCGCGGTGGATTCCGAGCATTCGGCCATCTTCCAGTGCCTCGACGGCAAGCCGCCCGCGTCGGTCCGCAACCTGTGGCTCACGGCGTCTGGCGGACCGTTCCGCGACGCGACCAAGTGGCCGAAGGAATCGCTCGCCGGCATCACGCTGGAGCAGGCGCTGAAGCATCCCTCGTGGGTCATGGGCCGGAAGATCACGATTGATTCCGCCACGCTCTTCAACAAGGGCCTGGAGATGATCGAGGCGCGCTGGTTGTTCGACATCGAGATGGCGCGCGTCCAGGTGGTGGTGCATCCGCAGAGCATCGTGCATTCGATGGTGGAGTTCGTGGACGGCTCGCTCATCGCCCAGCTCTCGACGCCCGACATGTGCCTGCCGATCCAATACGCGCTCTGTTACCCGGACCGGCAGCGCAGCGACCGCGTGCAGACGAACTTCGCCAAGATCGGCACGCTGACCTTCGAGGAACCCGACACGGACCGCTTCCCAGCCTTGCTCCTCGCCCGCCGGGCCGGCGAAGTCGGCGGCACGCTGCCCGCGGTGTTCAACGCCGCCAACGAGGTCGCCGTGGAACAGTTCTGCCAGCGTCACCTCAGCTTCACCGGCATCACCGAGAAAGTCCGCCGCGTGATGGACGCCCACCTTCCCGTCGAGCATCCGACACTGGAACAGATCCTCGCCGCGGATCGTTGGGCGCGGGAAGAGGCGGCCCGATAAGCCCGCAAGCGGCCAAGCAAGGAGTCCTCTACCCCCTTCTGAACTCCGGTAAATCACAGCTTCGAACTGTGGGCGGCTTGCCCTGCAAGCCGAGCGGGTTGCAGGGCAACCCGCCCACAACTCCTCCGAAGATTGCACCAATTTGGCATCATTTTGGCCGTCCAATTGTCCCACAAACGTGGCTTTGAACCAATGTCCGCTGAATCCTCACGCCCCCTCTGCCGCCGGTGCCATCGGCCAGCGACGGCGTGCTGGTGCGCCGGCCTGACCCCGATCGACACCACGACGCGCGTCGTCTTCCTCCAGCATCCGCGGGAGGCAAAGGTCGCCATCGGCACCGCCCGCATCGCTCACCTCGGCCTGGCCCGGAGCGAGCTGCACGAAGGAATCGAGTTTGCGGACCACCCGCGCGTCGCGGAACTCGTGGCCAGCCCGGGCACTGCCCTGCTCTTCCCGGGCGAGGGCGCCATCGCCCCGGACGCCCTGGAGCGCCCGCCTGAAACGCTGCTGGTCATCGATGGCACCTGGCCGCAGGCGCGGAAGATGATGGCGCTCAATCCGGCCCTGCGAGCCCTGCCCCGGATCGGTTTCCTGCCCCGCCAGCCCGGCAACTACCGGATCCGCCGCGAACCCGCCGCCCATTGCGTCGCCACCGTGGAGGCCGTGGTCGAGGTGCTGGCGGCATTCGGGCTCACTGATTCGCAACTGGCGCCGTTGCTCGGCGCGTTCGACTCCATGGTGGAACGACAGCTTGCCGCCTCCGCCGCGCGCATCACACCCCGCCGCCAGCATGCCCGGCCCTGTGATCCTTGGTGGACGTCGGTCGCGATGCCGGATTTCGAGACCCTTTGGCCCCACCTTGTGGTCGTCGCCGGCGAGGCCAACGCGCATCGGCGCGGCAGCGACGTGCCTGGCCTGCCGGAGCTCATCCAGCTGGCCGCCACCCGGCTGGCCACGGGCGAAACGTTCCACGCGTTTCTCGCGCCCCGCCGGCCGTTGGCCATCAACGCGGCTCGCCACCTGGAGGTGCCGGTGGAATCGCTGTTGGGCGGTCGCCCCGTCGACTGCGTGCTCGCGGAATGGGACCGGTTCGTCGGCCCGCACGGTCGCCTCGTCGGCTGGGGAGACTTCAGTTGGAGATTGCTGGGCCAGGAGGGATGGCAGCCGGAACAGGCGCCCATCGACCTCCGCCTCGTCGCCGCCCACCGCCTGAAACGCCGGCCCGGAGCGGCGGACGATGCCGTGCGGGCCATCGGCGGAATGGCCGGCGGGGTTCCAACGGCGCCGGGTCGCGCCGGCCGCGTTCTGCCCGCCCTCGCCGAGTTCATCCGGACGTTGTTGGCGGAGAAGCGCACCGCGCAGGCGATGTCGGGTTGAAGGACCGGCAGCGCAGGCGGTGAGATGAAGTTGGCCCCAGCCCCCCAAACCGAGTGCTGCCTCCGGCCCGCCCAATTTCACTGCCCAAACACAGCCGCAGGTTCCGCGAGCACGCGATGGATCTCGGCCAGCCGATAGCCAAAACCGCTTCCCCTCACCGAACCCAATTCCACGCAGCCTTCGCGCCGTTGGTAGAGGCCCGGATGCACCTTCGACTCGGGTGCGCTGGCTTCGGGGTAGAACTGCATCGCGTTGGTCTCCACGCCCATGATCGTCGGGACGTGCGCGGCGAGCAGGCAGTGCGGAATCTGCGCGAGCATCGGGTTGGTGAGGTCCTGCACCATCAGCGTCAGGCCGTGCGCCTGCGCCCAGCACGCGGAGAGCAGCGCGCCGGACTGCGTCTTGCACGTCTTGAGCGCGACGCCGGTCCAGCCGAGTTCGCGGCCGCGGCGGACGAGCTTCCAGTTGTGCGCGCTTTCGTCGAGGAACAGCGGCTTGCGGGCACTGACGCCGTGGACGGCGATGGGATGCTCGGTGAGTTCGTAGGGGAACGGCTGCTCGACGTAGAGCAGCATGCCGGAGAGTCGGGGATGCTCGTCGCGCAGGCGGTCGAGGATTTCGCAGACGTAGGCGGGCTCATGGACGGTGCAGTTGAAGTCGGCGGTGAGCCATTCCACGTCGTGCGCGACGGCGATCTGGCCGACCTTGACGAGGCGGGCGTAGTCCCAGCCGGCGTCATTCCCGCGGAGCTTGATCTTCAGGCACTTCAGGCCGTCGCGCCGAATCCAGTCCGCGAGCAGCACGGGGTAACCGTCGTTGGGTTCGTCGCCGCGGAGTTCGGAGGCGTCGAGCGGGTCAAGTCCACCGACGAGATGCCACGCGCGCAGCCGGTCGAGACGCTGCGGGCGGAGAAAGTCGGTGGGGAACTTGCCGGCGAAGGAGACCGCCGAATCCGCGGCGGGCTTGAGGAAGGCGGCGAGATCGCGGTTTAGGAACTCCGGTCCGTAGGTGGCGTAGGTGGGCCGGCCATGGAGGTTTCCGAAGGCGTCGTGCAGCGCGAGGTCGAACGCGGAGCAGCAGACGAGCGCGGCGAGCCAGGGGATGTCAGTGGGACAGGCTTCCAGCCTGTCTCCGGGGCTTCCAGCCCCGGTGGGCTTCACGGGCTGGAAGCCCGTGAGACAGGCAAGGATGCCTGTCCCACTACCGGCCAACCGACTCGCATTAAAATCTTCCAGCAGGCGCGGAAGGAGCAGTTCGGTGAAATCGTGGCCGAGTTCCAGCGGGTGGCCCCAGTCGGCGAAGTTGGCCCACGCATTCGCCAGCAGTTCGCAGAAGAGTTTCAGCGCGTCATGGCGCGGCCCGTAGGGTGACTGGCTGGGCCAGACCCATTGCACGCTGAGCGGGGTTTCGCCCCAGCCTTCCGCCGCGCGGCCATCGCGACCCACAACCCGCAGCCGGACGCGGGCGCAGGTCACGGACGTAAGCGCCTCAGTGCCGAACTTGAGCGGCACGCGGGTCCGCACCGGCAGGAACCACAGCGTCGCGCCGGTGACGCGGACGTCCGCGCGGTTGCGACTGAGGATGGCGGGTGAAGCGAGATCCATCGGTGGCGGCATCATTGGACGGTCAATCCCAGCGGGAAAGCGTTTACCTCGCCCGGCCCGGTCAATTTCTTCCCACCCGGCGCAGCGACCGGCGAACCTGCGGGCTTCTGTCCTCCGGCTCACCCCGTTACCTTCTGAACCGTGCCCCGTGCCCACCCCAATTGCTACGCCACGCTCGGTCTTGACCGCCGCTGTTCGGCAGACCAGATCCGTGACGCCTACCGGATTCTCGCCAAGCAGCATCATCCCGACCTCAATCCCGGCTCCGCCGACGCCATCGCCCGCACGCAGGAGCTCAATGCCGCCTACGACATCCTGAGTGATCCGGAACGGCGCCAAGCCTACGATGAATCGCTGGCCACGGCGGCGAAGCCGAAAACTTCTGCCCGCGGGAGCAAGGCCTCCCAAAACGTCGCCCAAGACGTCCTGCTGCGGATCGAGGAATTCCTCCGGGGAGCCTCGCTGGAAGTCCGGGTGAACGACCCGGGCAACCCGGAAGGGCCGGAGGTTTATCCGCTGGTCATTCCGCCGGAGACGGCTCCGGGCGCCCGTTTCCGCATCCGACGGGAAGGTGTTTTTGGCGCCGGCCACGTGCTGGTCCGGGTGAAGGCCAAGCCGGATTTCCGGTTCAAGGTCCGGGGTTCCGACCTCCGTTGCGATCTGCGGATCCAAGCCAAACGCGCGGCCCAGGGCGGAAGTGAACTGGTTCCGGGCCCGACGGGAAACCGGCTGCGGGTTCAAATCCCGGCCGGCATCGCCCGGGGCGAGGTCATCCGGCTGGAAGGCGAAGGCCTGCCGAAAGCGCGCGGCGGACGCGGCGATCTGCTGGTGCGCGTGATGTATCGGCCGGAGGTCACCATCACGCGCAGCCGTTAGGGACAGCCTGACAGGCGGCGGCCTCGCACCGTGACCCGCATTTCGTATCGGGCAACGCCCGTGGAGACGCCGGTTCCCTTCCTGGCCGGGTGCCTTTGAAGCGCCGCGCGATTGCGGCGGCGCGGCGCCAGTCATACCATTTCCCGAAGATATCCGGCCTAAACCGTGGGCGGGTTGCCCCGCAACCCGCAGCGGTTTCCGGGGGAAACCGCCCACATTTGTTACCGACTGTCTCTGGGAAATGGTATCAGGGGCCAACCCACGTCACCTGCCCCCGCCGAGCTGCTGCGCGCGGCGGACCAGGTCCACGAACTCCGCACGGTAGCCCTCCTTGTCCTCGCCGAGCCCCTGCTCCGCCAGGCGTGAGACCTTTTCCCACGTGAGTTCGGCCTTGTGTGGCGATTGCCGGAGCAACATGCCGTAGCCGGCGACCGCCGTGGCGAACTTGAAGTCGCTGCTCGCCTGCGTGAACTCGCGATCGCCGTCCTTCACCGGTGTCTCGATGAGTTTGCTCGTCTCCCCGTCGGGCGCCTTGTAGCGCAGCTTGAGGTTCAGCAGCTCGTCGCCGTGCCCTGACTTGAGCCGTGCCTTCACTTCGTCGTCCGCGGGTTTGCCCGCGTAACGCAGCGGATCAACCCCCGCGAGGTTCGGAACCGCGGGTTCGATCTCGTAGAGCACGGTGATCTGATGGCCGGCGCCGACTTCGCCGGCGTCCTTCGTGTCGTCGTTGAAATCGCGGTCCTTAAGCGCCCGGTTTTCGTAGCCCAGCAGCCGGTAGGATTTTACGCGGGCCGGGTTGAATTCGACCTGCACCTTCACGTCCTTCGCCACGGTCACGAGCGTGCCCTCGAGCTGTTCGCTCAGGACTTTCCGGGCCTCGGTAAACGAGTCCACGTAGGCGTAGTTGCCGTTCCCCTTGTCGGCGAGGAGTTCCATCGTGCCGTCCTTGTAGTTGCCCATGCCGTAGCCGAGCACGCTCAGGAACACGCCGGACTTGGCCCGCTCGGTGATGAAGCTGAGCAGCTCGCCGCGGTCGGTGATGCCGACGTTGAAGTCGCCGTCGGTGCAGAGGATGACGCGGTTGACGTTCTCGCGGTTGAACTGGTTCGTCGCCATCGCGTAGGCCATCTGGATGCCGGCGCTCCCGTGCGTGCCGCTGCCGGCGCGGAGCCCCTCGATCACCGAGAGCAGCTTCGCCTTGCCCGCGGCGCTGACACCGGTGGGTTCGGCCGCGACGCGCGATTCGCCGGCGTAGGTCACGATGCCCACGCGGTCGCGCTCGGTGAGCTTGTCGAGCAGCAGGCGCAGCGAACGCTTCACCAGCGGCAGCTTGTTCTCCGGCTCCATCGAACCGCTCACGTCCACAAGGAACACGAGGTTCGCCGCGGGCCGTTCGCGGCGGTCAACGGCCTTTGCCTGAAGCCCGAGGCGAACCAGCTTGTGGCCTTCCTTCCACGGCGATTCCGCCAGCTCGATGGAGGCGAGGAACGGATGCTCGCCCCTGGGCTGCGGATAGTCGTAGTGGAAGTAGTTGATGAGTTCCTCCAGCCGCACGGCGGCGCGCGGCGGCAGCGAACCCTCGCGCAGGAAGCGGCGGGTGTTGGCGTAACTCGCCGTGTCCACGTCGAGGCTGAACGTCGAGAGCGGCACGCTGGCGACGGACTTGAAGTCATTGTCGGCGAATGCCTCGTAACCTTCGCCGCCCGGCTGCGGGTAGATGGGAGCGATCGGCCGATAGCGGAGATAACGGCTCTCCATGGCTTCCGGCATCAGCTCATCGGATATGACCGTGCCGCCGGCGAAATTGGGCACCGCAGAGGCAGGGGCAGACTTCACGAGGCTGCGGGCGCGTTCACGCCCCAAGGCGTCCGCCCGCGGGGCCGCCGCGCCCACCTTCGACCGCCCCAGATCGGCCGGAGCCGGCGTCGCAGAGGATTCACGTCTGGGTGCCAGCCCGTAACGCCGGCCCAGGATCGGGTCCATCGGCATCTGCGGTTGGGGGGCCTCAGTCATTGGCGCCGCTTTGCTCTCGGCGATCGCGGTGTCAAGTCCCTGCGCGCCCCTTGGGGCCAGTCCATAGCGCTGAGCCAGCTTGGGTTCGGCGGCCCCGCCGGCCGGTGCGGCCACAGTTTTCCTGGCGGCGCTCGTCGGAGACACCGGCGCAGGTTGAATCACCACCGGTGACGCAGCCGGCGACGGTGCTTTGAGGGGGCGAGCCGGGTCGGGCAAAGGCTTGCTGACCACCACTGCCTCCAATTCTTCCGCCCGTTTCGAGTCCCGATTTGACGGTCCTGCCGGGGCGCCGGGGCCAACCCGCTCCGGCGGCGGCGGGTCGGAGACCGCCGGCAAAGTCTGGTAACGCAACTGATTGAACTCGGTGAGTGCGTCCCGCTGCCGCGGCCAAAAGCTAAAGCTCAGCGCCACCGCGCAGGCACCGACCGCCGCCCAGATGAGTTGCTGCCGCCAGGCCAGCAGGCGTTGCCACAAGGTGGGGCCACCTTCGGTAGGTAGGAGACGACATGAGGAGTCTCTATCTTCCGCGGGTGAAGTGAGCCTCGTTACCTCGGCTCCTACGGGATCGGCTGCCGGCAGGCTGGCAGCCTGCCCGACGATGGCGGCGCGTTGTTCGACGGACAACGCGACCGACGGTTCGGCGGCAAATTCGTCGGCGAGGCGGCCGACCGTGTGTTGAAGCGCCATCACCTCCGCGCGCAGCTCGGGTGACTCGTGGAGCGCGGCTTCCACTTGGGCGCGTTCGGCGGGATTCAGTTCGCCGAGGGCATAGGCGGTCAATTCGGGAGAATCAGCGGAAAGTTTCATGGCAGTTATGGGATGCGGGATTCGGGTTCAGGCAGGCAGGCGTTCGAGCTGTTCCATCCGGCCGCGCAGCGTTTTGAGCGCGGTGTGGAGGAGGAAGCCGACGTTGGTGACGCTGAGGGAGGTGACGCTGGCGATTTCCTGATAGCTGAGCTGGTGCTGGAATTTCAGGCGCACCACCTCGCGCTGATTCAGCGGCAGGTCGGCGAGGAGTTCATCGACGCGGCCGGCCCGGTCGCGGGTCGCGGCCGATTCGTCGGGCGACGGCCCGGGGGCTGGGCGATGTTCGAGTTCCACTTCGGTGAGAGCGGTCATGCGGCGATCCTTTCGGCGCACGTCGAGAATCCGGTTGCGGCACACCGTGAACAGCCATTGGGCGAGGTGACCATCCACCGCACCCGGTGGCTGTTCGCAGAGGCGCAGGAAGGTGTCCTGCACCGCGTCGCGGGCCGACTCCAGCTCGCCGGTGAGGCCGAGCGCGTAACTCACGAGCGGCGCCTCGAAACGTTCGAGGGCCGCCCGGATGAACTCGCTGCGGTCGGCACCGGAGGCCGGGGCGGACGCGGTTAAACCTGGGGATTCCATGCCGTGCTACCGGGATAACGGGGCCGCATAAGGTTTCTTAGGAAAAAGTTGGGAGAATTCCGTCCCGGCCGCCGGGCCCGCACGCTTCGGCTAGGATTCCGGACCCCAGAGTTCGCCGGAGCGGATCCATTCGGCCACCAGTTCCCGGAAGGCGGCCGCAGGTGGCGTGCGGCGTTCGCCGTGCCAGACGAGCACCAGCGGGATGGTCTGTGGCGGGGTCAATCGGACGGCCGTCCAGCGCCCGGACGCATCGGTTTCCGCCAGACATTCGGGAATGATCCCCAGACCGGCCCCGCTCTCGACGTAACGCAGCACCGTGCTGATCACGCTGGGCGTATGGCCGATCTTCGGCGCGAAGCCGGCCTGCCGGCAGGCCGCGACGATTTCATCGTGAAGGCCGGCGCCTTCGCGGCGGGCGAGCAAGATCAGCGTCCGGTCGGCGAGCTGTTTCCACGGCACCGAAGTGCGGCCGGCCCACGGATGGCCCGGCGGCACGGCCGCACAGAGCCGCTCGTCGCGCAGGCGCAGCACCTCCATGCAGGCGGCCGCGTGGGCGGGCACCGGCCGCGTGAGTCCGACGTCGATGCGTCCCTTCGCGACCATTTCCCAGACGCGTTCAGGGGTGCGTTCCTCCAGGTGAACGGTCACATCGGGACAGCGGCGGCCATATTCCGCCAGCAGGCGCCCCAGGAATTGCTGCGTCGGCGGTCCGATGTAACCCAGGCGCAGTTCACCCGCCTGCCCGGCGGCCGCGCGACGCACGCGGCGCACGGTCTGATCGAGGCGTTCGAACAAGAGGGCCGAGTCCTCCAACAGGACCTTGCCGGCGGCGGTCAGGCTCACGACCCGCCGGGTGCGGGAGACGAGTTCGACGCCCAACTCAGCTTCCAACTCCTTGAGCGCCCGGCTGAGGGCCGGCTGGACCACGTTCAACCGGCGGGCGGCCCGGGAGAAACTCAGCTCCTCGGCGATCGCCTGGAAGTAACGCAGATGACGAAGATCCATGGCGGAGTTATCACCGTTCGCGATGAAGGCGATAGCAAGCCGCTATTTCCGCTACAAGTCTCGTTGCGCTAAGCTTTGACCACTCCGACTGACATCGAATGAACAATCTGCACTTGGCGGTTCAATTTTTTCTCCAGATCGCGGTGATCCTGCTCTTCTGCCGGGTGGTCGGCGCGATCGCCGCGCGCTTCGGGCAACCGCAAGTGGTGGCCGAAATGCTCGCCGGAGTTCTCCTCGGGCCCTCGCTCTTCGGACTCCTGTGGCCGGAGGGACAGCAGTGGCTGTTTCCCTGGGACAGAACCCAGGCGACCCGCGACACCCAAAGTTACCTGTTCCCCGCCTCCCAGCTTGGGCTCGCGCTCTACATGTTCGTGGTCGGCATGGAATTCCGCGTGGACATCGTGCAAAAGCGCCTGAAGAGCTCGGTCGCGGTCAGCATCGCCGGCATGGTTGCGCCCTTTGTGCTCGGCGCCGGACTCGCCTGGGTGTTCTTCCACTACACGGAGCTGTTTCCGAAGAAGACCTCGCTCATGGAAGCCATGCTCTTCCTCGGCGCGTCGATGTGCATCACGGCGTTCCCAATGCTGGCCCGGATCATCCACTTCAAGAAGCTCACCGGCACCACAATGGGCACGGTCGCCCTTGGAGCCGGCGCGATTGACGATGCCACCGCCTGGTGCCTGTTGGCGGTCGTTCTTGCCAGCTTTGACCAGAACTGGAGTCACGCCTGGGTCAACATCGGCGGCGGCGCCGGCTACGTCGCCTTTACCCTGCTCGTCGTGCGGCCGTTGATGCTGCGGGTGCAGCATTGGCTGGTGAAGGAAGGTTCGCTGAACGACGCCGGACTGGTGATCGGTCTCGCCCTCATGGCCCTGGGCGCGTGGTTTACCGACCTCATCGGGCTGCACGCGGTCTTCGGCGCGTTCGTCATGGGCGCCGCCATGCCGCGGGGCATCGTGGTGCGTGATTTGATCGGTCGTATCCAACCGCTGACCGTCGCGCTGTTGCTTCCGCTCTTCTTCACCTACTCGGGGCTCAACACCAAGATCGGCCTGCTCAACACCGGCTTCCTCTGGCTGATGTGTGCCGCGGTGCTGGTGGCGGCAGTGCTCGGCAAGGGCGTGGCCTGCTGGCTGGCGGCCCGGGCCACGGGGATTCCAAACCGCGAGGCGCTGGGCATCGGCACGCTGATGAATGCCCGCGGCCTGATGGAGCTCATCATCATCAACATCGGTCTGCAGCGTGGCATCATTTCGGAGGGACTCTTCGCCACGCTGGTCATCATGGCGGTGATTACCACGCTGATGGCTTCGCCGATCTTTGAACGGCTGGTCGGCCGCGGCGGCTATCAGCCCGATCGGGAATCGGGAATCAGCCCAGCCTGAAACGACGCGCCGGCGCGGCGACCGTTGGATGATGCTCGGGGGTTCCCGCGGCGCGTTCAGGTGGTCATCTGAACCATCGCCTCGACCCCCTCAAACTCTTCCTGAGTGCGGATCATGTAGCGCTGGAAGCGTTCGTCATTGATACCAAGGATCGCCACATCCTCGGCGCGCCCCTCCACCGCCAGCGAGTGGTTGCCGTAGCTTTGGCCGATGAGGTTCGCGATGAGGTTGCCGACGCAAACGCAGCCGGTCAGGCGTTTGAACGCGCCGGCCGCCGCGGGTTGGTGGTGCCAGGTGACCGCTTCGACGAGATTCGACGGAAAATTCCAACGGGCCAGCAATCGGCCGCCCACTTCCGCATGCTGCACGCCAAGGAGGGCCTTCTCCGCGCCCAGCAGGGAACGGCCGTTTTTTTCGACCTGTTCGGCCACCTCAGCGCGCCGGCCTTCCAACGCCTGCGAAAGGACCAGCTTGCCAATGTCGTGCAGCAGCGCCGCCGTAAAGGCGAGGCTCTCGTTTTCCTGGCAGTCGTGCGCGACGATCTGAGCGGCCACCGCGGCGGTCACCGAGTGTTTCCAGAGTTCGCCCGCGGCCAGACCGTAGCCGGCCTGCCTTGAACTCACGGTTTTCGAACCGCAAACCGTTACCACCAGCCGGTAGACCGTCTCGAAGCCCAGCGAGGCAATCGCATCTCCCAGGTTTTCGACCCGCCCACCCCGGCTGAACGCCACGGTGTTGCTCAACCGGAGCACGCTCGCCGTCAGGGCCGGATCATGGACGACCAACTGGATCACCCGGCTGAGATTGATGTCGGACTGCTGCAACAGGCCCAGCAACTGCGGCAACAGTGCGGGCGCCGGCGGCAGGTTCTGGATCCGGTCGATGTAGCTGTCTAGTTGTTGCATAGGGCGACTGGCTCCTCCTGGCCTGAAATCCTGACCTTCAGCTCTCCGGTCTTGAGTTTCAGCGTCATGGAGCGGTTCAGCAAACCGCCGACCTGCTCTTCGTCCGCTTTCAAGCCAAGCTGCGAAAATACCCGGGTGACCGCCTCGTGGTTTCGTTTCCCGATGTTCAACAACCCCGCTCCGCCCATGATTTGCGCGCCGCCGACCACGTGGATGAGCACCCGGCGTTTCTCCGCGCCCAAGTCACACACGGCCTGAAGCATCGCGGGCAGGCCCGTGTCGATGAACAGCCCCGGACGGGCGGCCGCCTTGGCGGGATCCACCTTCGAGTCCGGCAACATGGCGTGCAGCAGGCCGCCGACACCCGCCACCGGATCGTGGATGGCGATGCCCACGCACGCGCCCAGCGAATAGGTCGCGAACACGGTGTTGCGGACGTTGGAAACCGCGAAGTCGCCCATGCCGACGGCGACCATCTGTTGCGAACCGGCTGTTGGTGAGGAAGGGGAAGCCATAATTTACCTTGGAGAATTGAGTAGTGCCCCCCGGACGCGACGACGACCGATCGGGTCCGCCAAGTTGACGGGCGAAACGATCATAATCCGCGCGTGGGCGGGCGATATGGGCCGTCCGATTGCCACCCTTTCGTTGCTGAACAGACTCATGGTGGGATGGGGGATAGGGACTTCAGGGCTTCGCCGGGAATCAACCCGGAGGTGCCGTTGCCGGAAGATCGGCAAGAAATCCCTTCGACTTTAGGGGACTCCCGGAATCTCAGGTTTTCCCGCAGATTCAGGAACGCCAAAGCTGGATTCGGTGAAGCCAATCCGCGGTCGTCCTGAATCTGCGGGAGATACCGGGGGGTCCCTCTAGGCATTCGTTACCGGATTTGAGCTGGGAAGGCTCCAAGTCCTGAGGACGCGCCTGGATGAATGGGGAGAAATGGGCTGGCTCGGGGAATCGACGGAGTGCGAAAACCTCCGGCGACCGGATGAAGAAACGTGGTGTGGGGAGTCCGAGGTTCCTGCCGGCCGCTTCGAGTGCCGTCGGACGCCCTATCTCCACTTGGGCCGCGGGGTGACCACCGCAGAGCGAGGCTGACTCGATTGGGTGGACGGATGAGTGGCAGAGGGCGAGAACGCGATCAGGTCACCCCGCCGAAGCGTTCTCGAAGAATCCTCTGCTCCCCGGGCTTGCGCCCGTGGGATCACCGAATGCCGAGCCGCCGGTGCTGAAACGTCGCTGGCTTGCTTCGGGCAATGCCCGGCCATTCCGCATTTGGCCAGGTAACCAGACCGGCACGATCGAATCCAGTCGGCCCAACCGGCCAGATCCGGGCGTCGTTTCTCAACCGAATCACCTTCATCCGACGCCCGGACTGCCTCGCCATCAGCCACCAGACCGCCCTTGGTTCCAAGAAACGGAAGTTTTAGCCGGTCACCCGGCCGAAATTGCCGCACTCTTGGCTCGCAGGCAGAGCCAGCGCCCATTTTTGCCAGTTTTCCCGGCAGCTTTTACCATTTTCAAAGGCTTTCGGGGCGTGGCACACCCGTTGCTTTAGGCCCGCCGCACGAAGGATTCAACGCAAGAAGCCATGTCTGAAGAGCAAGCCAACCAAACGGCGCCTCCCGCCCAGCAGCTCCACTTCCCGCTCGGGTTGTTGGGCTTCGAGCCCCTGAAGCGATTCGCCCTGCGGCGCACCGCCCCCGATTCGCCGTTTAGCTGGCTGCAATCCGAGGACGACGCGGCCGTCACCTTCTTGGTCGTCTCTCCGTTCGAGGTCCTGCCGACTTATGCGCCGGACGTCAGCAACGAGGACACCGCCTTCCTCAAGCTGACGGAGCCGGGCGAAGCCCAGCTCTACAGCATCGTCACGCTCCGCCAGACTGGCGAAGCCAGCGTGAACTTCAAGGGACCCATCGTGGTAAATCGCACCACCTCGGTTGCCAAGCAGGTCGTGCCGCTGAATGCGGGCGACTTTTCCGTCCGCCACCCCCTCCCAACCGCAGCCTAACCCACGCCATGCTCGTCCTCTCACGTAAAGTTGGCGAAAGCATCATCATCGACGGACGCATCCTGGTAAAGATCGTCCGCCTGGACGGCGACGCGGTTCGCATCGGCATCGAGGCCCCGGCCGAGGTGCCCATTCATCGTCAGGAAATCTATGACGAAATCCAACGCAGCAACCGCGAAGCCCTGACCACCGGCCAGCCGGCGGTCCCGCGCCTGCCACGCCGTCCCCATCCGCCCACCGCCGCAGCCACTCCGTCAACCACCCCTGAAGCCCCTGCCCTCTAGTTCCCTGCCTCTGAAAAGCCCCGGATAGCCCCCAACAAGGATCGTTATGACAATCAAGCAAAACATCGTCGCCATGGCCGCCTCCAACACCTTGGAGCGCACCAACCAGGCCCTCAACAAATCCCTCCAGCGCCTCAGTTCCGGCAACCGGATCATCAATCCGGCCGACGACGCCGCCGGCCTCGCCGTCGCCGCCAACATGCGCGCTGAGGCCAACCGGGTCAGTGCCGCCCGATCCAACGTCGCCAACGGCGTTTCCTATGCCCAGGTCCAGGACGGCTACCTCGAGAAGATCGGCCGGGCCTTGGATCGACTCAGCGAACTCGCCATTCTGGCCCAGGATGGCACCAAGACCGACGCAAACCGGGCCCTTTACAATCAGGAGTTCACGACCATCGCCAGCTTCGTGACCGATGCGGCCAGCAAAGATTTCAACGGCGTCCCGCTCTTCGACGGGACGGACCTCGACGTCCCCATCGACGCCGAAGGCAACACGTTCACCCTGCCTGGAATCGACCTGAACAACGTGACCTACACCGACGTCACGTCCGCCACGATTGACACCATCGCGAACGCCGGGGACGCGCTGAGCAAGGTGCTCGCGGCCATTGCCCAGCTTTCTTCCGACCGCGCTTCGGCGGGCATTTCCCAGTCACGCCTCTCCTACGCGGCGGAGGTGCTGTCGGTCGCCAAGGAAAACCTGATGGCCGCGAATTCCCGCATTTCGGACACGGACATCGCCGAGGAGTCCACGAACTTCTCCCGACTCAACATCCTCACCCAGGCCAGCACCTCGATGCTGGCGCAGGCCAACAGCATCCCGCAAAACCTGCTCCAGCTCATCCGTCAGTAACCGTCCGAGTCCGGGCTCCAAAAAATGGCCCCGCCTCGCGCGATCCGCCTCGACGACGCAGGCGGGCAGGCGAATGCGCCGGCGACCCGCCGGACCAACTTCCCGCTGTCCCAACGGCCGAACCCATCGCCCCGACGGCGTGCCCGACGCCCTTCCTGCTCCTTGCGGTCAGCCGCCGCTCGCGGGAAAATTTTAGCCGGACCAGAATTTCCGCGGTTCCGCGTCTCCAGACTCGCCTTTCGCCCGCGTTTTCCGAAAATCGCCGCAGGTTTTCCAAGCCATGCGCGCGCACCCGTCTCCCGTTCCGCTTCGGCGGCGAACTCCCGTCGCCTTCCTGCTGCCGTTCGCCGCGGCCTTCGCCCTGTTCCCCCCGGCCGCCTTCGCCGCCACCGACTTCGCCAGGGAGATCGAGCCGATCCTCGTCAAGCGGTGCTCCGAGTGCCACGGGCCCGACAAGCAGAAGGCCGACCTGCGCCTTGACTCCCGGGCCGCGGCGCTCAGGCCGGCCAAGTCGGGCAAGGTCGCGCTCGTGCCGGGCAACGCCGACGAGAGTGAACTGATCCAGCGCGTCACCTCGACCGACCCGGACGAGGTCATGCCGTCCAAAGGCGAGAAGCTCACCCCCGACCAGATTGCCAGCCTGCGCCGCTGGATCGCGGAAGGTGCCGTCTGGCCCGAGGACGCCGTGCGCAGGCATTGGGCCTTCCAGCCCGTCAGCCACCCGCAGCCGCCGGCTCAGCGGAACGCCTTGGCGGTGGTCCGCAACGACATTGACCGCTTCATCCTCTCCCGGCTCGACCGTGAGGGACTCTCCCCCATGCCCGAGGCGGAAAAGGAAACCCTGATCCGCCGGGCCTCGCTGGATCTGACCGGCCTGCCCCCAAGCTGGGCGGAAGTGGAGGCGTTTTTGAACGACACTTCGCCCAGGGCCTATGAACGGCTCGTGGACCGCCTGCTCTCCTCGCCGCATTACGGCGAACACATGGCGCGCGGCTGGCTGGACCTGGCCCGCTACGCCGACTCCAACGGCTACCAGGTGGACCTCGCGCGCTCGATCTGGCCGTATCGCGAATGGGTCATCAAGGCCTTCAACCGCAACCAGCCCTTCGACCAGTTCACGCTTGACCAGCTCGCCGGTGACCTGGTGCCGAGCCCGACCCTGGAGCAGAAGATCGCCACTGGCTTCAACCGCAACACCAAGGTCAACGACGAGGGCGGCGGCGACGCCGAGGAATACCGCACCAAGGCCGTGAAGGATCGCGTGGCCACGCTCGGCACCGCCTGGCTCGGCCTGACGCTGGCGTGCGCGGAGTGCCACACGCACAAATACGACCCGATCACGCACGAGGACTACTACCGGCTCTACGCGTTCTTCAACAACAGCACCGACGCCGGGAACTACAGCCTCGGGCCGAACGTCGAGGTGCCGAAGCCCGACCTGAGCCAGACGGAATCCTTTGTCCGGTCCCGGCTGGAGCAGGCCAAGCAGGAGTTGGGCACCGCGGAAACCAAACTGTCCGCCGAACAGATGAAGTGGGAAAAGTCCGTGGCGAAGAAGGGCGACGTCTGGCGGGTGCTGAACCTGAAGAACGCGAATTCTACCGGCGGTTCCGGCTACACCAACCTCGCCGACGGTTCGTTGCTCGGCACGGGCGTGAACCCGATCTACGACACGATTTCCGTCGAGGCCGACACCGACCTCACCGGCATTACCGCCGTGCTGCTGGAAGTGCTGCCCGATCCCAGCCTGCCCAAGAATGGCCCCGGCCGCTGGGGCGCCAGCGGCAACTTCATCCTCGATGAGTTCGCCTTCGCCGCCGCGCCACTCGCCAACGGAGCGCGGACGGTCACGTCCGCCAGTGCGGCTCGCAAAAACCAACTCGCGGACGAGGCCGTCCGCGCCCCTGCCGATACCAACCTCTTCTTCGCCGGCGCCACGGCCGATTGGGAGCAGCAATACTACCGCGCCGAACACGCCGTGGACCGGAATCCCAAGACCGGCTGGGCCATCGGGCCGAAGTTCGGCGAACGCCACTTCCTCATCGCGCACCTGAAGGAACCCGCCGGCTTCAAGGGCGGCAGCACGCTTTCGTTCAAGTTCGACCACTACCACGGCAACAGCCATTGCATCGGCCGTTTCCGCATTTCGGTCACGACAGAGAAAGACCTCGGCGCGCTCTGGCCCGTGCCGGCCGACGTCCGCAGCGCCGTGACTGTCGTGCCCGCCAGCCGCACACCTGAGCAGATCAAGCTCATCGCTGCCACTCAACGGGCTTCCTCGGAGACGATCCGCAACTTGGAGCGGGAACTCTTCCGCCTTGAACAAAAGCAGAAGCAGTTCGCGTCGCAGAAGTTCACGTCGCTCGTCATGCAGGAGCGCAGCGAGCCCAAGCCGCGCGACACCTACATCCACCTGCGCGGCGACTTCCTGACCAAGGGCAAGGATGTGACCGCCGGCGTTCCGGCCGCTTTCGCAACCTTGCCCGCCAACGCGCCCGCCAACCGTCTTGGTCTGGCCCAATGGCTCGTCGATCCGGCAAACCCGCTCACCGCCCGCGTCACGGTGAACCGCTTTTGGGAACGCTGCTTCGGCACCGGCCTCGTGAAGACCAGCGAGGACTTCGGCCGCCAGGGGGAGGCACCGTCGCATCCGGAACTGCTGGACTAGCTGGCCTCGGAGTTCATCCGCTCCGGCTGGGACGTGAAGGCGATGCAGAAGCTCATCGTGATGTCCGCCACCTACCGCCAGAGCGCCGCCACCGACGCCACGCGGCTGGAAAAGGATTTCTACAATCGCCTGCTCTCCCGCGGCCCGCGCTTCCGCATGGACGGCGAGATGATCCGCGACCACGCGCTCGCCGTGAGCGGCCTGCTGAATCCCAAGCTCGGCGGCCCGAGCGTCTATCCCGTGCAGGTGCCGAACCTGTGGAAGGAAATCGGCTTCCTGCGTCCCGAGATCGGCATGGACGAATGGCCCGTGAGCGAGGGCCCAGACCTCTACCGCCGCGGCCTCTACACCTTTTGGCGCCGCGTCTGCACGTATCCAACTTTCGCGACGTTTGACGCCCCGAGCCGCGAGGTGTGCGTCGCGCGCCGGCCGCGCACCAACACGCCGTTGCAGGCGCTCGCCGCGCTGAACGATCCCACGCTGCTCGAAGCCGCCCGCGTCTTCGCCCAGCGCATCCTGACCGAAGGCGGCAAGGACGACGCGGCCCGGGTTGAGTTCGCCTTCCGCACCTGCCTCGGCCGCCTGCCGACGAAGGACGAGGCCAAACGCCTGCTCGCCTACGTTCGGCAGCAGCAGGGCAGCTTCGGCCGCGACGCGAAGTCCGCCGCGGAGTTGCTCCAAGTCGGCTCCGCCGAACGCCCGGCGACGCTGGACGAACGCAAGCTCGCGGCCTGGATGATGCTTGCGAACGTGCTGTTCAACTTGGATGAGGCGCTGACAAAGGGATGAGGAAGTAATCAGTGATCAGTGTTCAGTAATCAGTGGAGAGCGTCATGAGTTCCAACGCCTTGCCTTACGCCAGAAGCTTCAGAGAGCTGATTGTTTACCAGAAACAACGGCAGCTCTCGCGGGAGGTGTTCAGAGTGTCGAAGTCATTTCCGTCGGAAGAAAAGTATTCGCTGACGGACCAGCTTCGCCGCGCGGCTCGCTCCATTGGTGCGCAGATTGCCGAGTCGTGGGCCAAGCGCGCCTACGAGCGGCACTTCGTTTCCAAGCTGACCGACGCCGATGCCGAACAGATGGAAACCCAGCACTGGTTGGAAACCGCCAAGGACGACGGATATCTCCCCACAACCGAATGCGCCCGCCTGCTCGGTCTCTGCGAAGAGATCGGCCGGAGGCTCGGCAGCATGATGGAGCGAGCCTCTTCCTTCTGTGACTCAACCTCTCTCCGCGACGACGCCACCGGCTACTTTTGCTCCGAGCCACCCGGCGCACTGCCCTCGCCCACTGAATACTGATCACTGATTACTGACCACTTTCCCCACCGCGCATGAACCCCCTCCCCTCGCCCGTCCTCGACTCGCTCCGCGCCTCCACCCGCCGCCCATAGGAGCGCGGACGGCCACGTCCGCAAGAACACCCCGATCGAACCCAATCATACCCGATGAACGCCCAGGCTGAACTGTTCGCCGAACTTGGCTTGCAACCGGGCAATCACGCGGACGTGGCCGTCCACGCTCCGTTAGGCGCACCATGAAGCCAAACTCGCCACGTCATCACACCGCAAGGGGCGTCGCCGCCAAGCGCGACCTAGATGAGACGTTAGGCGTCGTGACGCCGGAGTCCTTCAAGGGATGGAACGAGCGGGGATATCTTCCACACTGTGACAAGCCGGGGTTGGTCCAGATGCTCACCTATCGCCTGGGCGACTCGTTTCCTCCCGAACTGAACCACGAATGGGAGCCGCTGACCCGCATCCAGGACGAACGGGAACGACGACGAAAGCTGGAGGCGTATCTGGATCGCGGACTGGGTGAATGCCATCTGACCCGGCCGGAGGTTGCTTCCCTTGTGGAGGAAAACCTCCTTCGCTTCGACGGCGAGCGGTATCGACTGCTCGCGTGGGTCATCATGCCCAACCACGTCCACCTGCTGGTGGAGCAGTGGGAATCGCTGGGGTCGTTGATGAAGTCATGGAAATCCTACACCGCCGCGGCTGCCAACCGAATGCTGCGCCGCCGCGGCGCCTTCTGGCAGGCGGACTACTGGGACCGTTTTGTTCGTGACGTGGAGCATTTCTCGAAGGCGTGGAAATACATCGAGGATAACCCGATCAAGGCCGGACTCTGCCCGACGACGAGCGATTGGACCTACAGCAGCGCCAACGCTCGCTGGCACTGGAGAACCTCCGATGCGGAAACCCGCCTGCTTCGCGGACACTTGCTGGCCGGATGCTGGCTGGACCGGAGCGCGGACGGTCACGTCCGCAAGAACGAGACTTTAAGCCCGGACACGAAGTTGGTCTGGGATCCATTTCATTGCGTCGTTCGCAACCCCGAAACCGAAACCCTCTCGCGGACGTGACCGTCCGCGCTCCGATTTATGAACTCCCTCCCCTCGCCCGTCCTCGATTCGCTCCGCACCACGACCCGCCGCCGGTTCCTCCAGCAGTGCGGCACCGGCATGGGCGCGCTCGCGCTCGGTTCGCTGCTCAACGACAAGCTGCTCGCCGCCGACAGCGGCTTGCCCACGCTCGGCAAACCGCACTTCGCGCCCAAGGCCAAGAACATCATCTACCTCTTCCAGTCCGGCGGACCGTCGCACCTCGACCTGTTCGACCCGAAGCCGGAACTCCAGAAGCGCAACGGCCAGCAGGTGCCCGAGGAGCTGGTGAAAAACATCCGCCTCGCGCAGATCGGCAAGGAGGCCAAGCTGCTCGCCTCACCCTACAAGTTCGCGCAATACGGCAAGTCCGGCATGTGGCTCAGCGAGCTGATGCCGCAGCTCCAGACCATCGTGGACGACGTGTGCTTCGTGCAGGGCTTTTATTCGGAGGCCTTCAACCACGACCCGGCGACGATCTTCATGAACACCGGCGCGCAACTGGCCGGCCGGCCGGGCATGGGTTCGTGGTTCAGCTACGGTCTCGGCAGCGAGAACAAGGATCTGCCCGCCTTCGTGGTGCTGATGACCGGCGTGGGCCAGCCCCTCACCAACGCCGCGTGGGGCAGCGGCTTCCTGCCGACAGTCCATCAGGGTGTCACACTTCGTTCGCAGGGCGATCCCGTGCTCTTCGTCAGCAATCCCGCCGGCATCGACGCCAAACGCCGCCGCCAGTCGCTCGATGCGCTGAAGGACTTGAACCAAATGCGCTACGACGTGCTCCGGGACCCCGAGATCGAGACGCGCATCAACTCCTACGAACTCGCTTACCGCATGCAGACCAGCGTGCCGGAGGTGATGGACATCTCGAAGGAGACCGCGAAGACCCACGAAGCCTATGGCACCTCGCCGGGCCGGGCGTCGTTCGCCAACAACTGCCTGCTCGCCCGCCGGTTGGTGGAACGCGGCGTCCGCTTCGTGCAGCTTTACCACCGCGGTTGGGATCACCACGGCGGCCCCGACGGCAACCTGGTCTTCGACCTCAAGAAGCGCTGCGCCGAAACCGACCAGCCGGCCGTTGCGCTGATCAAGGACCTCAAGGAACGCGGCCTGCTCGACGAAACGCTCGTGCTCTGGGGCGGCGAATTCGGCCGCACGCCGATGATGCAGGGTGCGCTCAAGCCCGATCAGATCGGCCGCGACCATCACCCCCACGGCTACACGATCTGGATGGCCGGCGGCGGCATCAAGCCGGGCACCGTCTATGGCAAGACCGACGACTTCGGCTTCCACGCCGTGGAAAACAAGGTCCACGTCCACGACCTGCACGCGACGATCCTGCACCTGTTCGGCATGGATCACCTGAAGCTCACCTACCGCTTCCAGGGCCGCGACTTCCGGCTCACGGACGTGCATGGCGAAGTGGTGAAGCCGATTTTGGCGTAAGGAACAATACGCGGTCGAATGGCGCGCCAACACGCGCGCTTTCGAAAAATTGCCCAGCCTCGTTGGTGAAATGAACGAGCGCCGACCAACGCTCGACCTGAATGGAACCGCGTCATGGCCGGGCAATTCCCGGCGCTCCCACTAAGGCAATGCCTCCGTCGGAAAGCCCGCGCGGTTCTCACGCATCAGCCGAATTCGTCGATCACCGCGAGGATGCCAACGTGGGGACGTGCCGTCGGAAGTTCCGCATAGGGCTCGGGACGCCTCGGTTGGCAGCCCTACCCCAAGGCACACAGTTTCCAGCAGCGCTTCGTTCACGCCGACTTCGCGCAGTTCCTTTTACAGCGGCCCCTGGCTCCGGTATGCCAGCGCAATGCGTTTCCCGTCGTTGCTTGGCCGCACCGTCATCATCGCCGCCCTGACCGGCTCCGTGCTGGTTCCCTTCGCCCGCGCCGAAGACCCGTTGCCCAACGTCGAGCGGCTCAAGTCGAGCCCGGTGCTCCAACACCTGAAGCCCAATCCCCTGCCCTCGCCTGCGAAGCCCGGCCCGGAGCAGACCGTCGCGCAGATGTATGTGCCGGAGGGCTTCAAGGTGGACCTCGTGGTCGGTGAACCCGACCTCCATCAGCCCGTCGCCTTTGCCTTCGACGAACGTGGCCGCATCTGGGTTGCCGAAGCCTACAGCTATCCGACCAAGCGGCCCGCCGGCCAGGGCGAGGACAAGCTCGTCATCTTCGAGGACCAGGACGGCGACGGCAGCTTCGAGACGCGCAAGGTCTTCGCCGAAGGACTGAACCTCGTCAGCGGCTTTGAAGTCGGCCATGGCGGCGTGTGGGTCGGCGCCGCGCCGGAACTGCTCTTCATCGCGGACAAGAATCACGACGACGTTCCCGACAACGCGCCGCAGGTGTTGCTCGACGGCTTCGGTTACCAGGACACGCACGAGTGCCTGAACAGTTTTCTCTGGGGTCCGGACGGCTGGCTCTACGGCATCCAGGGCGTTTTTAACCTCGCCCACATCGGCAAGCCCGGCACCAAGGACAACGAACGCAACGAACTCCGCGCCGGCGTGTGGCGCTACCATCCGGTGCGGCAAGAGTTCGAGGTCTTCGCGCACGGCGGCAGCAATCCGTGGGGCCTGGACTACGACGAGCACGGCGAACTCTTCATGACGCACTGCCGCAGCTATTGGGGCCGCGGCGGCACCACGCACGTCATGCAAGGCGGCCAGTTCTGGAACCAGGCCAATGCGAACTACGCGCCGTTCATCGTCGCGAATCCGCCGGCCGACTTCCCCGGCTTCCGCAACTTCCTGCTCGCCTCCGCCCGCTACGACCACGGCGCGGGCGGCGCGGGAGTGCGGGGCAGTGACGCGATCTACGGCGGCCACTCGCACGTCGGCACCATGATCTATCTCGGCGACAATTGGCCCGACGAGTTCCGAGGCCACCTGTTCACCCACAACCTGCACGGCCACCAGATCAACCAGCAGGTCAACCTCCGCGACGCCTCCGGCTACAACACGGTTCACGCCGGCAAGGACCCGTTCTTCTGCAGCGACCCGAAATACGTCGCCGTGGACCTCCAATGCGGCCCCGACGGCGCGGTGTATTTCATCGACTGGTATGACCCGCAGCACTGCCACAACCCCAACACCGAACGCTGGGACCGCACCAACGGCCGCCTTTACCGGATGCAGTGGCAGGCCACCTACAAGCCGGTGAAGGTGAATCTCGCGGCAAAGTCCGATGCGGAACTCGTCCAACTGCACGGACACAAGAACGAGTGGTTCGTCCGCACCGCCCGGCGGCTGCTCCACGAACGCGCCCAGTCCCGGCCGTTCGATGGCGAAGTCGCGGGCGCGCTGGGCGGCATCTTCGCCAATCACGTTGACCCGGCTCTCCGCCTGCGCGGGCTGTGGAGCGTCAATGCCGTCGGGCACTTCACGCCCCAGGTCGCCGAGCGCGCCCTGAAGGACCCGGACGAATTTGTGCGAAGTTGGGGCATCCGCCTCGCCACGGACTCACGGCAGGCGTCTGCGGAACAGCTCGCTCAGTTCGTCCAGATGGCCAAGGCCGATTCCTCAGCCGTCGTGCGACGCAGCCTCGCCTCTGCGATTCAGCGGGTGCCCGAAGAGACCGCGTGGAAACTGGTCGAAGCCCTCGCCCAACGCGCTGAGGACAAGGACGACCGCAACCTGCCCCTGCTCCTCTGGCACAGCCTCGCGCCGCTCATGGCCAAGGCGCCGGACAAGGCTTTCTACCTCGCCACCCGCACCGCCATCCCGGTGCTGAAGGACTGGATTTACTGGTATGGATCGACGCTCGAAGGCGAGCCGCTGAACCACGTCGTCCGCACTTTGGGCCGGCTGGACGGCGAGGATCTTCGCCGCCGGCTCGCGGGTGTCTGGCTGGCGATGGAACCGCGCGCCAACGTGCCGCAACCGGAGGCCTGGAAGGAAACCTCCACCGCCCTCTACGCGAATCCCGACCGCCGCATCCAACGTGACGCGGAACGCCTCGCCGCCGTGTTCGGCGATGCCTCCATGTTCCCGCGTCTTCGCACCACACTCGCCGACCGCCAGGCCGCAGTCGATGACCGCAAACACGCCTTCGCCGTGCTGAACCGCGCGCAGGACGCCACCGCCCTGCCCGTGTTGCTCGCGCTGCTCGACGACGCCGCCTTCCGCACACCGGTGATCAGCTTGCTCGGCCGCTTCAATGCCCCCGAGATTGCCCCCGCCCTGCTCGCTCGCATCGCCCAGTTCAACGCCAACGACCGCAGCGCCGCGCTCGCCACGCTGACCAGCCGGCCCACGTTCGCCCTCGCGCTGCTTGATGCCGTTGCGTCCGGTTCGCTCAAGCGCGACCTGCTGACCGCGTTCCACGTCCGCCAGCTTGCCGGGCTCAAGGACGCCGAGGTCACCCGTCGCGTCACCGCCACGTGGGGTCGCATCGGCAACAGCCCAGCCGAGAAGGAAGCCGCGATGGCCAAGCTCCAGAAGACCTTCGACGAGGCGCCGCTTTGGGCCTACTCGGCAAACGAGGGTCGGAAGCATTTCCAGAAGCTCTGCATGTCGTGCCACGTCCTCGAACAGGACGGCCAGCGCCTCGGGCCAGAACTCACCGGCGCCGGCAAAAACGGCATCCGTTACTTCCTGGAGAACGTGATGGACCCCAACGCGGTCATCGGCACCGACTTCCAGATGACCACCGTCGAGACCAAGGCCGGCGACACGATCTCCGGCTTGATCCTGAGCGAAACCGGCAGTGCGCTCACCCTGCGCACGACCACCGAACAGGTCGTCATCGCCAAGTCGGACATCGCCAAACGCGAAACCAGCGACCGTTCGCTCATGCCCGAAGGACTGCTCGAATCCCTGCCCGACCGCGAACAGATCGAGCTGCTGAAGTATCTGACGGGGAACTGAGCGGCGCACTCGACGCCCCTCCTTCACCAGTCCATTTTGCGGCAGTCATTCTCGGGAAACCTATGAACCAAGAACTCCGGCACAAATTCGACAAACTCCGTAATTCACCATTCATCGAACGTGAAGGGTTGGCGGAGTTCTTCCAGAAAGAGGGAATCCGTTTTGCCGCAAAAGACCTCGTCACTTGGGGACAGTTCTTCGCGGCTCGTTTCGGGCGGATGGGCGGGACGTTCCACGTTCCGGAATGGCTCGCCGGAGTCTTTGGAGCGTTGGCCAAAGACTTTTCGCCAAAAACAATCTGTGATCCTTGGGCGGGCACTGGCTTTCTGATCGAAGTGTTACGTGAGGCGTGCCAGCCGAAGGAGGCATTGGCGTTCACGCAAATCGAAGCTGAGCACGAGCTTGGGAAAGTTCTTGTCCCGGAGGTCAGTTGGCAGCTTGGCGAGCCGCTGCGTTTGCTCGATGCGGTGACCCAGAAGTTCGACATCGTTGCGAGCATTCTGCCAATGAACGCTCGGTCTGGACCCCCGCCGGTGGTTGTGAGCGCGTCCGGAGAGAAGGTCGAATTGAGAGACAACCCGGGCAATGTTCTGATGGTGGCAGCCTCACTTCACCTGAGTCCATCAGGCGTTGGTTTGTTCGTGGTGACGCCATCCTTCTTTTTCTCGCCGCAGTCGGTTCTTCGACAGTTCGGCGTCCTAGGTTTGGGAGTCGAAGCAGCGCTGGCACTGCCATCCGGAACCTTTGCTCCCTACACAAATATCTCCACCTACTTGGTGATTGTCCGCCCAAAGCCAGCAGACCGGATGTTCGTTGCGCAGCTATCCGGTGACGAGAAGTCGAACCTCCAAATCCTCGACAACCTTCGGCAAGGCCGAGAAGCCGGCGCGTTGGAATTGGGCCGGTTTGTTGACCCGCTGTCATTCACAAGCCTTGGGGCGATCCGGACGGACGAGCGATTTAGAGAAATGGAACGCCGTTTTGGCTCTCCAGCAGTGGAACTAGGGGAGTTGGCAACCGCGATCAATCTTGGCCGGTTTGGTGGGGACTTTGCCTTCGTAGCGCAGGACAACGCGCTGTTCGTCCCACTCATTGGCAACAGCAATGTCGTGGACTCACTCAGCGACCTGACGCTGAAGAAACAGAACTACGCCCAAGTCGTCATTGACCCATCGAAATCCAATGCACGGTTCGTCGCTCGTTTCCTCAATTCGGACTTCGGCAAAGAGCTACGCCAATCGAGCAAGACGGGCGCTTTCATTCCGAAGTTGAACAAACAAACGCTCAAGGGGCTTTGCCTGTTCGTGCCAGACCTGAAGACACAACGAACGATGTTGGAAATCGAGGCACGCCTTACCGCAGAGCAGAACACGCTGCTTGGCCTTCAAAACGAGCTTGGGGAATTCCGGCGAGAACTGTGGGCCGATCCGCGCACGGCAGCCAGCGTTGAGCAACGGTTGAGCGGTCTATCCAAACGGCTTGGCGGTGGACTCAAAGAGCACACGGCTGAACGCCTCGACCAGTGGTTCGAGACATTGCCGTTCCCTCTCGCGTCAATTCTCCGCGCATGGCAGGCAACACCTAGCCAAGACTTCAAAACTAAGCACGAGCACCTTCTCCACTTCTTCGAGGGGACGGCCGAGTTTCTGAGCGTCATCCTGCTCAGTGCGTTCAGTTCCAACGAGGCTCTGTTCGGGCCGCACAAGCAGAAGCTTTCCGAAGCGATGCTAAAGCAAAACTTGAGCTTTCAGCGGGCGACATTCGGAACGTGGAAACTGGTGGTCGAGTATCTTGGCAAACAGACGCGGGAACTGCTTTCAGCAAATGGAAAGAAGCCTGAAGACGTGCAAAACGACAGATCGCTTTGCGCTGACATCTTTGCTGACCCGAGCCTCGTTCTGCCCGAGGCGCTGAGTCGCAAAGAACTCGCGACCATTCTTTCGACGACGAACAAAATGCGGAATGACTGGAGCGGTCACGGCGGCGTGGTTGGACAAGAAGAAGCTCAACTCCGAAACGAGCAACTCCTTGCCGAAGTCCAAAAACTACGGGAAGTGATTGCCGACACATGGGCGGAAGCCCAATTGATTCACGCCCTGCACTGTCGTCCTCGCCGCGGCGTCTTCGAGAACGAAATCGCAGTGCTGATGGGGAGCAACAACGAGTTCCTCAAGGAGACTCGCCCAATGACGACATGGCTGGATGTCGAGCGCCTCTATCTATCGAAGAAGGATTCAGGACGTGCGCTCAAGCTTATCCCCCTCATTCAGGTCGGACCTTCGCCACAGTCAGCCAAGAACGCTTGTTACTTCTTCAGTCGCTTGGAGCGAGAAGGCGGCGCTCGATTCGTTTCGTATCACTTCACCGACAAGCCGGAGTTGAAAGGCCAGTTCGCCGACGCTACGGACGCCATCAAGCTTTTGACGCAGACGCATGAGTTGCCGGTGCTGGGTTAGCCGGTCTGCCACACGAAGTCAGCATACCAGGCGTCCTGCGTCTTGAGCCAGACCGACGAGGAACTCTTCACCTGTTCAACGATCTTTGCCGGTGCGTGGTTCTTGGACTGGGCAAACAGGATGTGAACGTGATCTCGCACCGAGTTGATCTCGATGAGGGACGAATCGTGGTTCCTGAGGATGCCAGTGATGTAGGCGTGAAGCTGACCGCGTTCATCGTCACGCAGGAACCGGCGGCGGCCCTTCGTGCTGAACACGAGATGGACGACGATGTTGGCGAGAGACTGGGCCATGTGGGTGACGCCCTTGCAGGGCTGACAGATTGTTGGGGTGGGCTTTACCCCGGGCCTTCAGCCCGGGCTATCACATTACGGGCCTTCGGCCCTGTCAGCAGGGCGACTGGTTTACTGGTGGGAGGTTCAGCGAAAGCAGCAGCACGGATGACAGTAGCGGGAGGCCACCGGTCCGCTCAAGCCTACCGTCATCAACTGGCGCTGAAGATCTGCTCGATGGGCTGCTTGAAGAGCTTCGCCACCTTGAAGGCCAGCGGCAGGCTCGGGTCGTATTTCTCGGTCTCGATGGCGTTGATGGTCTGGCGCGAGACACCGAGCTTTTCGGCGAGGTCGCCCTGGGACCATTCCTTCTGCGCGCGCAGTTCGCGGAGTCGGTTCTTCATCGGTAGCCGCGGTTGGCGCGGGCGAGGCCGAGCGCGTAGAGGACAAACGTGAAGGCGAAGTAGCCTTCCCAGCCGAAATGCAGGTCCCGGACGAAGCCGGCCTGTTGCAGCAAGTCCCCGGTCAGCCCGACCAACAGCATGGTCAGGGTCGCAAAGCTGACCGCTTGGAACTGCATGCGGCGTTGCAGTTCGTCCAAGCCGGTGATCCAGCGCCAGAGAGCGCGGACGTAAAGCAGGCCCGGAACCAGCGGCAGCAGCGCGACGAGCACGCGCACCGCGCCGGTCAGGTCGGCGTCGCGCAGCAGCAGCAGGCGGGACACGAAGGCCGCCAGCACGGCGACGCCTGCCCACGCGTTGAGTTTGAAGGCGTCGCGATAGGGCATTTGGACGGCCTCGGGTAAGCTTGAGGTGTTCGATTTCATGCCC